>CAYQAV010000115.1:0-2755 GCA_964415565.1 uncultured Candidatus Peribacteria bacterium
CTAAGTTGATCTCGGATGCGTTCAAGCGCATAAAAGCTGCGAAAAAGGGAACACCAGGGTCCGCAAAAGACACACAGGCAGTTTGGAGAAAGGCCATTCTGGCTGTCACTCAAGGAGATCCCGAAAGCTTGCGTAAGCTCACCAGTTCAAAGCACTTTTCTTCTCTACCTGCTGACTCGCGGTTGCTGGTCGCCTGCGTTTTGGGAGACATCGATCTAGCACAATCGATGCTTCAGGCAGGAGCTGACCCCAGCAGGTCGTTTGCAGACGTTTTGGACGGGATCACCCCTTTGGTCGCGACTGTTGGCATGTCCAGAAGTTTGGAGGTCGCCCAACTGCTCTTGGATGCTGGTGCAGACCCCAATCAAAGTTGGGGCGATGCCACGACCCCAATATTCGAAACGACTGCCGATCAGTTTTTCGACTTGGCCAAGTTGCTCGTCAGCAAAGGAGCTAACGTCAACGCAAGGTTGAGTAATGGATTTACTCCGCTAATTTATGCAGTTCGCAATGGTGCGGCCAATTGCGTTGACTTGTTCCTTGACGCCGGTGCAGACATCAACGCAGTTGAGGCCGAGCATGGGATTGGTGCGTTTGGCTGGGCGCTCAACCGGTTGGACCTCAAGCTTGCAGAACATCTGTTCGACCGAGGGGCAGAGCCCAACTTTGGTTCGATCGAAACATTGCCGCTTGCCATCGCAGAGCACGGCAGCCTCGCCTTTGTTCGCGCGCTTGAGGAAAAGGGATGCAAGCTAGTCCGTGACGACCAGCGCGGCCGCATGGCCTTCATTTCTGCGCGTAACCCTGATCCTGAGGTCTTTGACTATTTCCTCAACCACGGAGCCGATCCAAGCGAAGGAAATAATTTAGGCTACACACCGCTTATTCTGGCTGCGCTGAACAATCGTCCAACGTTAATCAGACGTTATTTGGAGCGCGGTGACGATGCGAGCGCTCGGGATATCGATGGCGAGACAGCTTTGTCGCTTGCACTGGAAAGGCGCAACAACGAGGCGGTGGCAGCCTTACGTGAGTTCCACGTTGAAGAGAAGGACTTTTCAGCGCTTGCGCCAGATGCCGCCATGTTGAAGGCAGCAGAAGGTGGAGCGCTCGGAACGATCTTGAATTTGAGGGACGAGGGTATATCCATCAACTACGAGGGCGATGAAGGCAACACTCCGATGTTGCTGGCTGTGAAAGCTGGTCACCTTGGTGTCGTTCGGAGCCTTTACCACCTCGGCGCTGATATCAACCATCGTAACCATGCCGGACAGACCGCGCTGGGGCTCGCGAAGGAATCGGATTCGACTGACATTGCGAATTCGCTACAAGAGTTCGGTGCCCTTGACGCGATAGATGGAGAGCTGGGCAAGCTCTCCGGCATGTTTGGCGGAATCGCTGTGTTCAATGCGGCGGACACCATGTTTGGAAGGATGTCGCATCCCTACAAAGACAAGCCACCTTATGACAATCCGGAATCCGACAGCGAAGCTGAGTCCGAAGAAGACGAGGACGACGAACCCGATGAATTGGATGATCCTCGGCCAGAGGAGGACTCCGATAGTGCTACGGTTGAGTCGAAGCTCGACCTACTTGGCCAGGTCCTGGACAGTGACCAAGTCAAGGAGCAACTGCAAGAGGCTGTCCTGGAGCAACTCGTGCAGAAGCTTGACCATTGGCGGTCGATGCATGAAGAATCTGAATTCGATGACGACGAACTTGCTGAGTTGGACAGAATATTGGGTATGTTTGGCCTCGGCAAAGAAGAGGCGGAGGAAGTCGTTCGAACGCCCCTATTTGAGTCTGTGCATAGTCAAGATCTTTCTGCCGTCAAGAAGATCATCAAGGGCGGCGGTGATGTCAACGAGATAGATGGCGAGGGCAATACTGCGCTACTCATTGCCGTACTGACGCGTCAATCAAAACTTGTAGAGGAACTCTTGAAGCTCGGCGCTGATCCGAATCAGGCAAGGCCAGACGGCAAGGGTCCGCTATTTGGATCGATTCGGGTTGGGGAAGAGAAAATCGCCCAGTTGCTGCTCAAAAGCGGGGCGGAATTGGATGCTCATTTCAGTGTGGAACACAACGGCATCCCAGTAGGTGGCTGTACGGCTTTGTACGCAGCATCTTTACTTGGACAGCTTTCATTTTGTCGTCTTTTGCTAAGTAATGGCGCACAGATTGATGCTGCCAATGACCTCGGTTACACGCCTCTGATGGCCGCAATCGAAGGCGGGCATGACGATGTTATTGACTTCTTTTTAAAGAGTGGTGCTAATGTCAACCCCGAAGTCATCTCGCGAGTGCAGATCAAAGGGCTCGGTGTGGCATCGCCTTTGATCACAGCCACGAGAAAGGAACACGTCGCACTCATCAAGAAGCTTCTGAAACGTGGGGTTGACGTCAACCGCCCAAGTGGAAACGGATGGACCCCCCTAAAGAGCGCTGCGCAGCAAGGTAATTTGGATATTGTGAAGGCGCTACTCGAAGCCGGCGCAGACCCCAATATCGCGGACGACACGAACTACACACCACTCATGAATGCGGTCAGTGGCGAGCATGAAGACATTGTCAAGCTGCTTCTGAAATTTCACGCCGATCCCAATGTTCAGAGCGGTGAAAATCCAGAGGACGAAGATTGGGAGCCCGGCCGTACTGCACTGATGGATGCGGCCGTCAGCGGCAATGTGCCTATTGCTCGCGAGTTGCTCAAACAGGGGGCAAATCCTAATCTGTTGGCTCGTCTGGGGAATCT
>CAYQAV010000116.1:0-6663 GCA_964415565.1 uncultured Candidatus Peribacteria bacterium
GATTACCTAATGTTCATGTATTTAAATCTATTGGTGTAGTTTCAAAATCTCAATTACTTATTCAAAATCAAAATAGTAATATCATTATGATTATAATTTTCCTTCTCATAAATACTAAGTTTTAAATCATAAAAACAATTAACCATCTCATACTAATCATTTTTTTATATTTGTAAATTATTTTAGCTATTTTAAGCCAATAAATAACCTAATGAAATTAATTATACCTATGAGACATTAAATTCGCATTAAACAGTATATATTTTAGATTGACAATTATAATTTTTATTTCATAAAAAATGATTAGTTTTACCTAATCATTTTTATACTTTTCCAAAAGATTCAATAAATTATACTCTTTTTTTATTCATTTATACATACTATTTACACTAGGAGTTCAACTAGCAAGTAGCAACTTCACATCAGTTAAATCTGCTATTTTATTTGCAATTTCAACGGCATTATAACGCGGAGATTGATCAGAAACATAACTGTTATCATGTTCTTCATCTATGATAATAAGTCATAAATTATTATATGGATAAAAAAGTGCTGATCTAGTTCACAATATAACCTTGGCTTTATTGTGATAAATATCAAAAAAATACTTAGTTTTTACAGCTTCGCTAATAGTTGAATTTAAAATAATAACATCATTTCAAAACACTTTTTTTACCTTTGTAAAAATTTGATTTCATAAGATAATTTCAGGAATTAAAAACAATACCTGTTTATCTTCATCTAAATATTTTTTTATAAGTTTTATATATATCTCAGTTTTTCAACTTCAAGTTACTCAAAATAATAGTATTTTATTGTTTTCGGATTCTATTATTTGATTATATATATCATTTTGCCTAGTAGTTAATTGTAGAGGAAAATCAAAAGTATAATTATACTCACCTACCTTATTTGTTTCAACTTTTCAATTTTTTATCTTTTCTACTAAATTCTTTGGTAAGAAAAGTCAAAGTGAGTTATGAATTGGAGTAAAATAGTTTTTTGAAATAAATTTCATTAATTCTATCCTATAATTTCATATAAAAATAAAATCATATTTTATAGATAAAATTTCTTTTATTTTGAAATCATATCACAATTTAAGTTCTGCAACAATTTCATAAATTATACCATTTACTATTTCATTTTTAAGTTCTATTTCCACAACTTGTCACAATTTAATACCAGATTTTAAAAAATCTGGTATTTTATAGGTAAATCAAACATCGTCAAATGTTTTTCAAAATGGAATTATATATGCAAACATTTAAATTATATTTATTTTAATATCACTAAATCACATAGTATATAAAACACTCATCATTAAAGCATAATTATCAGTGTTTTCAATTGTTTTTTTCATAATCAAAGTTTTTACTCTGATTTCTAAAACTGAGTCTAGCATATTTAATTCTGCTCAAAGTAATGACATAGTAAGTGCTGATTTAGCTTTAACAGACTTCAAATTACTTATAAATGAACTAATATCAAAATTTGAATTTATTTTAGTATCAGTTGATTTTTGAGTTTTAATTTCATCTGAAAATTCAAAAATATCAGCTATATCATTTTCAGATATATGAGTATTTTCAGTTTCTTTTTTATGTTCTATAACTTTTTTTACTGGTTCAACTTTTACACTTTTTTCTTCCACAATTTTATTTGGGATTTTTTCTTCTATATTTCTAAAACTAGTATGATTTTGTAATATTTTTAAAATTCAAATCATAAAAGTTGTATTTTCATCAAGAGAATTCTTTGTTTTAATATAAGTATCATCAATTATCTCTATGATTTGAATATAATTTGAGATATTAGTTTTTTGTTTTATTTCAAATATTGCTTTATTTTTTGTATAAAAAAGTAATTCTTTAAAGAAAAGTTTTATATTTTTTCAATCAGCTACCAACTTATCAAAATCTCATAAGATACTTACATCTCTTGATAATAATTTATCCAAGAATGATGCAGTTTCATTTTCAGAGATTATTCAAAGTTTTTCAACTAGTATTTCATAATTTATTTCTGAATCAGAAACTAGTTGTTCAAATAGAGAAATAGCATTCCTAAGACCTCAATTAGAGTTTGAAATTATATAATTATATGATTTATCATCTACTTTTATAGATTCTTTTTCAGCTATATAAGTAAGTCTGTTTTTTATATCTTCGTTACTAATTCTCTTGAAATCATATCTTTGGCAACGACTTATAATTGTTTCTGGAACTTTATGAGTTTCTGTTGTTGCTAGTATAAATTTAACATGAGAAGGTGGTTCTTCAAGTATTTTTAAAAGTGCATTAAAAGCTCATTTACTAAGCATATGTACCTCATCAATTATATAAATCTTATACTTAGTTTTTGTAGGTGAAAATTGTGCTCTTTCAATTAATTCTCTTATATTATCTACTCAAGTATGACTTGCCGCATCGATTTCTATGATATCAATCAATCTATCTTCAGCGAAAGATTTACAAATTTCACACTCCAAACATGGGTTTCAATCGTGAGGACTTAAACAATTTATAGTTTTAGCTAAAAGTCTAGCAGTTGTAGTTTTCCCTGTTCATCTTGGTCAACATAAAAGATATGCTCAAACCGTTTTTTGGTTAGCAATAGCTTTTCTTAATGTGTCTTTTACAAAAGATTGTCACATTAAATTATCAAAATCACTAGGTCTGTATTTTAAATATAAGCTCACTTTTTAATTTGTTAAACAATAATTTTATTATCATCAATATCCTTTAATATTTGTTTTATTATGCTTTTATCATGCCATTCTATAGCTCATTTATTTGTGACCATTACATGTTCATCTCATTTTCAAGCAATAAGTAAAGCATCTCATTTTCAAATTGAAGAAATACCTAATTCAATTGCTTCTTTTCTAGTTGGAATTATAAAAAAATCTTGTCATTCTATTCTATTTATTCATGGAATCACATCTTTAATAATCATCTCGCTATTTTCAGTATAATCATCATCTTGAGTCAAGATAATAACATCACTATATTTTGAAACAAATTCTCACATGATTGGTCTTTTTGTTTTATCTCTATCTCAAGTTGCACCAAAAACAGTAACTATTTTTTTGTATCCAATTTCTTTTAGTGTTGTTAATACTTTTTCAAGTGCATCAGGAGTATGTGCATAATCAACGATTATATCAGCTCAAATTTCATTATCAACTAATTCCATTCTTCAAGGAACTCAATTAATAGAAAGAATAGCTTTTTGAATATCTTCAGTAGAAATACTAAAAGATAAAAATACTCAAATTGCAGCCAATATATTTTCTACATTAAATTCTCATTTTAATTTAGTTTGAATTGTAATAGTTTTTCCAGGTAATTTAATTTCAAATTTTGTAAGTCAATTTTCAATCCTAATATTTTTTGCAACAAGACTAGCTCAATTTCCTTTTCAATATAAATAAACTGAATCATAAGTTTCATTTACAAATAATTCACTATATTCTGATCATACATTTATAACTGCTGTTTTTTTAATTCAAGGTTTTCTTTCATAAGAAATTAATTCTTTAAAAAGTCTAAGTTTAGTATTTACATAATCCTTCATAGTTTTATGTAAATCAAGATGATCTTGAGTTATATTTGTCAAAACTGCAATGTCGTATTCAAGTCACCAAACTCTAGACATTTTAATTCAATGACTTGCAGTTTCGATTACTGCAATTTCACATCATTCATCTTTTGCTTGTTTGAATAATCTTTGAAGTAAAAATGCATCTGGCGAAGTCATCTTGGTATCATTTACATACTCATTATCTCAAATAATTATATTTACAGTTGTAAACATAAAAATTTTTTTTCAAGATGCAATAAGTCATTTTGCAATTATATTTGAAGTTGTTGTTTTTCAGTTTGTTCATGTAACTCAAATAATAACCATACTTTTAGATGGAAATCAGTAAACAATATTTGCAGTAATTGCTCTTAATTTATGATATAAAAGTCTAAGTGGGTTATCAAGTGCAAAAAATTTCTTCAAGTCATTCATAGTAAAAAATAACAAATTATATATAAAATATATTAATCAAAATTAATTAAATTACTAGTTATTTTACAAAAAAAGATATTATTTTAAAATAATATCTTTTTTATAAATAAAATCTGATCTTATACTATTATATTTATCTTTAATTCAGAACATATCAAAATTAATATTGTACTTATTAATTCATGGTTGTTTAAAAAATTTATAACTATATTTTTCACAATCTGGATTTTCTAATTCATAACTTATAGTATTTAAACTTGTTTCTAATTTCTCAGTTTTTGTGTATAATTCAACGATTTTATAATTATCATATTCAATTACATTTTGTCATTTTTCTAGATTAATTTTAGCATTTTTTGGAATAATTATTCTAAGATAACTCTTATTTTCTCATCTTCATTGAATATTTAAAATATTATTTTTATTTTTAACTCAATAAGAATCTAAAAGTGTATTTACTGTTTCATCTTCAAATTTAGAAAAATGATGCGATTTATAGATGTTTAATTTAGTAGTATAATTACAACTTCATTCAACTTGATTAACTGTTTTATTATACCTATAATCTATATATCTATCAGTTTTATTTCATCAAATTGAGATGTAAACAGGATAATTATAATCAAAAGTAGAATTAAGATTTAATTCTCAATTTACTCATAATTTCCAAAGTAAACTATTTTCTTCAGTTGAAAATGAATAAAAAACTATATCTCTATTTTTAACATGTTCTAATATAATTTTTACATAAGAATAATAATTCTTTTTTGCAAGTAACTTTTCTTTAAACTCAGAAGCAAAGTCAAATAAAACTTGTTTTGGGCTTCAAAGTGTTCAAACTTTAAATACTTTTGCTTCTACAAGAGTTGATAAAACAAGAGAAAAGTTATAACTTGTTATTTTTTGATTTAAAATTTTTGAATCAACTCAATCAATATTATCAAGTAAATCAAGAATTATATTTTGATTTATATATACAATTCAATCAATTTTGTAATCAATCTTATCAAGAAAAAATTTTATTTTAGAAGACGAATCACTAAATAATGGATAATAATTTGAATCTCTTAATCCAAAAGTTCAAGTAATTTTATCAAGTCATTCAGGAGCTTTTTCTTTATCAGTATAAACCTTATTTATAAGCCATTCTAAAGCATAAATATCACTATTTTCTATATTTGTAATTTTTCAATTTGAAATAGTTATAAGAGCTGTACTTCACATAAATCAACCAGTTGCTCTTATTTCATCATTATTTTGAAATATAACTAAATATTTTTTTTCTCCATTATTTCACATCATGCTAAGTAATATATCATAATTTTTATTTATAATCTCTATAAAAATTAATCCAAGTTTAAGTTTTTCTTTTGTAAATGTTAATTTATCATTTAGATATGAATTTCATAAATCTCAAATCTTAGAATAATAATTTAGTGAGCTATAAAGTAGAGAATAAATTTCTTCATAATTTCATCTGATATTTTGAAGTAAATTTGTAAAATATATATTATTTATTCATCATTTTTCTTTGATTAATTTATCAGTATCATTATATAAACTTAATGAAATTGATAATAATTTTGATAAATCCCTTCATCAAGAAATTATATAATCTACATTTTTTATATTATTATTTGGAATAAATAAAAATGGTTTTAAAAGTATATTAGCTATATTAAACGATATATTTGATTTTAAAACATCATTTTTAGCTTTACTTAAATCTCAAAAATCATTTTTAAGTGACAATATATTTTGATATCAATTTGTAACTAAATTTTCTATAATTATCTTATTTCAATAAAAAACAAAAACTAAA
Organism: uncultured Candidatus Peribacteria bacterium; assembly: GCA_964415565.1. Lineage (GTDB taxonomy): Bacteria > Patescibacteriota > Gracilibacteria > BD1-5 > UBA6164 > JABWCI01. Next base: position 5,843 of record CAYQAV010000116.1, read on the forward strand.
AAAACTAAAAATAATATTCATTTATTAAACTTTCTTTTTCTCTTTGGTGATGTTAATTCATAGATTTTTTTCTTTTTTCTAAAAAAAGTAAATATTGATTTTATAAAAAAATTTAGATCTTTTTTAGGAGTTATTATATCAACATGAGCTTTTTTCTTGGAAATAAATAAACTATCAAATTTCTTTGTTTTATTTTTAGATATTTTAATAACTTTTTTATTTACTAGATTTATATCTTTTTTTCAGAAACCAAAAATATCTGTGAAAAATCATTTTCACAGTTTAGAAACTTTTATATTATTATTAGATAAATTAGATAAATCAACTTCATTATCTAAATCACTGTATAAATCATTTATTTTATTCATAATTATGTTGAAAATATACTACAAATATAGTATCTTTTTTAATTAATATATCAAGATAAATATATTTATTATTTTAATCTTGACATTATATATTTTGACTTTATAATAAAAATGGTGTTTTGTTCAACATTTTCATGAGATTCTTATGGCAAAAGCCAACAAAGGAAATCGTAAAAGCGAGCAAGCTCGCAAAAAACAAGCCAAAGCTCAACAACATGCAGCGGCAAATGTTCACAAGTGTCATAAGTGCAAAAAAGTACTTGGACCTGGTGGAATGAAAGACCACAAATGCACAATGTAAGTGTAGAAATACGGCTTAATTGTAAAAAGTGTGTGGCTGAGATGATTAAATTTTCCCATATAAGAGAGATAAAATTAGTTTAATTTTTCTCTCTTTTTTTAATCCTCTATGAAGACTAATTTTAGGTTTAATATGTCAAAATAATCATTCCA
>CAYQAV010000117.1:0-12683 GCA_964415565.1 uncultured Candidatus Peribacteria bacterium
TCTTCATCTGTTGATGCTTCAAGTAGATTTAATCACATTGGTCTTTCTAAGTCACTTGGGTCAAAAATAATTACATCGTCAGCTCTTTCTCTAGGAATAAAAGGTAACAAATCACGAGCTAAATCTCCATGTGGATCTATAACACAAAGTCATTCTCAATTTAGTAAATCTTGTCTAGCCATAACTTGCATTATACTAGATTTTCAAGTACCAGTTTGCCCAATAACATAAAAATGTCTAAACCTATCTTCAGTCTTTATTCTTATTTCTTTTTTTACTCATCTATATATGTTATATCCAAGTAAGATTCATTCTTTTGGAATATTGTTAGGAGCTTTAACTATCTTGAAATTTTGCCATTTTATTTCTGGTGTAGAATTGTATCTTATATGTGGAAAATGAAATAGGGAAGCCAATTCTTCAGTATTTAAAATCATTTTTTTCAGATAAAATGGTTTTCTAAAATATCTAAAAATATAATTTTTGATCAGTGTTTTTTGGTTATGATAAAGAGTTGCAGTAAATTTATTGAAATCTGGATAATTAAATTGTGTAAAACATGAAATTATATTTGTTATTTCAGATTCTACCATTTGTTTATTATTTCAAGTTGCTATAACTCTAATAATTGCTTCAAAACCTGTTTTATCTCATTTTTCATCAACTGTTTTTGCTCTTTCTTGAGTAAGAGCAGAGTTATTGTTTTCAGGACTTGATTTATTATTATCATCACTAGTAGAAAATGCTTCTATGAAATTTATAAATAATTTAATAGGATTTAGAGTAAAAAAACTAGTTTTTCAATTCATTATCTTACTACTTGCTTTACTACATTCTCATTGCCAATCATCATCAATCGGTTTAAGTATTATTTGTAGTGCAGCAGATTCATCTTCTTCAAGTTTTGAAAAAGCATTTGTTATATTGTTGATTGGGTCACTTTCCAATTTTTGATAAGTTTTTAATGGGAAGAAAAACTCTTTAGTTGTATTTATATATTTTGCTTCGTAGAATTTTCTATTTTTAAAAATATTTACTTCTGTTGTTTCTTCTATAATCGCGTCAGTATAAAATCAATTTATTTGTTTTTCTATAAGAAATTTATAATTTTTTGGTATTACAACATAGAAAAGTATTTCATTTTCATGAGCTATATATTCAAAACTTATTAAATCTTGTCATAAAATTTTTTTCATCAATTTATTTGAATGAATTGCTTTTAGAGAAGCATAAAGTTGTTCCATCAAACCAACCATTTCTTTGAAGTCTTTGGTTGTTTCTTTTTTTTCGTCTAAATCACTATTTTTTTTAGGAAGAGTTATTCTTAAAAAAGTCATATTTAGCGTTCTTTTATAATCATTTTTTCTTCTAAGTATTTTTATGAAAGTATAAATTGCTATTGTCATAGCCAAAATACTTGTAAATAGAATTATATAATCCATTTATTTTTGTCTTATTTTTTAAATTTCTTTTATTATATCATATTTTCATTTAAAATAAAAGAAAAAGTATTGATAATTTGCAAAAAAAATGTATAAAAATACTATAAAAATTTTTAATAAAATCATAATATGTCAAAAATAATATTGCTTGATTCAATTCGTAGCATGCAAAATGTGTGAGCTATATTTAGAAATGCTGATTGAGCATGATTTGAAAAGGTTATTTTAACTTGAACAACTCCAACTCCTCCGAGAAATGATATAAGTAAAACAGCACTTTGAGCTGAAACTTTTATAGATTGGGAATATTATAAAAATCCATTTGAAATACTTGAAAAATTAAGAGAAAAAGGGTATATTATAATAAGTGTTGAATTAGATGAAAGAAGTATTGATTATACTGAATTGTATAAACAAAAAAATCCAAATGTTGTTTTAGTTATGTGAAATGAAGTTTCATGAGTAAATAAAACTATTTTAGATATTTCTGATGAAATAGTTATAATTCCTATGAGATGACAAAAAGAATCACTAAATGTCTCAGTTGCTGCATGAATAGTTATGTATAGTGTTAATTAATTTTTTAAAAATATGCTTAAAAAAATAGTTTCATTCTTTCTTTTGTATTTCATATTTTTTGTATGAAATACTTTTGCTGATTCAGTTCCAGTAGAAGATATTTTTTCTGATATTAAAAAAGATTATAAATACTATAATGAACTTCAAACACTTTATGATAAAGGAATGATTACTCCTGATAGTGATTGAAGATTTAATCCACAAAAACTTTTAAATCGTGATGAATTTGTTTGAATTATGATGGAGGTAAGTTGTAACAAATGTATAGCTCCAAATGTATCATATGATTTTTTACAAAAATATGAAAATAAGCCACTTTTTTTTGATATAAATAGAACTAATAAATATTATTATTGTATTGCTGGAGCTGACGATAGCGGATATGTTTCTTGATATCAAGTATGAACAAAATGTGAAGATTGAACTTCAAGGATTGATGAAAAACCTTTTTGTCCAAATAATACTATTATTTTGGAAGAAGCATTAGCTATTATTCTAAGATCATCATGAATTCTTACAAATAGTGAAGCAGATTTAGTTAGATTAAAAATTGCATCTTGAGAAATTATACAAAATTTATCAGATGATGTAGCTTCAAAAAATTTAGATTGAAGTGTATATAGTTTTTATCCAGATTTTCAAAAAGCACTTGATTATAAAGTTGTTGAATATGATAAAAATTGAAATGAAAAAATATATAAATTAATAGAAGTTGTAGATAACAAACTTAGGCCAAAACAAGCAATAACAAAAGAAGATTTTTTAAGAATTTCCTATGTTGCATTAAGATCAAATTCTTGTAGTGAAAAAAGTAATAATAAATTAGGTTTAGAAATAAACATATATGATAAATCATGTAATTTAAGTATTTTAGGAACTTGTAATATTTCAAATTTATCTTGAAATAAAAAAGTCTTTGATTTTTATGGAAATGTTGCATTACCTTATGGAGATACTATAAATAATGATACTTGATATATTTGGAGATTTTATAATTATAATACAGGAGAAGAAATTAAAAAATATTGAAAATATATAGATAATTATGATTTTTTAAAAGATTGAGATTACAGAGTATTTTTAAGAGCAATTAGTGATAATTGAAATACTGCTGAAGTTTATAATGATATGAATTTTTTTTCAAATAGTAATATAGATATAAGTTATAATTATTTATGATGAAACAATTATAATTTTGAATGAATAAATAACACAAACAATAATATTATAAAATATGAATGGAATTTCTGAGATTGAACAATTTGACTTTGAAAAACTATAAATCATAAATATGAAAATGAATGAACATATAAGGTTACATTAATTTGAACAGATTCAAATAATGTAAAAATAGAAAAAACAGTATATGTAAGTAGTACTTCTACAACAAATGAAAACAATAATAAATTATCAATAGATGCAAATCCTATTTTTTGAAATTCTCCATTACTTATAAATTTTTCATCTATTTTTAGTTGAAATAATAATTGAGCTACTTATTTTTGGGATTTTTGAGATGGTACTTCTAGTTTATGAAAAACAAATAATCATATATATAAAGAACCTTGAGTCTATAATGTTACATTAACTTTAAAGGATAGTAATTGAGAAATTTATAAATCTAGTATTAGTATAATTGTTCTTTGAAATAATTCATTGGATACTGATTGAGACCTAGTTAATAATGATATTGATAACGAAATAAATACACCTAGTGATAAAATTTTGTATATTTGTACCTTAGATGATATAAGTAATAAGAGATTTAATTGTTTAACTAGTGATAAACTGTGAGTTTATTCAGAAGTTAAAAAGGGAAGTGATACAGATTGAGATTGAGTAAGTGATAATGTTGATAATGAAATAAATACACCTAGTGATAAGATTTTGTATATATGTACTTTAATTGATATTAATTCTAAATCTTATGATTGTAAGAGTATGAATATGTCATGAGTTTATTCAGAAGCAAAAGAAAATTCATTGGTTTGAGATTATGATAATGATTGAATAAATAATTTACTTGATGCTTGTCCTGAAATAAAATGAAGTGAAAAAAATAAATGATGTCCAATTTTTGATAAATTATGTGGTTTAGATACTGATTGCGATGTTTGATTTTATTGTAATTCATGAATTTGTTCACCTAAACAAGTTGCAAATAGTTGTGAATATACATGAGGAGACTTAATTTTTTGAAATGTTGTTTGTAACTCTTGTCCTTGTTCTAATTTTGTAGACTTTAATTCTACTATTAGAAATTGTGATATAGTTTTCCCAGCAATTGTTTCACCAGATAAAAAAACTATTTATAGTAAATGAAGTTATTATGAAATTAAAAAATAAATAAGAGCACCCTAAGGGTGCTCTTATTTATTTTTTAAAATCTATCCTAGTGCGACCCAAAAATGGGGAAAGAGTTTCCCAGATAGTTATGGTTTTTATGATATGAAACTCTATTTATATATCACCAAATACATCTATTTGGTAATCAATATCTATTTATTTCTCATAATTCTATATAATCACTTAATTTATCATCTATATCATTTAAATTTCTAGGAAAATCTCAATTTTGTTTTTTAAAATCATTTTTATTTATAATCATTATTATCAATGAGTTACTTGATTTATGAAGTTGAAATCATGGTCCAGAAGTTCATTTTTCTAAAAAATAACATGCGTTTATTATAGTATCTATATTTGCAATTAGAGATGTTCAAACAAGTCATGAATTTGAAAAGTATGGACTTTGCATTATTTTGTTTGCATTTTGTTCTATAGTTTGATGAATAATAAACATATGTTCTCAATCATTAAATTTTTCTAATTCTTCTCTAATATGTTGAAATGCTATTAAATCTAATGCATTTTTTCTAGAGTCTTTTAGTTGATTATTTACATTAGTAGGCAACTCAGTAGATAATTCTGAACTTGTTTCTTGTAATATATCTGTTTTTGAAGTTTCCATTTTTTATTTTTATTTTCTAAAACTTTCTAAAATTTCATGAGCTATATCTTTTCATCATAATCAAAAAGCAAGTCATCATGCTAATGCAAGCATAGAAACAAATCATATTAATATTGTATTTGTTATTTCAGTTGCTATTCATATTTTTGATAAAACAACCATAAGTGTAAAAAATAAAATTATTATTTTAGCTCAACTAGCTATTATTTTAGCAGTTTTTTGTTTTGTTAGGTCAAGAGCATGAAATACAATATCGTAAACAAAATTAGCAAATCTTACTCAGAAAAATCAAATAATAATAGCTATAAACAAACTAGGTAAATATGTAATTAAATCTCATAAAAATATTTCTACTTCAGAAATTCAAATAAATACAATTGCATATCTAAAAAATACAAGAAATATATAGTAAGCAAATGATTTTGCAGTAATTACATCTATTTTTATTTTATCAGATATTTTTTTTCTTCTTATTAATTTTTTTGCTTCTATTTCTTTTTGATCAGGTGATTTTTCTTCATCATCTCAGTGTATATCTTTTAAATTTATAAATAACTTATCTACAAAATTTATGATATTAAATTTTTTGAATATATAAATTACTAATTTATATATCATTATTGCACATAAAAATCATAATCAAACTATAAAAATTGCTCAAATTAATTTTGGTAAATATACTTCAATTGCACTATAAAATTGATCATATAATCAGCTTAAAATATTGTTTTTTAATTGTGAAAAATCAAAATCAAACATAATATATATTTATTAACTTATAATATCCTTATTTTATCATAAAAATACTAAAATCAAAAAAAATTAAAAAAAAATTTGCAAAAAACTAAATATTTTATAAAATACCACCTGCAACTTAGGGAATTATATATATTTAATTACTTTTGATTGTAAATGCGGGGGTAACATAAAAGAGTGAGTGTACTAAGGCTTCAACCCTTGGGTGTACGAGTTCAAACCTCGTTCCCCGCTCCAAATTTAAAATAAAATAAAAAAAGTAGAAAGTAAAAAGTAGAAAGTATAAATATGTTTTTTACTTTGTATTTTCTACTTTTTTATTATAATAGCTTAAACTTATAAGATTAATAATTAATTATGGCAAATAGTCACTGACTTAAATCAAGTGTTGTAAAAAAACAAGCAGCATCTAGAAAAATGGCAAAGAATAAAAAAGCTTCATTTCAAGTTTATATTTGAAATGAAAACCCACAAACAAGGAAAAATCAATCTTTTAAAGAAAGAACTCATTATTTTGAAAATAAGAAAAATTTTCCAAAGAAAAAATTGGATAGTAAAAATCCAAGCACTCTTATAGAACAAGGTATTATTGATGAAAGAGGTTTTTTTATAAAAGGTAAGAAAAAAAATTTTTTAACTAAATCTATGGTTGATACAAAAGGTTTAGATTTTTATGGTATGCCTAGATAATTTTAAAGTCAGTTACAAATAGTTACTGACTTTATTTTCATAATATAATATTTAATCAGTATTTAGATTTTTAAAATAATAATTTTATGCAAAGATTTTATATAAGTAATTTAAATACTACTAATTTTACATTTATTTTAACTGATATTCAAATTATTTATCAACTTACAAAAGTACTTAGAATAAAAGTATGAGAAAAAGTTGTTTTTTTGGATGGAAGTGATAATTACGATTATATTTTTCAAGTTAAAAAAATAGATAAAAAAGATATTATATTAGAACAAGTATGAAGAACAGAAAATAATAGTGAAGTAGGTTTTGAGTTAAATTTGTATCAATCTATGCCTAATAAACAAGAAAAAATAGAATATATAATTCAAAAATGAGTAGAAGTTTGAATCAAAAACTTTGTATTTTTTAGATCGGAGAGAAGTCAAAAACTTATAATAAGTGACAATAGGCTAGAAAGATTTACAAAGATTGCAATTGAAGCAATTGAACAATCTGGTAGAAGTTATGTTCCTGAAATAGTTTTTTTGGATAAATTAGAATTTTCATTATTAAAAAATGATGAAAATATATTTTTTCATACTGAGTCAGATAATTCTAGTTTATTAAAAAATATAGAGTTAAATTATAGTAAAAATATCAATCTTTTTGTATGACCTGAAGGTGGATTTAGCGATGATGAAATTAAAAAAATGGATATCTTATGATTTAAAAAATCTCATCTTTGAGATAGGATTCTTAGAACTGAAACAACATGAATTGTTACAAGTTTTTTTATAATTCAAAATAGATAATTATGTATTTTACTTATATTTTAAAATGTGCTGATTCTAGTTTGTATACTTGAATAACAACCGATTTAGATAGGAGATTAAAAGAGCATAATTGAGAAATATTGTGATGAGCAAAATATACTCTAGCAAGAAAACCATGTGAACTTTTGTATTTTGAACAATTTCAAAATAGAAGTGAGGCAACAAAAAGGGAATTAGAAATAAAAAAAATGAAGAGAAAAAATAAAATAGAACTTATAAAAAATTATTACTAAAAATAATAATTTTTTCTTTTATAATTGACTTTTTATTAAATATCAATATATATTGATATACTGATATTTAATAAATTTTACTTTATGACTAACTTTTGTTTGAGTGATGAAAAAAATATAGATTTTTTAAAAGAATCTTTTAATTTACTTTCAGAACCTAATAGAATAAAAATTCTTTGTTTACTTTGAAAAAATGAAAGTCTTTGTGTTTGTGAGATAATTGCATCTCTTTGAATTAAACAAAACCTTGTATCTCATCATCTTTCTATGTTTAAAAGAATTTGATTATTTGAACAAAAAAAGGTTTGAACAAATATATATTATTCTATAAACAAAGAAGTATATGAAAAGCTAAAAATTTTAGTTTGAAATATTTTTAATTTTTAATTTTATAATTTTATGAAAACAATAAAAATTCTTGGAACTGGTTGTTCAAATTGTGTTAGATTAGAAGCAAATGTAAAAATTGCTTTGGAAAAAGCTTGAATTGAAGCACATGTAGAAAAAGTGACTGAAATAGATAAAATTATGTCTTATGGAGTTATGTGAACTCCTGGACTTGTCATTGATGAAAAAGTAATAAGTAGTGGGAAAGTAAATGAAGTAGATGAAATTATATCACTTTTACAAAATAATAAATGTTGTGAAAATGATGACAATTGTTGTAATGAAACAAAAGTAGAAGAAAAATCAAGTTGTTGTAGTTCATCTAATACTTCTTGTTGTTCTCCAAAAAAAGAAGAAAAAGTAGAAAAACAATCTTCTTGTTGCTCTGAAAAAGATAGTTCTTGTTGTTCAAAAGAAGATACAAATAAAAATAGTGGATTAACTTGTGGAAAAAACTGATGTTGAGAAAAACTTATATCAGCAACTAGAATACTATTTATAACAGCTTTTATGACAGCTATATTTACTTATATGAATAATTGAGATGTACTAGTTTGGTTAAAAAACTGGTGAATGATGTTTGTAATAGTTTTGACAAGTATGTGTTTTATAATTAGACCACTTATTATTGTAAATATTTCTAAAAAAATCTGACAAAAAAAATGAAAAATGGTTTGAATGATTTTACTTATGTTTTTGATGTCTATACTTTTTACTTATAGATTTAATTGATTTTGAAGTGATGTAGCTTTAAATATAGCAAAAAACTTTTGAATGCTTTTTATTATGGCTTTGCCATTAGTATTTTTAGTGATAAATCCCATTTTGAATTTAATTTTTAAAAAGAAATAATATGTCAAAGCATAATCATTCACATGCTCCAAGTGGTAAAAATGGACTTTTAATTTCAATAATACTTAATTCTTGAATTGTAATTGCTGAATTTATAGGATGAATAATGTCTTGAAGTTTAGCTTTACTTTCTGATGCAATACATAATTTATCTGATGTAATTTCTCTTATTTTATCTTATTTTTGAGAGAAAATTTCCAAAAAAAAGAGTGATAAAAAACATAGTTTTGCCTTTAAAAGAGCAGAAGTAATTATTGCTTTTGTAAATGCAATTGCTCTTATTTTGATATGATTTTATATAATTTATGAAGCAATAAATAGATTTTATTTACAAAATATTGAGATAAATTCTTCTTTGATGCTTATAGTTTGATTTATAGGATTTTTATGAAATGCAATATCTATATTTTTTCTTTTTAAAGAAAAAGAAGACAATTTGAACAAAAAATCTGCTTACTTGCATTTGCTTTATGATACTATTTCTTCTGTAATAGTAGTTATTTGATGAATAATTATTTATTTTACTTGATATTTTATTATTGATTTAATAGCAAGTATTATAATTTCAATTTTTGTTATAAAATCAGGATTTGGAATTTTTAAAAGCTCTCTTCATATTCTTATGCAATGAGTTCCAGAAAATATGGATATAGAAAAAATAACAAATGATTTAAAGCATATTAATTGAATAAAAGATATTCACGAAATACATATTTGGAATATTGATTCAAATGATGTCTTTTTTAGTGCTCATATGTTGGCTTGAAAAAATACTGATAAAGATATTTTAATAAAAACTATAAATAAATATTTGCATGATAATTATGAAATTCATCATACTTCTTTGCAAATTGAAACTTTAAAATGTAAATAATAAATTATATGGATATTTTCTACCCAATACAAATAATAGCAGACTTGCTAACTTATGACTTATTTTCTCTACAAGCAGAAACTCATTTAGCTTGAGCTACTAATTTTTTTATTTATGATACTATAAAAATCATAATTTTATTACTTGTAATTACTCAAATAATGAGTTTTATAAATGTTATTTTTCCAGTTGAAAAAATAAGAAATTTTTTAGCAAAAAATAAACTTTATTGACTTGAATATTTTTTAGCTTCATTTTTTGGTGCGATTACTCCTTTTTGTAGTTGTAGTAGTATACCACTTTTCATATGATTTTTGAAATGATGAATTCCACTTTGAATTACTTTTGCTTTCTTAATAACTTCACCACTTGTAAATGAAGTAGCTATTGCGATGTTTCTTTGAATTTTTTGAATTAAAATCACTTTTATTTATATGTTGTCTTGAATTATCTTATGAATGCTTGGTTGATTTATACTTTGAAAAATGAAACTTGAGAAATATGTAGCTGATTTTGTTTGGAATATAAAAGTAAATGAAACAGAAATACTAGAAAAGAAAAAAAATTGGAAAGATATATGGACTGAAAGTTCAAAAGATTGAATTGATATTACAAAAAAAATACTTCCTTATGTTTTACTTTGAGTTTGAATTTGAGCTTTAATTCATTGATTTATTCCAGATTGATTTTTCCAAAAATATATTAGTTCTGAAAATATCTTTGCTGTACCAATAGCTGTTTTAACTTGAATACCAATGTATTCTAATGCTGCTTGAGTTTTACCAATAATAGATAGTTTAATTTCAAAATGAGTTCCACTTGGAACAGGACTTGCTTTTATGATGGCTGTTGTATGACTGTCATTACCAGAATTTTTAATACTTAAAAAAGTAATGAAAATAGAGCTACTTTTGATATTTTTTGGACTAGTTTGATTTTTTATAATATTGCTTTGATATTTTTTTAATATTGTATTGTAATTTTACAAAATTAAAAAAACTTATAAAATAATTTTATTATTTTATAAGTTTTTTTATGCAAGAATTATATAATAAATTACATAAATTTGATTTGGATTATGCAATTAAATTGGAAGAAACTGATAGACAATTTATAGCTTTGAAAGAGCTTATAAATAAGCAAAGTGAAAAAAAAGTTGCTTTAGCTTTGGTCGTTGCAAATAGTATAATTTGTTATCAATTATCTGGAACTTGAGAAAATTACTGGGAAGAATTTTCTTCTTATTTTTCAGATAAAAAAATATCTTATGAAAATATAGTTTCACAACTTTCTGAATTTATAAAACAAAGTAAAAACAACAAAAGATTTATTGATACAAAGATAAAAAGATTGGAAAAAGTAAATGTTGCTTTAGAAATATTACAAGATAACGAAGAGTATTTTTATAACCATATGACAGAACTCAGAGATTTACTTTCAAAAACTATGAAACAAAAAATAACTGATAAAACTATAGTTTTTGCTGTTAAGATGTTTGGTTATGTGGCTAGAAATATTTTTTCTTTTGTGGCTTATCAAAAGGAAATATTTATTCCAATTGATTCTAGATTAATTAATCTTTTTGAAAAATATAAGTGAGAATACACAGATATAAATAAATTTTATTTAGATTTATCAGAAAAACTAGATATTCCTTTACTTCATTTAGATTGAATTGTTTGGATTAATTATGATGAACTTATGAAATAAAATTTGATTTTTTTTATAAAAGTAATATTATTTATACAATAAAATTATTAATAATCAAGAAATCAAAAATATGAAAAAAATACTTTTGAAAATTATTTATTTTTTGTATGCTTTTTTGTGAAAATTATATATAAAAAAGTATAAACCAATAGTAATTTGAGTTACTTGAAGTGTAGGAAAAACAAGTGCAAGAATGATAATTTATCAAGTTTTAAAACAATTTTTAGATGATAAAAAGATTTATACATCACCAAAAAATTTCAATAGTGAACTATGACTTGTTTTTTCAATATTTGCTTTGGAAAGATATAAACCAAGTTTAAAAAACTATATAAAAATTTGGTTTTTATTTCTTTTTGAGTTACTTTTTTGAAGAAAAAAATATGACATAATCGTTTTAGAATACTGAGTTGATCATCCATGAGATATGGATTTTTTATTAAAAATTGTAAAACCTGATTATAGTGTATTTACAAAGCTTGATTTTATACATGTACAAAATTTCTCGTGAAAAAAACAGATAGGAGAAGAAAAAATCAAGCTTATAAAAAATACTAGAAAAAAAGCATATTTAAATAAACAAGATGAATTTTTAAATGATATAAGTGAAAATTTACTTGTTGATTACGAATTTTTTAACAAAAAAAATAGCTATAAACATAAATATATATTAGAAGATAAAAAGATTTTATCACTTTTAAAAATAGATAATTCTATTATCAAAACAAATATCATGTGAGAAGATAATTTTGTTTATCTTGCTTTGGCACTTAAAATGCTTGAAAATTTTTGAGTAAATTATATTGCATCTGGAACTTATATTAATCTAGTTAATCAAAATGGTAGGTTTAATTTATTTAATTGAGTTGATTGATCTATTTTAATAGATTCAACTTACAATGCATGACCTGCAAGTATGTTTAAAATGATTCAAAATACAGTTTATTTAAGAGATAATATTTTTAAAAATTACGAAATACTTTTTGTGATTTGAGATATGAGAGAGCTTTGAGCTAAATCTAGACAAGAACATAGGAAACTTTATCATTATCTAAATGCTTATTGAAAAATAATATCAATTTGAAAAGAAACAAGAGATAATTTTGGAAATCATATATGAAGCTTTAAATATGCAAGAGACGCTTGATTATTTTTAAAAGATTATTTAGAAAAAAGTGATAAAAAATACATAATTCTTTTTAAGTGAAGTCAAAATACTATATTTACTGAAGAAGCATTAAAACAAGTTTTAGCTGATAAAAATAATATAAAAAAACTTGTTAGACAAGATGATTATTGGATTAAAAATAAGAAAAATTATTAAAAGAAAAACAAATTTTAGTAAAAATATATTTAAAACAATAT
>CAYQAV010000118.1:0-3191 GCA_964415565.1 uncultured Candidatus Peribacteria bacterium
GTCGGCGGGGCCAGTCTGGGCCGTGAAGGCCCGACGGTCGTCGTTGCCAGCGGGATGGCTTCGAACGTGGCCGGATGGCTCGGCATTGGCCGGCGCAAGCGGCGGCGCGCAGCCGTGGCGGGTGCTGCGGCCGGACTGGCGGCGGCATTCAACACCCCGCTGGCGGCGATCAGTTTCGTGCTCGAGGAGATCCTGGGCGATTTCAACAGCCGCCTGCTCGGCGGCGTCATGGTCGCCTCGGTCACCGGGGCGTTCATCGTGTTCGCCCTGATCGGCAGCCAGCCCTCGTTCCTGATGCCGGTGGTCAAGACCCCCTCCTGGAACATCTATGTCGCCGTCCCGGTCTCTGCGGTGCTGGCCTCGCTGGCCGGGGTGCTGTTCCAGCGCGGCAGCCTGGCGCTGCGGTCCCGCATGAAGACCGCCGGCACGCGCCTGCCGGGCTGGGCGCGCCCACTGCTGGGCGGCCTGATCGTCTGGGCGATCGGCAGCGCGATTTTCCTGGGGACCGGCCGGATCGGCATCTTCGGTCTTGGCTACAATGATCTTTCCGCCGCGATGGCCGATGGTATCGGCTGGAAGCTGGCGGCGATCCTGGCGGCAGGTAAACTGGTCGCGACCATCGCCAGCTATGGCACGGGCGGCTGCGGGGGCATTTTCTCGCCGACTCTGTTTATCGGGGCCATGTGCGGGTTCGCGGTGGCGGGGCTGATGGGAATATGGGTGCCGCTGAGCGCTGACGACCGGCTGATTATCGCCGCCGCCGGTATGTGTGCTTGTTTCGGGGCGGTCGTTCGCGCACCGGTAACGGCGGTGCTGATGGTGTTCGAGATGACCCACCAGTTCAGCATGGTGCCAGCCCTGCTGCTGGCAAGCCTGATCAGCCAGGGCATCGCACGGCTGGCCGGGCGCGAGAATTTCTACGATGGTATCCTGGAGCAGGACGAGCGCGGCATTCACCGCGTGACGCCCCCGCGCAACCTGGCGGTCTGGCGGGGAATCGAAGTCTCCGCACTGGGCGTCAAGAAACCGGTCGCGCTGACGGATCTTTCGCTGGACGCCATGCGCCACCAGTTGGAACGCTACCCGTACCGGTGTTTCCCGGTGGTGCTATCCGGGCAAGTCGTCGGCGTGACCACCCGCTCCGACATCGAACATGCGCTGGAACGCGAGGTGGTCCCGCAAATGGAAAAACCGGTCATTCTCACAACCAGCCAGACTGTTGGCGAGATCGAATCCCGGCTGATCGATTCACGAGCCGGCCTGTTTCTGATTAGCGAGCAGGAGGGCGGCCCGATTGTCGGTGTTTTCACCCTGCACGACCTGATCCGTACCCAGGCCGATATCTTCGAGTAGCCGGGGTTAAATGGTGTCTTCGTCGACATCACCGACTGGAATCAGCCCTGCGACCTGCTCATCGACCTGATCAAAACGGATATTGCCCTTGGCGATCAACAACTTGACCAGCGTCGGCACGGGAATGGTGGTCAGGAGGGAAAGACAGACAATCGCATTGAAGAACGTGGCACTGATCATCTGTAGTTGCCGGGCAACGGCGGCGGCGGCCAGCGTGGCCGACAATTGGGGCACTTTCATCAGGCCTGCACAGAGACCTTTCTTGTCACCGAAACCGGAAAGCCGCATGGCCAGCCAGCCGGAGAAGATCTTGCTGATTGTCAAGCCGAGGAATGTCACCTCGACAATCGCCGCATTCGACCATGCCGATGAGAGCACGCGAAGATCGGTTTTTATCCCGATGGTCAGAAACAGGAACGGGATGACAAAGCCGTAGCCGATCCCCTCGATCTTGCGGTGAAGGACACGTCCCTGCTCCTGGAAGGCGGGAACCCCGACCATCGCCATGCCCGCGATGAAGGCGCTGACAATCGCGCTGATGCCGATCAGTTCGCCGACGAAAACGACAGCCAGCAATCCCGCCAGGAAGATCGACAGGCGGGCGTCGGCATGGGGATGGAATCGCACCAGGATCCGCCGCGTGAACTTTGGAAGCAGCCAGAGCGAGAGCGCGATGAACGCGATAATCACCAGCAGGAAGACGACGGGGAACAGTTTTCCAAATACTTCGGGACCGATATGGTCGAAAATCGAGATGCTGCCGGCCACGCGGCCGGGGATCTCATGGCGCTTGAACTGGATACAAATCGCCAGCAGCACCAGGCTGGCGATATCCGTGATGACCGTCGAGGCCAGGACCGCCACGCCAAAACGCGTATGGGTGACCTTGAGCTCACGGATGACGGGGAAGACTATCCCGACCGAGTGCGACGCGAACAGCGAGGCGTACACCCATTTGCCGATGATATCGGAAGGCTCGAAGAATGAATACACCGCAAAGCCGGCGGCGGCAGGGATGACAAAGGAGAGAAGACTCAGCCAGCTCACCGCCCGTTTCTCGGCTCTGATGATCCGGATATTGACTTTCATGCCAGCCAGGGCCATCAGGAAGATCAGCCCGAGCAGGCCGAGCGCTTCCCGTACGACATAAATCTGCTCGGTCGGGTAGCCGCGGCCAAGGAAGCGGTTCAGATGCCGGATCAGATCCAGGGAATTCGGGCCGATCACAATGCCGGTGATCATGATGGCGACAACGGAGGGGATATGCCAGCGGCGCAACAATTGCGGCACGATAGCCACTAGGGCCATCAACACGAGGAACACGATCAAGAACGTCAATCCTGCCATTATTGAGGCTCTTGCAAAACACGATGCCCTGGATATTAGCTCGGATGCTTATGATCGCCAATCATTTTTTTTGAAATATATGTAGCAGTATGTATCATTACTAGCTACAATGCAATCATTATTAAAAAACAGGTTGTATATGCAAATAGCGGAGATTTCTTATGCAGGCAATGTCACGACGGGCACCAATCGGCGTACTGTTGGACAGCATCCAATCATGGTTGTTTCCTGTGCTCGAAGACGAACTTGGCGAACTGGACGATAAGCACCGGCAGTTTGTGGCGGTCTGCGAGTTGTGTGCCCCTCAGGATCATATGGCCGGTTACCAGTGGTGCGGCAACGGCTGCCCGCCCAGCGACCGGCTGGCATTGTGCAAGGCGTTCATTGCCAAGGCCGTCTGGGATTTTGCCACGACCCGCGATCTGATCGACGCCATCCGGCACCGTCCGGTATGGCGCCGTTTATGCGGAGGGGAAGCGCTCGGGCAGGTT
>CAYQAV010000119.1:0-11785 GCA_964415565.1 uncultured Candidatus Peribacteria bacterium
ATTTATTCTCTAGAATGGTGAACAAACCTATTATATATAAATAGACATTGAGATTATTATATTTGAAAATATGAAATAATTGATATATCAAATAAAAATAAAATTAATACTCCTTTATCAGAAAAAACAAAAAATCAAATAAATAAATTGATTTTAAATTTACCTACTGATAAATTAAATCAAATTAATATAAAATTAGAAAAAATTGATTTAAAAAATCCAAAATACAATAAACAAAAAAATCTAATTGAATACATAAAATTAAAAATTAAACAAAAATTAGAAAATTAAAAAAAACAAAAATTACATGATTTTTCTAAAAAAACTGAAAAAGTTTTTTTATCAATTTTTATCATTTTTTGAATTTTGCGAATCAAAAAAATTTTCAAATTTCTATTTTTGAACGAAAACCCTCAAAACCACTAAAAACGACCCACTTTTTAGTGGTTTTGATACCTAAAACGGCATTTTTTGAAAAAAAATTTGGTTTTTTATAGTAGCTTTCTATAAAAAACCAAAAAAAAGTGCAAAAAGTGCAAAAAAAAGTATAAAAAGTGTAAAAAAAAGTTAAAAAAACCAAAAAAAAGTACAAAAAAAAGTTTAATTTTTTGAGCATTTTTTAATTTTTTATAAATTAAATTGGCTTATTAATCAAAAAATTACATATATGATTTTTTAAAAAAGTTATGAAAAATAAAAAAAATAGTAATTTTTAGAAAGAAATGGCAAAAATGGGGCATTTTTTAAGAATCGTTTTTTGGGGTTTTTCAAAAAAATTTTTAAAAAAGTTAAATTTCAAAAATTGATTTTTATAATTTTTTTTTAGAAATATCAAAATTTCAAAAATTGATTTTTTTAAAATTTTTATAAAAAATCTAATTTTTAAAAAAGTGTATTTTTTTACTTTTTCAAGAAAAACATTAAAATCAAAATTAGCAAAAAATATAAATAATTAATAAAAATGAATAAAAAAAGAAATTATCGTTTTGTATTTAGTGATAATACAAAAGAAGAAGAATTTGAAGCAAAAAAGAATTTTACTTTAATGCTAACTAGAACTATTTTTAAAAAAGGTTTTCTTGTTTCTGAACTTATAGCAATAACTATATTTTTGATTTTATTGTATATAAATTGGAAAGTTTGAATCTTGTTTATAGCTATTGTTATAATCATTTCTTTAATAATTATCATCTTAAATAAAGATAAACTATGAAAAAATTAAAAGTTTGAGTATATATAAGAGTCTCTACCGAAGAACAAGCTAAAAACTGACACGGAAAAGATTTACAATTAACAAAAATTAAAGCATATATTGACTATAATTTTGATAAAGGTTTTGAATACAATGAAGACCTTGTTTATAAAGACCTTTGAATATCTGGGGCAAAAGACGATTTAGATAGACCTTGATTAGCAAAATTAAAAGATGATATTAAAAAATGAAAAATAGATGTAGTTATAGTTTATAAACTTGATAGACTATGAAGAAAAACAAAAATTATACTTGAGATAGTTGAATTTTTTAATATTTATAATGTTTCGTTTATTTCTACTATTGAAAGTATAGATACTTCATCTCATACTTGAAAATTCTTTTTAACTGTTTTGTGAGCTATTGCTGAAATGGAAAGAGATTTATTTGCTGAAAAAAGCAAAGAATGAGCTTTAGAAGCTGTTAAAAAATGATTTTTCTCTAATTGATGAGTTCCCCGTTTATGATTCATAAAAAACGAAAAAACTAAGTTTTTAGAAGTTGTAGAAGATGAAGCAAATATTGTTAAAGATATTTTTAATTTATATGTTAATGAAAATAAAAGTCTAAATGAAATATCTAATCTTTTAACTGCAAAAAAGATATTACCAAAGCACGATAAATTATGAAGAAAAAGAAAAAATGAAAATAATTATTGAGTTTGGAGTCCAACAAATATATCACAAACTTTATCAAATGAAGCATATATTGGGCTTTATTGGTTAAATAAAACAAAAGACAATGATTATATTTGAGAAGATATTTTTTGAAATGATAGAAAAATGACAAGAAGATGAGAAAGAAATAAAGATGAATGGATTTCTTTAGAAGTTGAAAGCATAGTTGATAATGAAATTTTTGAAAAAGCACAAAAAAAATTGATAGAAAATAAGTTTAGAAACAACAACAATAATAAGCCTATTATTAATCATTTATTTAGTCAAGTTTTGAAATGTTGAGAATGTGGGAGTAGATACAAAGGAGACAAAGGAAAAGTTGATAAGGATTGAGATTTTAGGCATTATTATAAATGTTGAAAATCAAATATTAAACACTGAAATAATAAATGTGATAATTCTCAAATTAGAGAATCTGAATTAAAAGAGAATATTTTTAAAGAAATAAATAAATATTTTCAAAAACCCGAATTAATTCTTGAAACTTTTTTGAATAAAAATAAAGAAGATAAAAATATTGAGAGATATAAAAACGAGTTTGAAAATAATGAAAAAAGTATTTTAAAATTATATAGTAAAATTTCTATTTTTATTGATAAATCTGTTGATGATGATAGTAAAATAATGAGAGAAATTTATAATACAAAAATAGAAGAAAATAAATCAAATATTGCTATTTTAAATACTAGAAATAAAGAATTAAAAGAAATAATTCAAAGCAATCAAAGAAGTATAAATGATAAAATTCAACTTGAAAAGTATATTGAAAAATACAAATGACAAGATATAAATAATTTATCAAAAGAAGAACAAAAAGAGTTTATAGAAAATTGTATAAAAGAAATTAGAATCTTAAAAGATGAAGTTGTTGTTACTTTGTTTTTTAGAACAGAAAGCGAAGATTTAGACACAAAAAAAGACGAACATTCTCAAAATGAAAATGTTCGTCCTGCTCTTTCTAAAATGGTGGGACATTCGGGGCTCGAACCCAAGACCTTCGCCTTAAAAGGGCGCTGCTCTACCAACTGAGCTAATATCCCATTTATCTCTAAAGCTTGTGTATTGTATAAAAAATTTTAATTAATGCAAATTTTTTTTAAACTTTTTTTAGAGATGTTATATTTTCTTTTTTGGATGGAGTAATTCTCAATCATAAAATACTATATTAGTAATATTATTTCAATCAAATACAAACATTTCCTCACCTATTTTAAGGTCAAAATTTCACTTAACCTTTTTTCATAAATTTATATCTTCTAAAACTTCTTTATCTAACTCAATAAAAGTTTTGTTTTTAAATAATTTCTTTAAATCAAAAAATTTATTATTATCAAAATCTTCTATTGTTTGAGCAAAAGACATATCTAAACTTCAAATTTTTGTTCTTCTAAGATTTACTACATATCAACCTGTTTTAAAATAATTTCACATATCATATGCTATACTTCTAATATATGTTCAAGCACCTACTTCTGCCCTAAATTTAGCAGTTGGATAAGAAAAATCTAGCAGTTCTATTTTACTTATAAAAGTTTTTCTTTCTTTCATTTTGAAATCAATATCTCAAGCAACTATCATATCAATTGCCTTTCTCCCACTTATCTTTAATGCACTATATTTTGGTGGAATTTGAAATATTTCTCAAGTAAAACTAGTTTTAAGTAATTCTTCAATTTTTTCTTTTGTAATCACTTTTTTAGCTATAGCTTGTTCATTTTTTGATATATATATAACTGGAGTTCATAAATCATAACTGTCACTTTCTCAATCAAAATTTACACTAAATTCATATTCCTTTGTATCTTTTTCAAAATATGGAATAAGTTTTGTATAATTTCATGCTGCAATTAAAAGACCACCTGTTGCCAGAGGGTCTAATGTTCATGTATGTCAGATTCTTTTAGTATGAAGTTTTTTTCTTAGAACTGCAGTTACATCAAAACTAGTAAATTCTAGTGGTTTATCTATCAAATAAAACATAAACTATAAGTCATATGAAAAAGTAGAAGGTGATGAAAAAAATCTAGGAGTTGTATCTATTCAGAAATTAGGTTGAATAAAATGAAATTTTTTAAAATTAAAATATCACAAATCTAAAAATATTTTTCATATCATATCATTTTTTGATATAAACTCACTTCTTCAAACACAATTTGAAAAACATTCTCTAGAATCAGTTGAATGATTTCTATTATCTCACATAACAAAATATTGATCCTCTGATAATTCATATTGATGAGATCATTTACTTATTCAAACAAATGTATTTCATTTATTTTCTTCGTTTAAGTAAATTTCATCTAATTTGACAAAATCAGATGTATTTTTATTTTTTATAAAAACATTACCTTCTTCAAATTTTAAAATATCTCCGGGAACTCAAATAATTCTTTTTAAAAAATACTTTTTAGCATCATTTACATAAGGTTTAAATACTATTACATCTCATCTAGATGGATGTCATAATAAGTATGAAATCCTATCTACAATTATAAACTCTCTATCATAATATGAAGAATACATTGATTGACCACTTATTTGAAATGGCATAGCAATAAATGTCCTTATAACTACTACAACTATGATGATTATTAATAAATCTTTAAAAAAATCTAATACTTCTGATTTTTTTTGAGAATTATTAATTTCATCTTCATTATTTTTTACTTCAACAGTTAAATCTTTTTTCTTAAATTTAAAAAACATCTATTATTTATTATTTATTATTGATGACATTATATAGATTTTTTTATAAAATCAATAAAAAGTACCTTTTGGTACTTTTTATTATTTATCATCATCAGTTTTTAGCCAATCTGGAATTTTCATTCAATCATCCCAAAGCTCAGAATCAGAATTATTTTTTGAAGTTTCTTCAGTTTCTACTTTAGTCTCTTCTTTTTTTATTTCTTCAACTTTATTAACTTTTTTAGGAGAAGGGTTTTTAGCTGGTTTTTTTAAAGTTTTTTTAGATTCATCATTAAATTTTTTTTCAACTGAATCATTATTATTATCTTGAATTAGCACATCTAAGAAATCATCTTTTTTATTTTTTGTTTTTTCTTCAATTTTTTCTTCTGTAGCGAAACTTCATTTTAACCAATCTGGAAGTTTAGAATCATCTAAAATAGTTTTATTTTCTTCAACTTCTAATTTAGTAAATTCATCTAATTCTTCTTTTGTTTCTAATTTTGGTTCTTCTATTTTTATTTCTTCAAGCTTACTTTCTGGTTCTTCAGTCTTAGTTTCAGTTTCAGTTTGAATTTCAGTATTTAAATTTTCATCAAAACTTCATTTTAACCAATCTGGAATTTCAGATTTTGTTTCATCAATTTTATTTTCAGAATTAGATTCAATATTAAATTCAGGTTCATCAAAATCATTTGAAATATCAATAGAGTTATTTTCTAATTCTTTTTTTTCTTCTAAATCTAACATTGGATCTTCATTAAAACTTCATTTTAACCAATCTGGAATTTCAGATTTTGTTTCTTTTATTTCAGTATTTTCAGGCTTAAAAGTTGTTTTATCGTCTAATTTATTAGTTTCTGTAACTAAATCAGAATTTGTTAATAAATCATCTTTTGTTGAAAAATCTTTATTAAAATCAAATTCATTTTCATCACTAAAGATATCAGATTCTTGTACTCACAATATATCTTCTACTTTTTCATCTTGCATAATTTTATTTTTCTTACCAGAAGTTTTATCTCAAACAAATTGTACAAAACTAATATTTTTATCTTCATTAACTAATTTATAATAAATGAAAAATAATCATATAATACCTACAACTCATAATATAATAAAGAAAATTATTTTTAATAATCCTAAAAATATATCTAAAATTCAAGAACTACCTGTATCATTATTTTCGACAACAACGGTCTTTACTTCTTCTGGTATATTTGAAACTCATCAATAAACAAATGTGTTTAATATAGCTTTGAAATCAGTTTTTTCTTTAACTGTCATAATTTCATCAATTGCTATATTTTCAAGAATAACTTTTCATAATTCTTTATTTTCATCTATATTTGAATTTTCTCAAATTACCTCAAGTTTTGCTATAAGAACATCATAACAAGTTAATTTTTCATCTGTAATTTCTGACAGAGTTTTTTCATCACATTTTATATCTACTGGTATTAGATTTTTTAATGCAGTAAATGCAATAGATTTTTCAGATTTATCAGTTTCTCACTCGATTAATAATGATTCAAGTAAATCAATTAACTCTTTTCAATTAGTTATATTTGACTCTTCAATAAATCATTCAAATTCAATAATTATATTTGTTTTTTCTCTATTATCATTCCATTCGTCTTTTAAATTTTGAACATACATTAATCATTTTAATTTATATTCTTTTGGAAAATTTCAAACTGCTAATTTAACTTTTTCAAGTTTAAGTTTTATGTTATCAGAAACTCCTTCAAAAATTATAGTATTTATATCAGGAACTTCTTCAATATATTCTTTTATTACTTTTATATCTTTTGAATCGATCAATTTTCATGATGAATCTTTTGTATATAATCTAATAATTTGTTCTTTAGAATTATTTAATTCAAC
Source organism: uncultured Candidatus Peribacteria bacterium (assembly GCA_964415565.1). Taxonomy (GTDB): domain Bacteria; phylum Patescibacteriota; class Gracilibacteria; order BD1-5; family UBA6164; genus JABWCI01. The sequence goes on from CAYQAV010000119.1 coordinate 6,505, forward strand.
TAAGATTGCATTTTTTGAAGCATAACTATCTTGAAATTTATTATCTTCATCATCATCATTTCATCAATTTAAATCAGAATCATAATTTATATCAAAATCAGCAACATAGTTTGCTATATTTCCAGAACTAGCTCATAAATATAGATATAAATTATCTATTTTTTCTTTTAAAGTTATATTACCATTTTCATCAATTAATTGATTTGAAAATACTATTAATCATCATTTTCTAGCTTTTATAAAATTTGATAAATCTTTTACTACTTTTTTGCTTATTTCCTTGCTTTTTGTAGATTCAGAAATATTTAAAGATACTATATGTGAAGATTTTCAATCAGTATATGTATATGAAAATGTCCCTTGTTTAGTTATCTTATTACCATCTCACATATCCCATAAATAGCTTGTTGCATTTCATAAACTATTATCTAAGAATACAAAATCATTTCATATAGAAATATATTCAAAATCTGGTTTCAATACATTTGCAACATTCATTGTAACAGTTTTTGTATTTGAAAATCATTTATATTTAACTTTTACTTTTGCAAATTTTTCTCCTGATGCTTCATATTTATATGCAACTGAATTTGTTGATGTTTCTTTATCATAAAAACCATCTCAATCAAAATCCCAAGAAAATGTAACTTTAGAATTCAAACTTTGTCATAATATATTTTCTGCATTTGCAGTAAATACAACTTCATCTCAAATTGAAACTGAACTATTATTTACATTTAAATCAACAATTGGAGTATTTACATTATCTCCTGTCAATGTTATAAAATATTTTGAGCCATTTATATCTTGTGAATTTGATCTTGCTTCATTGTTATCTTTCATAACAACTACAAAATAATAATTTCAAGTTACTTTTGGTAAAACAAATGTAGTTGATTCAGTTTTTGTAGCTCTAAAATCTTGAGGTTCAGGATCTAAATCTGTATAATAATACCATAAATATGATTGTATAACTCAATCTAAATCTTTTGCTCAAATTGCATTTATTGAAACCAAAACTGGATCAGATTCGATATCTTTTACACTTATATTTAAGCTTGATAATGTTGGTTTTAAATTTTCAACTTTAACATTTACTTCTTTTGTAGATTCTTTTCAATTTTTTGAACTTTTAACACTTAATTTAACTTTACTACAACCTAGTTCATCAAATTTCTTTGTAAAATTTTGAGTATTATAAATAGAATTACCCAATTTCCAAGAATATGATAATCAAGTATTTTCTCATGTCACATCTAAACTCTCATCTCATGAAAACGTAAATGTTTCAACTCTATCTACAATATATGCTCATTCTCAATTACAAGCATCATCTTGATAAGAAACATTATTTAATTTATTATCTTTTAATGATATGAAAGCAAATGGTTCATCTGTATCTCAAACATAGACATTTTTTGAAAATGTATTTGTATTATCATTATCATCAATTACTTTTAACTTAATTGAATATACTCATGATTTATGATATATATGATTTATTGTATCATTTTTTCATCACTCAGTTATACTATCTCAGAAATTCCATTCATAAAAATTTGCATTTGGAGAATCAGCAACTAATCTAATTGATTTTTCTCTCTGTACAACTCTAGGAAATACATTAAATTCAACAGATAATACAGATTTTATAGAAATTTTTTGAGTATTTTGTGAAGTCATATCATCTGGATCTGTAACTTCTATAACAACAGATTGCTCTCAAATTGATGAAAAAGTATAATAACCATTTGATCAATTATAATTTGGACTATCTAAATTTACTCTTTCTCAATTTATAATCCATGAAAATGTTAATTTTCAATCATCACTAAAATCAGCATCAAATGAAGATGTAGCATCTAAAAAAACAGTATTTGGTTTATTAGAATAAGGTATACTATAAACATATTTTGCCTCTGGAGCTCTTGAGTTTATATGTATTATTTTATAATCAACATCAGTATTTCATGATGAATCTGTTACAAATAATTTTACATTATATTTTCATTTTTCTGTAAATGTATGTGTAAAAGTCGATGCAGTTTTGTTTAATAATTCTTTATCATTTTTAATATCTATAATTTTCCAAGCATATGTAAGATTTGTATTACTTCAAGTAGGATTAGCTGTAAACGTAAATTTATCACCTAAATATCACTCTTCACTTGTAGTTTTAATTGTTGCAATTGGATTATGAATCTTTAATGTAAATTTTCTTTCTACAGATTTATTTTCATTTGTAGTAAGTTTTAGTTTAACTGTAAAATCTCATTCTCAAGCATAAACAACTCTTTCTACATTTGGGCCTCAATCATTTACTCTAGTAACTCAATGTCAAAAATCCCATTCAGTTTTTATAAATTTTGTTCATGAAGTTGGAGTTGAACTTGTTGCATCAAATAATAAACCATATTTTGCATCATCAGGTAAAAATTTAAGTTCTTCTTGTTGTCAAAGGTTATCACTATTTACTTTCAATATAATAGAAGCAACTTTTTCCTTTACAACTATATCAGCTCTAGATGAGAACGGTAATACATCACTATATCAAGAAGCATTTTTATGATTTGAAGTTACATCTAGAAAAACTGAAAAATTTCCTTCTTCTTTAAATACATAAGTTAGAGAAACTTTGTTTCAAATAACTTTTCTTTTACCTCATTCACTTATCCACCAACTATAATTATGATTTTCCAATTTAGTTCATGTTGGATCTTTTACATTTCATCTAAGTGTAACTGTTAAAGGTGCATTTCAAGTTGATGGAAATGATTCAACACTACCTGAGACTTTTTGAATATTTACTTTTTCTAAATAATTTTGAATAGAACTTGAAATTTCTTCAAAAAATGCTGAGTTTTCAGGATAATTTATTCATTTTTCAATAGAACTTTGTAAACTTTTATAATAACTTTTATTAGTTAAACTATCTGGTAAATAGTTTAAACCTTCTTTTGCATAAAATAAAATTCTACCTGCAATATATTTATCTATCTTTCAATCAACTTCAAATTTATTTCTTAAATTTAAATATTGATCTGTAATTTTATACCTATATTCATTAAATGTTTTATAGTCAACAACTCAAATAGTAGTATATGATTGCTCTGTACTACTAGCTGAATAAGCCATATTAGAATTAATAGCTAATATAAAAAACATAATTATTGCAACTCAAAATTTATTTAACATATCTAATATTTAACAAATAGTTATTTGAAATAATATTACCATAATAAAAAAAATTGAGCAAAAAACTAATGTACAATATTTGCAATTTTAGCTTGACTTTTTAATTTTTTTATACAATTAAATATACCTTTTATACACTTTTTTTATATTTTCTCTTGATTTTTAATTTTTATCATTATAATAAGTAATAGAAATTTTTATGATTTCTACATTATTTTCCTAAGCAAAAGCATTATGGATTTAAACAAAGCACAAGTTATTGGTAGAATTACACAAGATTTAGAACTAAAGCAAACACCAAATTGACAAAATGTTTTAAGTTTTTCAATAGCTACTAATAGAAATTGGACAGATTCAACTTGAAATAAACAAGAACAAGTAGAATTTCACAATGTAGTTTTATGGGGAAAATTAGCTGAAATAGCTATGCAATATTTATGAAAATGAAGAAGGGTTTTTATAGAAGGTAGACTTCAAACAAGAACTTGGGAAGCACAAGATGGAACAAAAAGATATAAAACAGAAATAGTATGAGAAAATATGATTATGCTTGATTCAAAATCTGAATGATCTTCAGATAATAGTAATTGATTTAGCAATGAAAATTCATCTCCTGCTATTAGAAAGTCTTCTCCTAAACAAGAAGAAGAAATTTCTATTGAAGATATTCCTTTTTAAACTAAGTAAAAAATAAAAATCCTTTAAAATTGACTTTAAAGTCAATTTTAAAGGATTTTTAAACTTTACATTTGAAAATTTTTATATAATATATTTTAGTTTTATAAGATAATTTTAAATAATGAATTTATACAGTGTTTTATGATTAGATAAACAAGCAAGTAAAGAAGAAATTAAAAAAGCTTACAGAAAATTAGCTATGCAATATCATCCTGATAGAAACTCATGAGATAAATGAGCTGAAGAAAAATTTAAAGAAATAAATAAAGCTTATGAAATATTAAGTGATGATTCAAAAAGAAAAAATTATGATATGTTTTGAGACTCATCTGGAAGATGAAGTCCTTTTTGAGGTGGTTTTTCATGATGAGTTGATGTTGATTTATGAGATATATTTGAATCATTTTTTGGTTGAGGATTTAACTCAAATAACAGAAAAAGAAAATCTTCTCAATCTTGAGAAGATCTAGAATATATTTTAAATATAGATTTAAAAACAAGCATATATTGATGAAAAGAAAAAATAAGTTTCAATAAAAAAGAAACTTGTACTAGTTGCAATTGAGATTGATGAAGTCATAAAAAAACTTGTTCTAAATGTAATGGTAGATGACAAGTAACCCATACAACTCAAAGTATGTTTTGAATGATTCAACAAACTATTGTTTGTGATGAATGTAATTGATCATGAGAAATATTTGAAAATGTATGTAATGATTGTCATTGAGAAAAAAGAAAGGTTGTAAAAAAAGAAATGAATATTGATATCCCCGCTTGAATAAATGAGTGAATGGTTATCAAAATATCTTCTGAATGAAATAGTTGAACTTGATGAAATAAAAATTGAGATTTATATATAAAATTTGAGGTTGAACAAGAAGAAAAGTGATTAGTAAGAGATGATATAGATTTACATTATACTTTAGATATAGAAGTAGTTGAAGCTGTTTTATGAGCAACAAAAGAAATAAACATACCTATAATTTGAAAAAGAAAGATAGAAATAAAGTCTTGAACTGAACATTCTAATGTAATAAAAATATCTTGAGATTGAGTAAAACATATAGATAGTGATAAAAAATGAGATTTATTTATAGAAATAAAGATAAAAATACCAAAAAAACTTGGTAAAAAAGAAAGAGAATTATATGAAGAAATAGCAAAAGATAAAAAAATAGATGTAAATAAATGATGAGTATTTGAAAAAATATTTGGTTAAACATATAAACTCCTAAAGATGCTAGGAGTTTATTTATTTTTTATAAAAAATTAGGCTTAATTGTAAAAAGTGTGTGGCTAAAATAAGGAATATTTGGTATAATAAAGCCAAATACTCCTTTATTTTTAACTATGTTAAATAAAAATAGCCATAAAATCTGTAAAAAATGTAAATCAAAGGAAATAAAAA
>CAYQAV010000120.1:0-35001 GCA_964415565.1 uncultured Candidatus Peribacteria bacterium
ATTGTTAATAAAACTAGAATTAACAATGGCAGGCATTTATATACATATTCCTTTTTGCACTAGTAAATGTAAATATTGTAGATTTGCATCTTTTTCTTGAATTAAAAAATTACAAATTCAAACTTATGTAGATTTTTTATGTGAAGAAATATTGTCTAATAATGAAAAAGATTTAGTTTTAGATACTATATATTTTTGATGATGAACACCATGAACTTTGAGTATTTTTCAATTTAAAAAAATATTTGAAACTCTTAAAAATAAATATATTTTTAATGAAAATATAGAAATAAGTATAGAAACAACACCTGAAAATGTAACTATTGAAAATCTGGTTTGATGTAAAAATCTATGAATAAATAGGATAAGTATGTGAGTTCAAACTTTGAATGAAAAGACACTTTGTGAAATCTGAAGAGCCTGAAAATGAGACATAATGAATGCACTTGATGTAGTAAAAAAAGTATGATTTAATAATTTTTCTATAGATTTTATTATTTGACTTCCATATGTAAAAAAGTGAGAAACAGTAAAAAATATATGATTTTTACTAGATAATTATGATTTTATTACACATATATCTATCTATATGTTGGAAGAATATTATGATGTTCCAGATGATTTAGATTCTAAATTTGAAAATATAGTTTATCCAAATAATTGGGCTAATTTATGATTAAAAGAAGAATATTATTTAACTGAATATACAGAAATAAAATCATACTTAAATTCTAGAGGGTTTTCTAGATATGAAATCTCAAATTATTCTAAACCTTGATTTGAATGTAAACATAATTTTTGATATTGGACACATAAAGAATCACTAGCTTTTTGACTAGGAGCTTTTTGATTTTTAGATAATATTCGTTTTTCAAATAGTGAAAACTTTATTGATTATTATAATAAAAAAAATATATTAAGTGAAAAATTAAAAGAAGATGATTTATTTTTAGAGAATCTTATGTTTTCTCTAAGAACTTCTTGAATAGATAATTTTTTAGTTGAAAAATTAGACAAAAAAGAAATAAATTATTTTTTAGAAAATAATTTATTGGAAAAAATAGATGATAAGATAATATTGACAGATTCTGGAGTTTTAATTATGGATTATATATTGGGAAAAATTGTAAAATAAAAGAGAAGCCGTAGGCTTCTCTTTTGATTATCTATCAGATAATTCTAATTTGAAATTATCAAATAAGTGATTAATTAAGTCATCTAAATTCTTATAATCTTCTCTAGAATATCTAAATTTTTCACCATCAAGTATGGCAGATACTACTCAATCAAATAAATCTTTTTTATTTTTTTCAACTTTTACATCAATTAATCATTCAGCATTTTCTTTTGTAGTAAATTTTTTTAAGTAATTATCTAGTTTGTTTTCTATATTATGTTTTACTAATCTTTCAGTAACATTTTTAGTTTCATCTGTATTTACATGTATTTTTACTTGTATTTCCATAGTTCACTTATTATTATATAAATTTAAAAAAGTTTAAAATATTTTTATAAGGCTTTTATTTTAAACTATTTTATGAATATATTTTAGCATATTAAAATTTTAATGCAAATAAAATTAAAAAAAATTGTTGAAAAATCTAGATAATTAGATATAAATATATTAATTAAATAACATTTAAAATAAATAGATAATGACAAAATATATTCCAACTATATGACTTGAGATACATGTAAGAATTAAATCAGAAACAAAAATGTTTTGTTCTTGTAAAAATGCAGTTGCATTAGCTTCAGAACCAAATATGAATGTTTGTCCTATTTGTATGTGATTTCCAGGTATGTTACCTAACTTGAACAAAGAAGTTGTTAGGTTATGACTTATTTGAGGTCTTATGATGAACTGTGAGGTAAATAAAAAATCTAGATTTGATAGAAAAACTTATTTTTACCCAGATAATCCAACAGCATATCAAATTACTCAAATGTATGAACCAATTGTTTGAAAAGGTTTTGTAAAAACTTTAGTTAACTGAATTGAGAGAACTTTTGCAATTCATCATATGCATTTAGAAAATGATGCTTGAAAACTTATTCATGCAGGTTGAAAAACTCTTCTTGATTTTAACAGAGCTTGAAGTCCACTTATGGAAATAGTAACTGATCCAGTTTTTCATGATAGAGATGAAGTTATGGAATTTTTAAGAGAACTTCAAAAACTTATGAGAGCATGAGGAGTAAGTGATGCTGATATGGAAAAATGACAATTAAGATGTGATGTAAATATTTCTGTTGCACCAGAGTGAAGTTTAAAGCTTTGATCTAGAACTGAAACAAAAAACGTAAATTCATTTATGGCGATTGGTAGAGTTATAGATCATGAAGTAAAAAGACAAATAAAAGTACTAGAATCATGATGAACTATTGATCAAGAAACTAGATGATGGAATGATGATATTTGAAATTCAACTACTCTTAGAAGTAAGGAAGATGCTATGGATTATAGATATTTTCCAGAACCTGATTTATTACCAATTATTTTAAGCGATGAATTTATAGATAATGCCAGAAAATTAATTCCTGAATTACCAATTGAAAAAAGAATTAAATATTTATGAGTTTATAAATTAAGTGATGATGATGCTAGAATATTAACTTTTGATAAGGAATTAAGTGAATATTTTGATAATTTGGTAGAATTGACTTGAGATGCTAAAAAATCATGTTCATATATAACTACTGTTTTACTTGCAATGATGAATGAAAGTGAAACTATTAAAAATATAAGTGACTTAAGATTTGATATAAAAGAGTTAGCAAAAGTTATAGATCTAGTAAATCATGATGAATTATCAAGTACAAATAGTAAACAAGTTATAGAAGAATTATTTACTAATGGTTGAGAAGCTGATATAATAATTGACGAAAATAACTTAAGACAAAAAAATGATACTTGAGCTTTAGAAGCAATAGTTGATCAAGTATTACTTGATCATGCAACTCAAGTTGCAGATTATAAATCTTGAAATGAAAATATATTTTGATTCTTTGTATGACAATGTATGAAAGCTTCAAAATGAGCTTGAAATCCAAAAATTTTTAATGAATTACTTAAAAAGAAACTCTAGATTATATTCTAGAGTTTTTTTGTATTTAAAATCTTGCAAGAAAAAATAATTTATGATATGATTTATTTAGTTAAAGTTTTTTGCCTTTAAATAGATAAAAACTATATTTAAGTTTAACAATATAAGTTATGTTTTCTAAACTTTTAGATAAGATTTCTAGCAATAAAAAAAATATTCTATGGATAATAGGATGATTTTTATTGTTTTTTATACTTAGTGATAGTGTGTTTGCAGATGCAGCTAGTGATAAAGTTACACTTGATAAAGCTAAACAAACTGCTTCAAGTGCTATAACTTGGATTTGAACTACTTTAGCTGTTTTTTTGTCATTACTTACTTATTTATCAACAGTATTTTTATCACCTGAATGGATAAATGGTAGTTTATTTTGATTAAATTCATATTTTAAATCTATATGGATTCTTGTTTCAAATGTAGTATATCTAATATTTGCATTTATTCTTATATGGATTGCATTTATGAATATCATATGAAAATGACAAGAAAAATATGCGCTTAAACAGGCATTACCTAAGTTTATAGTAGGTATACTTATTGTACCATTTTCATGGTTTTTGATTCAATTTATACTTTCAATTTCTGCTGTATTAACTATATCTGCACTAAATCTTCCATTTGAGACTTTTTCTACTTTTAAAACTTCTTTATCAACAGTAGAAATACCAAAAGATTGTACATTAAATTTAAAATCTACTTGAAAAAGTGAAAATACAACAAATACTAGTGCAAAAGAGCCTGATAAATGATTTTTTAATTGTGAATGAGATAAGGTTAAATTAGATGTAGTACTTAATTCTTGAAAATCATCAGATTCTATTTTTGGTATATTAGCTACATATACCTATTGAGTATTATGATTAGAAAATTTATCAAAATTGAATTATACTGATTTAAGTGCTATAAAAACTATGTGAGATTTAGTTGTTAAATTACTTTTTGATGTTTTATTTGTTATAGTATATTCAGTTTTAATGGTAGCATTATGATTAGTTTTAATGGTTAGATGAATATATATATGGATATATATAATGATTTCACCAGTATTTTGATTGATGTATTTTTTTGATAAAACAAGTGGTTGATGAGAATTTTTTGATAAATTTAATGTTAAACAATTTATATCACTTGCAATGGTTCCAGTTTATACTATGCTTGCTTTGACTTTTTGATTATTATTTATGTTTATTGTTTGAAATTGAATAACATGAGGTAATAGTTCAACTAAAGATGTTGATAATGTAGTAATAAAAGAAGAATGAGATAAATGAAGTAAAATAATTATATGATGAGATACTAAATGAGAATGAGGTTTTTCTTTATCTGTTATATGATCACCAGCAAATCCTCAAAATATAACATGATTTGTTAAAGAAGTATGAAATAATACATTATGAGTTATAGGAACTCTTATTATGAAGATATTTGGTATAGTAGTATTATGGTGAGCAGTTATGGCTGCACTTAGATCAAATGAAATGACAAAAGCTATTGTTGAACCACTTCATGCATTTGGTACACAAGTTTGATGACTTGTTACAAAAGCTCCACAATATGCTCCTATATTTGGTGGGCAAAGTATGACAAGTTTAGGTCAAATTGGTTCTAGTGCTTCAAGTTATTTTGAAACTAAAGCTAGGGAAAGATGAACTGATTTTATGAAAAAACATGAATTATTTTGACAAAATTGAAGTATAGATTTATCAAATAAATCTATAAATGCATTACAAAGATTACAAAAATCTAATTTAAATGATTCATCTGTTTGGGATGATTATAAAAAGGCATATGATGAATGAAAAGATATACAAAGTCTTGCTAATAATAAAAATTATGTTGAATTATTACAAGAAATGCTAAAAAAATGATGAAATGAAGAAGCTGCTAAAAATATCAAATTTTGAGATAGAGATTCAATTGCAAAATGACATATTATACTTGATTGAATAGCAGATACTAAGTATAATAGCCAATCTGGAGGTTGATTAATCAAATGAACTGATTCAACTTGATCAAAAAATACAGCAAATGATTTAGATAAACTTAAAAGAGAAAATCAAAAAAATCAAGATATTTGAACAACTGCAAATCAAACTATTAATTTGAATATAAAAAATTGAAGTAATTCTTTACCTGTTACGTTAAATAATGTAAATCTAACTGATAAACAAAAAGCTGATATTAGTTCTATTGATATTAGTCCTATTAATACAAAAGCTAATATGATTAAGGAATTAAATAAAATTTGAATAACTGAAGCAAGTATTATTGAAAATATTATAAAAGCAATTGATCCTACATGAGTAAAATTTTCTGCTTAAAAAAAATCCCTAAAGGGATTTTTTTATTAACTCTCCGGCACCAATCAACTCTACATCATCATAAATATATTTCTTCAAGTTTAATTTATCTATATTATTTATAACTAAGTATCTCTTAGCTTTTCATGGAACTTTTTGAAGTTTATTCATTTCTTTGTTTATTTCTTGTCTTTCTGTTTCTTTTGAAATATGTATATAAATTTTAGTATCATTTTTAGTAGCAATAAAACTAAATTCAAAAATTCAATTCAATCATCAATTAATTAAATAATTGTTATAGTTAAGTTTGATAAAAATCAAATTTTCTATGAGTATATTTTTGTCTAAATTAAAATTACTTAAACTATTTCTTATTCAATTATCACTAAAAAAGTATTTATATTTATTTAAAATAATCTTTTCTTTTTTGAAATCATAAAGTTCTATCTTGTATATTATTTTTTCTTGAATTGAAAAATCTATATAATCCATAAAAGTTCTTAGAGCTATTTTTTCTGTTTCTTCTATATTTCTATGTAATTCTCTTTGAAATATAAAATTACCTAATTTTGATATTTTTGTTAATATTAACCTATACAAAAATACATTTTTTACTAGTTTTAGATTAATTATCTTGTTTAAAAATATATTGTCTACTATTAGCTTAATATATTCTTTCTTGAATATTGTATTAGTTAACTGAGATGATTTTCATATATTTCAATATAATAAATCATTTTCTATATTTTCTGATATATTATTTTTTATTTCTATTTCTGTTATATTTGGTATCTTTATATCATTTCAGATAATTATTATCTTATAATCACTCTTGTATATTTTTCCTAGAAATTCTTTGATTCATTGTATATGACTTATATTTTGTAATATGATATATTTTGTATTTTTGTATAAGTCTATATATACATTAAATAGATTATACAATGAATAATTATCCTTTATTATATTATCAAGATCTAAATCTTTATTGAAATAAAAGAATCTATCTTGAATTTTAGTTTTTGATATAAAATCTGATATTACTTCAGTTTTTCATATATTTTTTAATCATGTAATTATAATGATTTTTTCTTTATTTATATGATTTACTATTTTTTCTAAGTATATTTTATGATTTTTTGTTATATTTTTTTCTAAAATATAATTTCTGTTACTATTTATTAATTCATTAAAAAACTGCATTTTTGTTATATTTAAGTTATATGAAATTTATGTAATTAACTATTTATTATTTTATACATCTAAAAATATAAAAGTCAATTTATTAATTACAAAATACATTTTTTTTATGTAAAATCATAAATTTTATATATCTTTATTTTTGTTAAATTTTAATTATTATAAATATAGTACATAAGTACTATATAACTATCAATTATATGACTGGATAGTTTTTATATTATTAAAAAAATATATGAAATATTTTTTGTTCGGATTATATATTATATCTGCATTGTTATGAGTTCAATTATTAGTATGATCTAATTTATGAACTTCTGCCGATGCTTTTTTATTGTTTGCAGTTTTCTTGGGTATTTATATGGCTGTAAATATAGGTGCAAATGATGTTGCAAATAGTGTTTGACCTGCAGTTGGTTCTTGAGCATTGAGTTTAAAATGAGCTATTATAATTGCTGCTATTTTTGAACTTGCATGAGCTGTTATTGCTTGATGAGAAGTGGTTAAAACAATAAAAGATGGTATTATAGATATAAGTCTATTAAACAATTATACTGTTTTTATGTTTATTATGCTTTCTGCACTTTTTTCTGCTGCATTGTGGTTAAATTTTGCTACTTATTTTAAAGCACCTGTTTCTACAACTCATTCTATTGTATGATGAGTTATGTGAGCTTGAATTGCTTCAATGTGATTATGAATTGTTGCTTGGGGAACAATGTGAAAAATTGTTTTAAGTTGGATTATTTCGCCTTTATTATGATGAATAGTTGCAGCTTTATTTTTATTTTTTATTAAACATTTAATTTTAAATAAAAAAGATAAAGTAGTACAAGCGAAAAAATGGGTTCCTTTCTTTGTTTCAATTATGGCTTGGGCATTTACAACTTATATTATATTAAAAGGTATTAAAAATTTAATTAAAATTGATTTTATTACAGCATCTCATATTTGATTAGTTATTGCTTTTTTTACTTATTTTTTCTTGAGAGCATATATTTGAAAAATTTCATCAAGACTTTCAAATGATAGAAAATCTATAGCAAAACTTTTTTCTATACCACTTATTTTTTCAGTTATACTTTTAAGTTTTGCTCATTGATCAAACGATGTTGCAAATGCAATTGGTCCTTTAGCAGCTATATATGATACTTTGGTTAATTCTTGAATTTCTTGAAGTGTTTGAGTTCCATTTTGGATTATGCTTTTAGGTTGAACTTGATTATCATTTTGATTATTGTTATTTTGACCAAAGATTATAAAAGCTGTTGGTTGAGAAATTACTGAACTTGATCAAATAAGAGCATTTTGTATAGCATTATCAGCCGCATTTACTGTTATACTTGCTAGTAAATTGTGATTACCTGTAAGTACTACTCATGTAGCTATAGGTTGAGTTTTTTGAGTTTGATTTTTAAGAGAATATCTTCATAAAAGAGAGCATTGAAAAAAAGAAAAATTTGTTGAAAGAAAGATGTTAACAAAAATTGTTGCTGCTTGGTTAATTACAGTTCCAGTTGTTGCTGTTATATCTTGACTTATGTTTCTAGTTTTTAATTTTCTTTTTGTTTAGAACTTAAATTTTTAAAAAGTAAAAAATAATTTATTTTTTACTTTTTTTTTGTATAATAAAGCTAAATTTTATAAGAAACGATTTATTTATGGAAAATACATTAAAACAAGAAATACTAAAAGTAATAAAAGAAAAATACAATATAGTATTATATGATATCAAATTAACAATACCACCAAAAAAAGAAATGTGAGATTTCGCTTTTAATTGTGGTATTTTATCAAGAGAATTAAAAAAATCTCCTGCTATTATTTCAGTTGAATTATTATCAGATTTACAAGATATAGAATTAATAAAAAGTGTAACAGAAGAAAATGGTTATATAAACATATTTTTAAATAATGATATTTTTACAACTAATTTCAAAACTATTTATAATAATTATCTAAACGATAAAAATTATTTTAATGTTTGAAATGGTTCAAAATTGGTAGTTGATTATATAGGTGCAAATGTTTGAAAAACTCTTCATATTGGTCATATGTGTACTCCAAATGGATGACAAGCTATGATTAATACTTATAAAAAATTATGATATGATGTTATTTCTGATAGTCATATTTGAGACTGGTGAATTATATTTGGTAAACTTATTACTGCTTATAAACTTTGGTGAGATGAAAATAAGTTAAAAGAAAATGCAGTAGATTATTTACTTGAATTGTATGTAAAAATTACTTCTGAAAGTGAAAATGATGAATTATTAGAACAAAGAACAAGAGATGAATTTAAACTTTTATCAGAATGAAATAGTGAGTCAGTTGAATTATGGAAAGAGTTTACTTCTTATTCTATTGATGCTATGAATAAGATTTTGGCTAGATTAAATGTAAAACCAGATTACAATATAGGTGAAAGTTTTTATGAATGATTATGATTACCAAAGATAGAAAATAATCCAGATTTACAATTTGATATGAAATCTATAGTTTCTGAATTATTGTCTAAATGAATTGCTACAAAAAATGAAGATAATTCAGTTTGAGTTATTTTTGAAAATGATAAATTTCCAAGTTGTATACTTCAAAAAAGAGATTGAACTCATGGTTATCTTGCCAGTGATTTAGCTTCTATAAAATATAGAGCTACAAATTGGAATCCAGATAAAATCGTTTACTTTGTAGATATAAGACAAAAATTGCATTTTGAACAAGCTTTTGAAATAGCAAAAAATGCTTGATGGTTATGAAAAACTGAATTATTTCATGCTTATAATTGATTTATTTCAGGTAAAGAGTGAGCATTTTCAAGTAGGAAATGAAATATTATAAAATTATGAGATTTACTTGATGAGGCAGAAATTAGAGCTAAAAAAATAATCCTTGAAAAAAGAAATGATTTAAGTGATAATGAACTAAGAGATTTGAGTAAAATAATTTGAATTTGAGCTATAAAATATGGTTATTTGAAGAAAAATAGGGAAACAGATGTTATCTTTGATTGGGATGAATTTATGACTTTTGAAGGGAATAGTTGACCATATATTCAATATGCATATGTTAGAGCATTTAGGATCTTAGAAAATAGTATGGAAACTGATTTTTCAAAAGATTGAAAAACAGGATTTGAATTTGCTGAAGAATTTGATCTAATTAAAAATCTTTCAAATTATAAAGAAATCCTAGAAAATACTGCTTCAAAAAATCTGCCACATATTCTATGTAAATATGCTTATGATTTAACAAAAAGTTTTAATAGTTTTTATAATAGTGTTCATATATTAAATGAAACTGATGATGAAAAAAAATATGCTAGATTAAAATTAATAAGCTTATTTACCTTTGTAATTAAAGATTCTTTTTCAATATTGTGAATAGAAGTTCCAACTAAAATGTAGAAATTTTATGCAAAGGAAAAGCCCTGCGTAGCAGGACTTTGATATTTGGTCCTCTTTGAAATTGAAATTTAGACTTGCTTAACCGGTGAGAGAAACAATAAACTAAATTAATATTACATCTTGTGATAGTCTGCAACTTTTGTATTTACAAGGTACTTGAAAATACATCAATTCAAAAAGGGGTTATATAATAATCGTTTTAAATGATTTGTCAATAAAAATTATGAAAAAAGTAAATTATGATAATATAGCGAAATGATTTTCTGATAGTAGAAAAAAAATGAAATGGGAAGAAATAGATTACTTTATTTCTTCTTATTTAAGTGATTTTGATAATAAAAATATATTAGATATCTGATGTTGAAGTGGTAGATTATTAGAACAATTCTCTCAAAAATTTGATATAAATCATATAAAATATACGTGAGTTGATTTGTCACTTTGAATGATAAATGAAGCAAAAAAAACATATATAGATAAAGAATTTTTAAATTTAGATATGTTAGATTTAGATAAAATTGAAAATCAAAAATATGATTTTATATTTTTGATTGCTAGTTTTCATCATTTACAAACTATTGATGAAAGAATAGAAGTTTTAAATAAAATTAAATTACTTTTAAAACCAGATTGAAAAATTTTTTTTACTAATTGGTATTTAAATTCATCTTTAAATAATGAAAAATACAAAAATGATGTTATAAAAAATAGTGAAAATAAATTTTTAAGTTTAGATTACAATATTTATTTTTGAGAATATCCTAGATTTTATCATTGCTTTACATTGGAAGAATTAAATTATTTATTTAAAAAAACATGATTTGAAATAATAGAAAATAGATGCTTTGAAACTAATAAAAATTTTATAAGCATAATAAAAAAAATATGAGATTAATCTCATATTTTTTTTATTATTATTCAAAATCACTTGCTGAATAAGGAACTCATTGATTTCATGAATTAGATCAGAAATTAGCTAAACTAGCACCAGATGAATCTTTTCATTGTTCTTGTTCATTAACTAAAATTCAAGAACCACTTCAAATCAGAGTTGCAGGACATGTAGCTGAATTATCAAAACATGAACCACTATCATAATCTCATACTATTTTTGTATAATAAGTATCTGATCAATCTTTTTTAATTGTATATGCTATATTATAATATGATCAAACTTTATTGTCACTTCACCAGCTTGTTCAAGTTGGTTTTTTATATATTGCATAAACATATCTACCAATTCAAGATTCAATTAATTTTTTTCAAGAACTTTCTTTTAAATCACCTACTTCAGGATCATATAAGTCTTTACTTAGGTATTTTTTTCATAGTGTAGTTTGAGAAAGTGTTCATTTAGCTCAAATTTGTTTAGGAGTAGCTTCAGTATTCATTATTGTTCATCATCAATTAGCTGATGTAATAGAAGTAATTTCTGCACCATTCATATTTACTTTTAGAGTATTTGATTGTGTTGCTATCGTTCAAGAACTATATCACCACATATTTGTTGGAGATATTGTATCAACTTGTGGATAATAATTATTATCTACTTTAAATTGTTGTAATGCAGTTTCTATAGTTGAAACATCATTTATTTTTCTACCAGAAACAGCTTTATCTACTGCTCAACCAAAATTTTGGTATGCTACAACAGATATGATTGCTAAAATAGTAATGACTACAAGTAATTCAACTAATGTAAATGCTTTTTTAATAGATTTTTTCATAAAATTTAAATTTTATATATAAAATACTTTTAAATAGTATCTTTTTTTTAAAATATGACAAGTAAATATTATAATAAAATATTTACAAATTTATTATATATGATATTATTCTTATTATATATAGTATTTTAAGTATCATATGGATAAATATACTAAAATTAATGATAAAGTTGAATGAATTGTTAAAAAGGTTTCTTTATATATGAGAAATCTTAATTTTGAGTATATAAAATCTGAAATTTTTAGAGCATATTTGTATTCTCGTGATGCACATGAATGACAAAATAGGTTATCTTGAGAGCCTTATATAATTCATCCTGTTGAAGCAACTGAAATACTTTTAGAGTTAAATCCCGATATATATACTATACAAGCATGTTTATTACATGATGTAATTGAAGATACTCCAAAAACTTCAGATGATATTAAAAAAGAATTTTGAGTAGAAGTTGCATTTTTATGTGAATGATTAGCTAAACTTTCAAAAATTAGATATAAATGAGAAGATAGAGATGTTGGAAGTCTTAGAAAAATGGTAGTTGCAATGGCTGAGGACTTAAGAGTTATCTTTGTTAAGTTGTCTGATAGACTTCATAATATGAAAACATTAAAATATCATCCTAAAAAAGAAAAAAGAGAAAAAATTGCTATTGAAACATTAAATATATTTTCACCTATTGCTGATAGATTATGATTGTATCATATAAAGAATTCACTTGATGAAGAATGTTTTAAAATACTAGATATTGATTCATATAGAAAACTTAAAAGAGAATTAAGAGAACTTGAACCTCAAAGAAAAGCATTTGTTAAAAATGTAAAAGAAGAAATAAATATTTTATTATCTAAAAATAGTTTACAAAATTTTGAAGTTGATTATAGAGTTAAATCAATTTACTCTATTCATAAAAAATTATTAAAAAAATGACTTACTAATGCAAATGAACTTTTTGATTTATTTGGTATCAGAATAATGGTAGAAAATGAATCTGATTGTTATAGAGTACTTTGAATTATACATAATACATGGACTCCATTACCAAAAAGATTTAAAGATTATATAGCTTTACCTAAGCCAAATTGATATAAAAGTTTGCACACAAGTATAATGTGACTTTTTAAAGCAGATAGAAAACAAGCAACAGAAATTCAAATTAAAACTTTTAAAATGAGAGAATACTCAGATTTATGAGTTGCAGCACATTTTGAATATAAAGAAAAATGAAGTAGTATTGCTACTGATATAGATTGGGTTAAAGAACTTAAAGAATTAGTTAATAATGTTCAAGATAGTGATTTTGTTTGATCATTAAAAGTTGATTTTTTTAAGGATAGAATCTATGTTTTTACTCCAAAATGAGATCATATAAATCTTCCTTCTG
Source organism: uncultured Candidatus Peribacteria bacterium (assembly GCA_964415565.1). Lineage (GTDB taxonomy): Bacteria > Patescibacteriota > Gracilibacteria > BD1-5 > UBA6164 > JABWCI01. Next base: position 13,127 of record CAYQAV010000120.1, read on the forward strand.
GTTCTACTTCTATAGATTTTGCTTATGCTGTTCATACTGAATTATGAAATCATATATCAATTGCAAAGGTTAATGACAGTGTTTATCCATTAGATAAAGAGTTGCATAATTGAGATGTTGTAGAAATAATTATTGACAAAAATAAAAAACCTAATCCATTTCGGATTTCATTTGTAAAAACAATAAAAGCAAAAAATAAAATTAAGGCTACTCTAAAAAAAGAAGATCAAGAGCTTTATAGAGAAAGATGAAAAGATATTATGTCTAAATATTTAGAAAAAGCTGGATTTTGAAAATTAGATAAAGATTTAACTATTTTAAAAACTCTTGATTGAAAAAATTTAAATATGGAAGAAAGATTAATTCTTTTAGAACAGATTTGAGATTTTTCAATGCCACCTGCTTCACTTATTAAAAAAATTGTAAAATCTTCGGTTTTAAGTGTAAGAGAAAAATATGCAATAGATAATAATTTATCATCTACAAATAAAAATCAAGATAAGTCTAATTTAAATGAAAATCAAGATGTAAAAAATATAAAAACAAATTTAATTATATGATGAGAATCATGACTTGAATATAAACTATGTTATTGTTCTAGAAGAAAAATAACAAATGATATAGTCGCTCATATTAATAATAAATGACAATTTACTATTCATAGAAGAAGTTGTAAAGTATTAAATGATGTTAATAAAGATAGATTGCTTCCAGCTTATATTGATTGAGAAAAACCAGAATCAATAATTATTAGTATAATTTTAATTGTTAAAAACCAGATTTGAGTATTAAAAGAAATTAGTGATATTATTTATAATATGTGAATAAATATTGATTCTATTAATACAAAAAAAATATGAAATCTACAAACAGAAATTTCACTTTGACTTAGTATTATTGATTATGATTATTTAATTATTGATAGATTTGTAGATAGAGTAAAAGCTCATCTTAAAGAAACACTTTTATCTTCCGAAATGTGAAAAATTTCAAAATAATAAAAGAAGCTCGATAGAGCTTCTTTTATTATTTTCTTAAGTTTAATTTTTCTATAATTTCACTATATTTATTTGCATCTTTTTTCTTTAAATATGCAAGAAGTTTTCTTCTTTTAGCAACCATCATTAATATACCTCTTCTAGAATGTTTATCATTTTTATGTTCTAATAAATGCTCTTTAAGATTTTCAATTTGTGCAGTTAATATAGCTATTTGTACTTCACTAGATCATGTATCACCTTTTTTACTTGCAAAATCAGAAATGATTTTACTTTTTATTTCTTTAGTAATTGTCATAAAAGTATTTTTTACGAATATAAAATATTTATCAAAACCAGAAAATACACCAGTAAATTGATGAATGGATTATATAAAATAATTTTTTATTTGCAAATTTATATAAAAATAAAATAAGTAAAGTTTTTTACTTAAACATAAATTTGATATTTTTAGTTAAAATAATAATATAGCTTATATAATTTTGCATTTATATTTATGAGAGAATTTAAGTCTTTTTATTTTGAAAAATTTAGTTTTGATAAGGAAACTTTTAATGCTAGATTTGATTATAGTTTTGATCAAAACTATTTTTTCTATGAGGAAATAGATTTTTTTAGTGAGGAATTTTCTCAAATAAAAAACTTAGATGATGATATAATAAATAACTTTTTATTTTCTCTACATATAGCTATTTGAATAAGTTATTATAAATCATTTCCTACAGAAAAACTTTTTGTAAAATCTTGATTTTTAGACTCAAATCAAATCAAATTTTGGCAAAAATTTTATAAAAATTGATTATGAGAATTTTTATACAAAAATAAAATAAATCCTGAAAATTTATTTAAGTTTGAAAATTTATCTAGTATTAAATACAGAAAAATAAATTTTTCATTAAGTGAAAAATCACTTATTCCACTTTGATGATGAAAAGATTCCCTTGTAAGTATTGATTTATTTGAAAAAAATAAATTGGATTATGATTTAGTTGTTTTTTGAAAGATTGATGATATAAAACAAAATTGTGCAAATATACTAAATAAAAAAATTCTTCTTGTAAAGAGAAAAATAAGTCCAACTTTAATTGAATTAAATAAAGACTGAAATTATAACTGACATGTTCCTATAACTTGAATTATTGCTTTTGTATTAGCTTTTATTTCATATCTATATAACTATAAATATTTAGTTTTATCAAATGAAAAATCAGCAAGTGTTGGAAATACTTTTTGGAATGATTTTGAAATAAATCATCAATATTCTAAAAGTTTAGAATTTGAAACTGATTTTAAAAGTTATTTAAACATTTATCTATCTGATGATATAGAGTATTTTTCACTTCTAAGATGATGGTATGAAATAAGAATTTGAGAATATTTTTCAAAAAATTGTAAAAGATTTTTTGATGTTTTTTCAAGTTGTAATAATAATTTTAAAATTGATGAAACTAAAAGATTAAAACAAACTATTTGGTGTAATTCTTGTCCAAAATGTGCTTTCATTTTTTGTATTTTAAGACCATTTTTAACACTTGAAGAAATAATTAGTATTTTTTGAGAAGATTTATTTTTTAAAAAAGATTTACAACAAACTTTTTTAGAATTATTATGAATTTCATCATTTAAACCATTTGAATGTGTTTGAGAAACTGAAGAAGTAGTTTTAGCATTTTATAAATCGTTAAAACTTTATAATATTAAAAGTGATTTATTATTAGAATTTGAAAAAAATATTTCATGAAAATATGATGAAAATTATTTTAAAAAATTAGAAGAAAAATTTTCAACTATTTATTATGAAGATATAATACCAAAAAAAATTAAAAATATAATATTTAAAAATATATAATGAAAAATAAAGTTTTTTTTAAAAATATAAATTTAAAAAATTTTAAAATAAATAATTTATTACATAAAATAATTAATAGATGGAGTCCAATTCATAATATTATACTTTTTTTTGTTGTTTTTTTTCTATTTATTGTTAAAACTCTTTTTTCATATACTGTATCAAATTATGAATATTATAATTGACTTGCTGATGCTCAACAAATTTGAAAAGTTTCAGTTCCTGTTAATAGATGAACTATCCTTTCAGGTTGAGAAAACCAAACAGTTTTAGGAACTTCACTTCATTTATATGATTTAGCTGTTGATCCACAAATTGTTTGAGATAGAGATAAACTTTCAAATTTTTTAGTAGATATAGTTTATGATGAGTCTTGTAAAAATAAGTCAGTTAATTTATGTAAAAATAACATTTTAAAATATTTAAAAGTTCTTGAAATAGAAAATTTTGTCACTGATGAAAAATATATTAAAAATTTATTGAAAGAAAAAATTGTATCAAAATTGCTTCAAACAAAAGTTACTAGTGTTTTGATTGATAAAGAATTGAGTCCTAGCGATATACTTCAAATTAAAAATCTAAAAATTTCTTGATTATACCCAACTGATAATTATTTGTATGTAAATCCAGAAGAATTTGATAATAATGATGAAAATATAAAAGATTTATCAAAAATAATGTGAACAAATGAAGAAAGATTAACAAGTCTTACTAGAAAAAGAGAGCTTAGATATGTGCCAATTTTAAATAAGATATCAATTGATTCATCTGATTATATAACTAGCTACATAAAAGATGAAAAAGAAGCTATTTATAAATGAATATTATCAGAAGAAAAATCTATAAGTTGATTTTTTATACTTACACCTTTACCAAATAGATATTATCCAGAATGAAATCTAGCTTCTCAAGTTATTGGTTTTGTTGATAATGCATGAGTTTGAAACTATGGTTTAGAGTGATATTTTAATGATATTTTAAAATGAAATAATTGAGAAATTATTAGTAGAAAAGATATAAATGGTAGGATAATTGATACAATATCACTTAATCAAGAAGATTTAATTTGAGAATGAGTTGAAATTGTTTCTACTATTGATAGAAATGTTCAAAGAAAAGTTGAACAATTACTTGAAGATTGAGTTAAAAAATATAGAGCAAATAAAGGTAGTATAATAGTAATGGATCCAAAAACTTGAAATATAGTTGCTATGGCAAATTATCCTACTTATGATTTAAATAGCTTTTGAGATGTATATGAATTAGAAAAAGTTAAATATAGTGAGTTTCCAAATCCATCTACTGATTTATTATGATATCCTATTTTTGTAGAAGATAATGATATTTGAACAAAATTTATATATGATAATAAAGAAATATTTTTAAGAGAAGCAAGTAGAGATGAATTATGAAATATGGCACTTGTAAAATATAAATATAAAAATTGATATTGAGCTTGAGTTTATAGTAATGATATAATTTCAGCACTTTATGAACCAGGTTCTGTTATGAAAACTGTTACTGTTGCTGCTTGAATTGATACTTGAGAAATAAATAAAAATTCTATGTATCAAGATAATTGATTTGTAGAAATTGATAATTTTAAGATTTCAAATATTGCTGAACAATGTAAATGATACCATACATTTTGAAATGCACTTAATTATTCTTGCAATGTAGGAATGATTAGAATTGCACAAAAAGTATGAAAAACATTAATGTATCAATATTATGATGAATTTGGTTTTTGAAAAATAACATGAGTTGATTTACAATGAGAAGTTAGTTCAAAACTTGAACCTTGGGAAAGACGGTCTCAAGCTTGATTATTTACTCGTAGTTATTGACTTTGAATATCTCTTACTCAATTACAAGTTGCTGCTGCTTACAATGTAATTGCAAATGGTTGAATATATTTAAAACCAAAAATTATTGATAAAATTATTTATCCTGATGGTAGAGAAGTTTTATATAAAACTGAAGAACAAAGAAGAGTTGTAAAAGATGCAACTTCAAAAATAGTTACAAATATGCTTTATGATTGATGTGTTAATTGAGTTTCAAAAAATTGACTTGTAAAATGATATAATTTAGCTTGTAAATCATGAACTGCACAAATTTCATATAAATGATGATATGAAAATTGAAATTGATCAACTGTTTGAACATTTGCATGATTCTGACCAATAGAAGATCCTAAATTTACTATTATAGTAAAGTTAGAAAGAATTAGAACAAGTGCTTATGGATGAGAAACTTCAGGTCATATATTTTCAGATGTTGCTAAATATCTTCTTGATTATTACAAGATTCCTAAAAAAGAAGTTAAAGATGAAGCAAAAAAATAAAACATATTGATAAATCAATATGTTTTTCTTTTATATAATGGTGCCGAAGAGTAGAATTGAACTACCGACACAGGGCTTTTCAGGCCCCTGCTCTACCACTGAGCTACCCCGGCTTGTTTTGTGCTTGTTTATTATATGAAATTTTTTTTATAAGCAAATTTTTTTTAAACTTTTTTGTTTTGTTTTATTTATTTTGTTTATATAATAATTGAGTTACATTATAAATTTAATAAAAAATAATGAAAATAAGAGTATGTAAATGAAAATCTTGTAGTGAAAAATTTAGCAATTATATTATTACTAGATTGCAAAATGATGTAAAAAGATTTAATTTAAAAGATATAGAAATAGAAGAAACACTTTGTATGTGAAAATGTACTGAATGACCAAATGCTTTTATAGATAATGAATTTCATAATAGATGTAATCCATTAAAAGTTAGTGAATTAATATTTAAGAAAATAAAGAAATAAATTATGTTAATAAATAATACAAAAACTAGAAGTTTAGAAGAATTTAAGCCATTATCAAGTAGGGAAGTAAAAGTATATTATTGTGGCCCAACTGTTTATAATTATGCTCATATTTGAAATTTAAGAGCTTATGTTTTTGAAGATATAGTTGTAAGAACACTTAGATTTTTGTGATACAATGTTTTAACAACTATGAATATTACTGATATTGATGATAAAACTATAAGAGATTCTCAAGCTTCTGGAGAAGATTTATTATCATTTACAAAAAAATATACTGAAATATTTTTAAGTGATTTAAATAAGCTAAATATAATTCCAGCTGACAATATAATTCCTATATCAACACTTATACCAGAAATAGCAAGAATGATTCAAACTATGTTAAATAGAAAAAATGCTTATTTATGAGAAGATTGAAGTATTTATTTCAATGTAAAAAGTTATAGTAAATATTGAAAACTTGCAAATCTAGATTTATCATGATTAAAAGCTTGAGCTAGAGTTGATAGTGATGAATATGATAAAGAAAATGTTTCTGATTTTGTACTTTGGAAAGCTTGGAAAAAAAGCGATTGAGCAAATTTTTGGGAACAAGAATTTGATATAAATTGAGAAAAAAAGATTTTAAAATGAAGACCAGGTTGGCACATAGAATGTAGTGCTTGTAATATGAAATATTTTGGAGCACAAATTGATATTCATATGTGAGGAGTTGATTTAATTTTTCCTCATCATCAAAATGAAATTGCACAAACTGAAAGTTGTACTAGAAAAGAATTTAGTAAATATTGGATTCATTCTGGTCATCTTATGGTAGATGGTAAAAAAATGGCAAAAAGTGCAAATAATTTTTATAGATTAAAAGATTTAGAAGAAAAATATAGTAATGTAAAATCTAGTGTTCTATATAGAGCAATTAGATTATCACTTATAAATGCTAAATATAATAGCGAAGTTAATTTCACTTTTGATAAGATAGAATCAAATATAAGTGTAATAAATTCTATTGATGAGATTATTAAAAATATAAATAGAGAAATTAAAAACACAGATAATGATGCAATGGTTTCTAGAGACTTTAGAGAAGCAATGCAAGATTTTATTTTTGAATATATGCATCATTTAGAAGATGATTTCAATATTCCTGAAACTCTTGCTGTTATGCATAATTTTATCAAATTTATTAATACAGCTCTTAGAGAAAAATTGCTTTCTAAATTGGAGCTTGAAAGTGCAATAGATATGTTTAAAACTTTTAATCAAGTTTTAGCAATTATTGATTTTGGTTTAATTGAAGAAACTGAAATATCAAGTGAAATATTAGCTAAACTTGAAGTAAGAAATACTGCGAAGAAAAATAAGGATTTTGCATTAGCAGATAGTGTTAGAGATGAATTATTAAGTCTTTGATACAAAATTATTGATAGTAGAGATTGAAGTTATTTAGAACTTGTTTAAAAAACTTTTGACTTAGTATTTATAAGAGTAAAATACATATGTATTTTACTCTTATTATATTTAAAAATATGCTAAATTCATTGTTAACAACTGAAAATTTCTTTTATACAATTATTGCTTTAGTAATATTTGAATTTTTATTAACTAAAACACTTGGATTTTTAAATACTAGAAATTGGTCTGATAAATTGCCAAAAGAATTAGAAGAAATCTATGATCAAGATAAATACTCTAAATCTATGAAATATGAAAAATCAAAGTATAAATTATGAAATATTTCTAGTATATTTAGCTTTAATGTAATGATTTTTTTACTTATTTTTTGAGTTTTTTGAGATTTATATAATTATCTAGCTTGATTTACTGATAATGTAATATTGTTAACTCTTTATTTTTTTTGAATTATATCAATAATTCAAACTATATTTTGATTACCTTTTTCATATTATTCTACTTTTGTGATAGAAGAAAAATTTGGTTTTAACAAAATGACTAGGAAACTTTTTTTTATTGATTTTATAAAATGACTTTTACTTTCATTTATAATATGATGAACATTAATGGCTTTGGTTACTTGGTTATATACTATAACTTGAAATTATTTTTGGTTCTATGCTTGGTTACTTATAACAGTAGTTTCAGTATTTATGATGATGTTTTATAGTAGTTTAATTGTGCCACTTTTCAATAAACAAACTCCACTTGAAAAATGAAAATTAAGAGATGAAATTGAAGAATTTGCAAGTAGTGTATGATTTAAATTAGACAATATTTTTGTTATAGATTGAAGTAAAAGATCAAGTAAATCAAATGCATATTTTTCATGATTTTGACCTAAAAAAAGAATAGTTCTATATGATACACTTATAAATGATTTAACAAAAAATGAACTTGTTGCAGTTTTAGCTCATGAAATATGACATTATAAGAAAAAACATACTTTTCAAATGTTTGCTTTTTCTATAATTCAAACTTGAATTATGTTTTATATTTTAGGTTTAACACTTACTTATCCTGAAGTATCATTTGCTTTATGAGCTAATCAATCTGATTTTGCATTATGATTACTTGCATTTGCTATTCTTTTTACTCCTATTTCAATTATTTTTTGATTACTTTGAAATATACTTTCTAGAAAAAATGAATATGAAGCTGATAAATTTGCTTGAAAACATTATAAATCAAATAAATTAAAATCAGCATTAATTAAATTATCAATAAATAATTTATCAAATTTAAGACCACACCCTGCTTATGAATTTTTTAATTATAGTCATCCTACAGTTTTAAAAAGACTTAAAGCACTTGATAAAATAAAAAAGAAGTAAACTTCTTTTTTATTTTTGTTTTATTTGCAATTAATAGCTTAAATTGATATAATTATATCTAATATATAATAAAAAAATAATAAAAAATATGTTAAAAAAACATTTTGAAGGTTATAATTATGATAATAAAAAATACGAAAATATATTGGATGATCCTAAGTCTAGAATAGGTGTTTTTTTAGATAATTTTATTTTATCAATAGTAATTATATTTCCTTTTATATTAATGTTGGAAAGTTTAGGAGATAATTCTGTTACTTATTTTAAATATTTTTTTATATTTGATGCTATTATTTCTTCAGTTTTTGCAATTGAATATTTTTATCGTTTTAGAAGAGCGAAAAATAAAGGAAATTTTTTAGTAAATCCAATGAGAATAATAGATTTATTATCATTTTTACCATTTTTTTTATGATTTATTACAACTTGAAGATATTTAGCAATTTTGAGAATTCTTAGAGTTTTAAGAATCCTAAGATTGATGAAAAGAATCCCATTAACTTCTGGTTTTATAAAATCATTAAAGGATTATAAAGATGAATATATAGCTGTTTTTACTCTTTATTTTATTATATTATTTTTAGGTTCATTCTTTGTTTATTTTGCTGAAAGTAGAGTTTTATGAACTGATTTTACTTCTATACCAGAGGCTCTTCGGTGGGGAATTGTAACTACTGCGACAGTTTGATATGGTGATATATATCCTATCACAACTTTATGAAAATTGTTTTGAAGTGTATTAGTTTTTTTATGACCATTGCTTTGATGACTTATTTCTGCAGTTACAATTATGGTTTTTATGGAAACATATAATAGTCAACAAGAATTAAAAAATAATCGTAAGATCTTGTTTTGTAATAGATGTAGAACAAAGAGTCCAAAAGAGGCAAATTATTGTATGAAATGTTGAAAAGAAATTCATAAAAATCACCCAAATCATATAGAATAAAAAAAGATTAACTAAGCTTAATCTTTTTTCTTTACTAAAAAATATTTTTATGTAAAATCAAAACATGATTTACTTAGATATATAAATAGAAATAAAAATGAAAAACACTTTTTTTGTAACGACTCCGATTTATTATACAAATGGTATTCCTCATATTGGTCATGCATATAGTTCACTTATTGCTGATAGTATAGCTAGATATCAAAAAATAAACTGAAAACAAGTAAAATTTAGTACATGAGTTGATGAAAATAGTCAAAAAGCTCTTGATAAAGCAGAAGAATTAGATATGGAAATAATGCCATATTTAGATATGATGGCACAAAAACATAAACAAGTATGGGATTGATTAAAGATAGATTACACTGATTTCATAAGAACAACTGAAGCTAGACATCATAAACTTGTAAGAGAAGTATTACAAAAATCATTTGATAATTGAGATATTTACGAGTGAGAATACGAATGAATGTATTGTGTTGGTTGTGAAAGTTTCAAAAAAGATGAAGATCTAGTTTTTAGAAATAAAACTACAGGAGAAACTTTTCCTGTAAATGATAAGGTAAAGGTAAGTGATAATATAGAAAAAGTGTGTCCTGATCATCTTACTGTACCACAAACACTAAAAGAAAAAAATTACTTTTTTAGACTATCTAAATATGAACAAAAAATTAAGGATTTTTATAAACAAAATCCTAGTTTTGTTATGCCTCAAGATAGATTTAATGAAGTTATAGCATTTACTGATAGATGACTTGAAGATTTTTCTATAAGTAGAGAAACAAATCGTTTTGGTATAAAATTACCTTTTGACGAAACACAAGTAACATATGTATGGTATGATGCTTTGTTTAACTATGTTACTGTTTGTGATACAAATGATAAATGAAAAAATGATAATGGTTTCTGGCCTGCAGATTTACATGTAGTTTGAAAAGATATTATTAGATTTCATGCTATTTATTGGCCTGCTATGTTACTTAGTGCTTGATATGAATTACCTAAAAATATTTTAACAACTGGTTATTTTACAGTTGATTGACAAAAAATTTCTAAATCACTTTGAAATGCAATTGATCCAGTAGAATTTAGTACAAAATATAGTAAAGATTTATTAACTCTATATATCTTATCAAGTTTTAATATTGGTCAAGATTGAGATTTTGATCAAAAACAAGCAATTCTTACATACAATGCAAAACTTGCTAATAATTTTTGAAATTTGCTTAATAGAGCGGTTGTTTTAACTTTGAAGTTAGAACTTAATGATTGATTGTATTCAAATATAGATAAATATATCTGAGATAATACAAAAAAATATTTTAAAGATTATGATGAAGCTTTTGCTAGATATGATTTAAAGAAAACTCTAGATTCAACTTTTAGATTTCTTGATAGTGTAAACAATTATGTAACTACAAAAGAGCCTTGGACTTTGATGAAAGATGAAGCAAAACAAGAAGAAGTAAAAACTATTATGTATACAATTTGTGAAAGTATAAGACAAGTTTCACTTAATCTTTATCCTTTTTTTCCTGAAAAAATGTCAGAAGTTTTTGATGCTTTAAATTTAAAATGATACAAAGATGGATTAGAATCAGGAAAATACAATGAACTTAGAAATAAAAAAGAAACTTTTTATATAAAGGAAAAATCACCTATCTTATTTGAAAAATATGAATTAGAATAATATGATTACAATTAAAAATGCTTCATGAGAAATAATTAAAACTATAGAAGTTGATGTAAATAAAACACTTTTGAGACAGTTACATGATGAGTGAATAGATATAACTTATGCTTGTCATACTGGTATTTGCTGAGCTTGTATGTGTAATATAGAATCTGGAAGTGAAAATGTAGAAAAAAGTTTTAGATGAGAACCATGATTTCCACTTTGAGAAGATGAGGTTATGACTTGTATTTGATGAATAAAAAATAAAGATATAGATGTAATATTAAAAACAATATTTTAAACTTTATAATAAAATAATTTATGCAAAAAGTAAAAAAATGTGTTATTCCTGCTGCTTGAATGGGTACTAGGTTTTTACCAGCAACAAAAGCACTACCAAAAGAGATGTTTCCTATAATTGATAAACCAGTTATGCAGATGCTTGTAGAAGAAGCAATTTCAGCTGGTTGTACTGATATAATTATAGTTACTGGTAGAAGTAAGAGAGCAATTGAAGACCATTTTGATTCAAATTTTGAACTTGAAGAAAGACTAGACAGATCATGAAAATTTGATTATTTAAAAACTGTTAAATGATTAAATACCATGGCAAATATAGTTTATGTAAGACAACCTTATCCAAGATGAGATTGAGATGCTATACTTAGAACTAAAAATCTTATTTGAAACGAACCATTTTTGGTACTTTTTTGAGATGACCTTATAGATAATGAAGTTTCAGCTGCTAGACAATTAGTTGATGCTTACGAAAAAACAAATTCTTCTGTAATTTGTTCATTTCAAGTTCCAGAAGAAAGAATGTGAAGTTATTGAATCCTTGAATCATCTTCAAATGATGATATTTTTAAGGTAGATAAATTTTTAGAAAAACCAAAAGCAGAAGTTACAAAATCTAGAAATGGTAATATATGAAAATATATTTTAACTCCAGATATTTTTGAATATCTTGAGAAATCAGAAGCTCTTCATAGTGATTGAGAAACTAGACTTATAGATGCTTTTGAAGCTATGAGAAAAGATAGAGATGTTTATTGAGTTAGAGTAAAATGAAATCGGTATGATACTTGAAGTAAATTTTGATTTTTAAAAGCTACAATATCTTATTGATTAAAAAATAATGAAATAAAAAAAGATTTAATAGAATTTTTAAAATGATTAGATTTAAATTAATGAAAAATATAACTACAATTTGAGGATGAAATTGACAATCAAATTTACTTGATTGATTATTTTTAAATTTAAAAGATGAATTAAATATATCTTCTATAGTTTCCATGAGTGATGATGGAAGAACAACTTGAGAACTTATGAAAGCATTTAATGATGAATTATGATTTCATCTTCCTCCACCATGAGATTTGAGAAGATGTCTTTTTTCTTTGTCTAATTCTCAATATAGAAATTATTTTAAACTTATTTTTGAATATGTTTTTTTAAATGAAGAAAAAATATGATATTTTAATATTTTGGAATTGTTTAAACAAGCAAATAAAGAATTATTATTTTTTTGAAGAGCTTGAATTTATAAGCCAGATTTAGAAGAATTTATTTTTGATAGATGAAATTTATATAATTTTTTAAAATCAAAATTTGATAATTATTTTAAATTTAAATTATCTTTAAAAAATAGTATAAAATGACATAAATTATGAAATATTTTGATGGCAAATCTGTATTATAATTTTTGAGATTATGATAAGATGATTGATTTTATGCACAAGCTTTTGGAAGTAAGTTGAAAAGTTATTCCAGTTACTACAAAAAAAGCTTATATTAGAGCTATTTTATGAAATTGAGAAGTAATTGAAAGTCAAGATAGGATTTCAAATGTAGCGAATTATAACTCAGGAATTGCAGATTTAGAACTTATGGATTGTTCGCTTTGAGCGACTCATAATAGCGATGTTCACAATGCAATAATTAATGCTGATTTTATAGTTATTTGACCTGGTGATTTATTTACATCAATTATTTCAAACTTTATTATAGGTTGAGTAAAAGAATCAATAAAAGAATCAAATGCAAAAATTATTTATATCTGAAATTCAACAAATAAATGATGAGAAACAACTTGATTGACTCAACTTGATTTTGTAAATAAGATAGAAAGATTTTTATGAAAAAGAATAAATTATTTTGTGTTAAATAATAAGAAACTTGAATTATCTGATTCTGATTTAAAGGAATTTAAAAATGATATTTCAGTTAAATGATGAGATTATTTATTTCTTTCAAGTTGAGAAAAAGATGAATTAATTAGAAGAAAGATAGAAGTTATAGAAAGTAATTTATTGTCAAAAGATAGTTTCTATAAACATTCTCAAAAGAAATTAGTTGATGCATTGAAAAAAATTATTTTGTAAATATCAAAAAATACTGATTTTAATCAGTATTTTTTGATATTTGGTTTATTATTATTATAATAAAATCATTAAATTTTAATACAACTATATGAACATATTTTCATGAAATTTTACTATGATTGGTAATAAAAAAATAAACTTAGATTTTGATTTTGTAGAAAGTTTATCTAAAAATGGTGATAAAATTGTTTTTGTATATTGAGAAACAGAATTAAAAACTAGTTCTGAAATAATTGATATGCTTAAAGAAAAATTGTGAGAACTTAAAAACTTTGATATTTCTATATCTAGTGAAGACAAAGTTGAAATTATAAATTTGGCTTATGAAGAAGGTATTTATGAACTTGCAACTTTTGAATGAGAAGAAATCGATTTTGATGAAATAATGGATAGATTCAAAGATTTTGAAGAAGTTGTTTCTATAAGAGAAGCTGAACTTTCAGAAAGATTTTGAAATAAGAAAATAAGAGTAGATTTTGTTTATTAATAAAAAATAATGGAAATTTTTATACATATTTGAACTAATTTAGAGTATTTTGATTTATTGAATAATGATAAATTATTATCACAAGGTAAGGCTGATAGGGATCTTGCATCGTTTTTTATGAGTAATTTTCCTTGAGAATTAGCTGAAACAATTTCTCCACAATACGAAGTAAATTTTATGTGAATTAGAGAAATAAAAAAGAGATTTTGAGTAGATGCTTTCAATAAAATAGGAGGTATTTATTACTGAAGTGATAATTGTGAATTTCTTGTTCCAACAAAAATAGAGTTAGAAAAAGCAATTGAAAAATTTCAAGTTTTTAATAAAAATTTTCCTCCACATAAAGTAAGAAGTTTTACACTTGTAACTCCTTATGTTTGAGATATTATGCTTGAAAGATTAGAAGAATGACTGGCATATCTAAACGAATTAAAAATAAAAAATCCTATAGAAATTGTAGTAAACGATTTTTGAGTTTTAAGATTATTAAATAAAAAATATACAAATCTAAAACCTATTTTTGGTAGAGTAATTCACAAAATTTTAAAAACTCCACTTATCGATACCTATTGATATGAAGCTCATCCAGCTTGAGAACTTATAAAAAATAAATCAGAACAAGAAAAATTAGCTCAAAGAGCTGAGATTGTAAGATGGCAAATGAAATTTTATAATAGTAGTGAAGTTAGTTTAGATGTTTATAGAAATTTTTTAAGTAAATACAATATTGATAGTGTTGCTCTTGATTATATGGAAAAAAGAGAGGAATTGTTTGATAATAGTAGATTTTGAGAAATAGGAGTTGATTTATACTATCCTTGGGCAATTATTTTTACTTGAAGACTTTGTGATACAAGTGCTATAGAAAATCCAGCAAGATGAATGTATGCAATTGACGAAATATGTCCTAGAACTTGTAATAGATATGATATACATTATAAGGTAAAAACTGTTGGTTATAATATGATTCAAAGATGAAATTCTGGATATAGAAGCGAATTAAACTTAGATTTTTTAAGTGAAGATTTTGCTAAAAATAAAAATAATAGACTTGTGTTTTCTCCGTTTATAAGTGTATAAATTTAAAAAATATTTTTTATGAAAAAAGTAATTACAACAATTTTTATATCATTTTTATTGTTTACAAATTTTCAGATTTCTTTTGCAAGTTCTGAAACTTTTTGTACTGAAGAAATAATTAAAGATTCTTCATTTCCTATTTTTTCTCCAGATTTCAAAAGTATTTCTTATCAAAAAGAAATTAATTGAAAAAAAATAATTGTAAAAGATTGAATTGAACTTAATAATTATGATGAAGCATATCAGCCTATTTATTCTTCAGATTGAGAACATTTTGCATATATGGCTGAAAAAGATGGTAAAAATTTTATAATAAAAGATTGAGTTGAAATTAATAGTGATTATGAAATTGGTTTTATAAGATTATTTTCTCCAGATTTAGAAAAACTAGCATATAATGTAGAACAAGACTGAAAAAATTTTGTTGTAAAAGACTGACTTGTTTGAAAAAAATACGATGATGTATATGGTTTTTTATTTTCACCAAATTGAGAAAGTTTTTCTTATATAGCAATAGAAAATTGAAAAAGTTTTATTGTGAAAGATTGAGTTGAAATACCAGAATCATACAATGCTTTTTATTCTGCAGATAGTAATAATTTTTATTATTTATTACATACTGATTTGTGATATAGTATTTTAGTAAAAAATTGAGTAAAATTAGATAATTATAAAAATATATATAATCCAATTTTTTCACCAGATTGAAAAACTTTATTTTATAGTACAAATATTGATTGAATAGAAAGATATTTCATAGAAAAAAATTGATATAGAACAGAAATTTATTCTGATGGAATATTTAATTTTGTATTTTCGCCAGACTCAAAAAGTTATATTTATTCTACAATTAAATGAGATTATATATCTTATTTAAAAGATTGAATTGAAATATATGATATGTATAATTCTGCATCATCTGATGGTATAATTTTTTCTTCAGATTCTAAGAATTTTGCTTATATTTCAACAAAAGAAATGGATACTTATGTAGTAAAGGACTGAATTACAATCTCAAAAAATAATCATTATAATGCTTTTAAACCAGTATTATTTGATGCAAATACTCTGTATTATACAGCAGAAAAAGATTGAAAAAGTTTTATTGTAAAACTAACATGTGACTTTGAAAAACAATTTGAAAATTTGAAAGAATCTTTAAATAAAAATAATAAGTATAAAAAATATATACCAGTAATTGATGAAATAATTAAAAATACAGATAAAGAAAAATTGGAGAAAGTATTATTTAAAATAAATAAGTTAGAATCTAAAAATAGTATTTTAAAATATTTACAATTAAGTATAAATTTAAAAAAATAAAAAAATATGTGATTAATCACATATTTTTATTTTGTTGCTTTAAATGTAGCTTCATCATACAATAAATCAAAATCTCTTAGTAGAGCAGTTCAAGTATCTGGTATTACAACATAAGCTTCTTTTACAAGAGCCTCTTTGTTATTTATAAGAGTATCAAGCAATTTTTTATT
The DNA here is from genome assembly GCA_964415565.1 of uncultured Candidatus Peribacteria bacterium. GTDB lineage: Bacteria > Patescibacteriota > Gracilibacteria > BD1-5 > UBA6164 > JABWCI01. Next base: position 29,652 of record CAYQAV010000120.1, read on the forward strand.
ATAATCATTTAAGTAAGAGTAATCAATCAAAAATTTATTTATATAAATTATATATGTTCTTGCATGATAATAATTATTTTTTTCTTTTAGATAATTATCTATATTTTCTTTACTTGCAATAGAATCTTTATTTTTAAAATCAGTATTTATCTTTATTTTTAGAGTTTCTATATTTGCTTCTGCTTTTAACATCTCGTTATTAAAAATATTTTTTTGTTCATTTAATGCAGTTATTTGTTTAACTGATTTTTCGTATCTAAACTCTAATTGTTCAATTATTGCATCCAAGATTTCTGCTTTATTTTTAGAATTAGCTAGAAGTCATTTTATATCTGTTTTTAATACGTTTTGATATTCTTCAGTAATTTGCATATTTGATGCAATTAATTCACTACTTCAAGCTGAATTATCTTGTAATAATTGATTTACAGAAAAAACGTCACTATAAATAGTAGCAGGAATTTCTGTTCTTTGTTTGTATTTAATTCAAACATTTGTTGTAATTGCAACTCAAGTTTTTCATAAACTGTTAATTTGAGTATTTTTGTATACATCACTATTTTCTTGTGCTGCATTTAATTCTGGAACTTCAGACTTAGTATTAAATACATAAATTATGTCATTTCAGATAGAAAAAATTATAACAACTATTGATGTTGATATAAATACTTTTCATAAAAAATTTTTAAAACTTCTAGTCATAAACTTTTTTAATTTATATTATTTAAGTTATTTTAACATATTTTTCTTTTATATAAAAATATTTAATGTACTTTTTTATTTTTTAATCTACTTATTTTTTGTAATTAATAATGTAGTTATTTTATTAGTAATAGCATCATTAATTATTTTTTCTATTGATTTTCATAGTTCTCAATTATCTTCTTCTTCATTTTCTCCACACTTTTCTCAAAATATTGTTTTTTCACATTTTTTAGCAGTTTGAGTTGTTAATAACTCAAATGTGAATTTTCTTTGTTCTTCATTACAACCAGTCAATGCTAAAGCACTTGATAAAATAGATGCATACAATAAGTTTTTCATATATTAGATTATATATTATTTATATTTAGGATACAATATATAACTAAAAAAACATAAAAGTCAATTTATTGTAAAAAACACATCTTTAAATTAATATTTTTTGTATTTTTATAATTTATAAATATACTTAAAACTATTGTTTAAAGTCCTAAAAAAAGAAAAAAATGAGTGATAAATTATTTAACTTACAGTCAAAATATAAACCGAGCCCAGACCAAGCAAATGCCATAACACAGATATGTGATTTTATAGATAAAGGCCATAAATTTCAAACACTTTGGTGAGTTACTTGAAGTGGTAAAACATTTACTATGGCAAATGTAATAGAAAAAATAAATAAACCAACTTTGATTATAGCTCATAATAAAACTCTTGCGGCACAATTAGCTCAAGAATTTAAAGAGTTTTTTCCAGATAATGCAGTGCATTATTTTGTTTCGTATTATGATTATTATCAACCTGAAGCCTATGTTTCAAAAACTGATACATATATAGAAAAAGAGGCAACAATCAATGCAGAAATTGATAGACTTCGTCATGCTGCAACTCAAGATTTATTGACTAGAAAAGATGTAGTAATTGTAGCTTCAGTATCTTGTATTTATGGTATTTGAGATATAGCACTTTATACAGAACAAGTTTTTGATATAAGAGTTTGAGAAGAATATGTAATTGAAGACTTACTTAAAAAACTAGTAAGTATGCAATATAGAAGAGCTGCATCTGATTTTAAACCAGGTAATTTCTTGGTGATGTGAGATGTATTAGAGATATATCCAGCTAGTAGTGAAACAGTTTTTACAATAGAATTTTGGGGTGAAGAAGTAAGTCAAATCACAAGTAGAAATTATCTAACAGGTGAAATATATGAATACCACAAAGAAGTGACTATATTTCCAGCGAAACATACAGTTACAACAAAAGATACTATAGAAAAAATCATACCAAATATAAAAGAGGAACTTGAAGCTAGATTAAAATATTTTCAAGAAATATGAGATGTTGTAAAGTTCGAAAGACTTAAAACAAAGGTAGAATACGATTTAGAAATGATGCAAGAAGTAGGTTATGTAAATGGTATAGAAAACTATTCTAGATATCTAGATGGTAGAGAATTATGAGCACCGCCAGCAACACTTATGGATTATTTTTGAAAAGATTATCTAACTCTAGTTGATGAATCACATATGACTTTTAGTCAAATTGGTTGAATGCATGCAGGGGATAGAGCTAGAAAAACAAATCTAGTAGAAAACTGATTTAGATTACCAAGTGCGATGGATAATAGACCTTTGAAATTTGATGAATTTGAAGCTAAGATGGTAAATGTAGTTTCTGTTTCAGCAACTCCAGGTAAATTTGATATAGAGAAAAGCTCAGATAATCCAGAAATATTTTACAACTTTGATCCTATAAAAGACGGAGTTTGGACTGCAAGTGAAACAAATAGGATAGTTCCTCAAATGATGAGACCAACAGGACTTCTAGATCCTGAAATCATACTTAGACCTATGGAATTTATGGTTGATGATATTATGACTCATATATCTGAAGTAGTAGAAAAAAATGAAAGACTTCTAATTACTACAATTACAAAGAGATCAAGCGAAGAACTGACTGATTATTTACTTGGAAACTGAGTAAAAGTTAAATATCTTCATAGTGAAATTGAAACACTAGAAAGACTTGAAACTCTAAAAGAATTAAGAGAATGAAAAATAGATGTAATTGTTTGAGTAAACTTACTTAGAGAAGGTCTTGATTTACCAGAAGTAAGCAAGATATGTATACTAGATGCTGATAAACAAGGTTTTCTTAGAAGTGAATCTTCTCTAATCCAAATCATATGAAGAGCAGCTAGAAATGAAAATGGTAAGGTATATATGTACTCTGAACAATTAAAAAAGTTTGAATTTGATGGAAAAAACGCAATTGTAAAAGAAAAAGCTTGAGATAAGATACTAGAAAAAGATGAAGATTGACTTTTTATTCTTGATGCTGGTAAATTTTGTAATACTGATGGATTAATAGTTTCACAAGCTATGAGAAAAGCTATAAACTTAACTTATTATAGAAGAAACTTACAAGCAAAATACAACGAAGAAAATGGTATAAGAGCAACAACAGTTTTTAGTGAAATCAAGGATATGTGACTTAAATCAAATAAAACAAAAAGAGATTATAGTTCTCTTGATAGGAAATCAGCAGAAAGGGAATTAGCAAAACTAGAACTAGAGATGGATATAGCAGCTGCAAATATGGAATACGAAAAAGCTGCAGAAATCAGAGATATGATACTAGATATGAAAAAAGCAAAGAAGAAATAAAATTATATTTTATATTGACAACTTGACTATTTATTTTATAATCAAGTTGTTTTTTAAAAATAATTAAAAAAATATGTCTATAGATACTTCTTGAATAGAAAATAAAGAAAATCCTGAAGAATTAAAACATTTAGAATTAGAATTATTAACTATTTTTTCAGATTTTTTATGTGATTATACATGTAAAGCATGAAATGAAAAATGACTTGATTTAAGTTATCTTACTATATTAGCTAAAACATTTTCTAATGAAGATTTAGATGTAATTTGAAAATTAGTTGATTCTATATTTAATACTGATGATTTACCACATTGTGATCCAGATGACTTTGAAAAAATGTGAGAACATTTAAAAGAAATTGTAAAAAATAATTGTGAGGAAAATTTTATTCATCAAGATGTAGTAAAATCACAGGAATCTACTAGAGTTTCTGTTGATAGTATAATTAAAGTGTAAATAAAAGTTTTTAATTTATAGTTAATTTGTTTTTAAATTTAAGTAAAATAATATGCCAGAAATTTTTTGTTCAAGAATGGTAGAAAGATATAAAATATATGGAGAAAATACAGATAGAGAAAAAACTCAAATAGAACTTTTAAAAGATGAACTAAAAATTATATTTCGGGATCTTTTACATGATATTAGATGTGAAAAATGAGCTGAAAAATGATTTAATTTAAGTTTATTAGCTACTTTATCTAAATGATTATCTGATAATGATATAGAAGAAATTTGAGAATATATTTATTCTATATTTGTTTCTGATATGGTAGACCCATGATTTAGTCATAACAGCTTTATAAAAATATATGAACATTTAAAATGAATTGTAAAAAATAATCATGGTATACATTCAGATGTAAGAAATGCAATGGAACCTACTAGAGTTTCTATTGAAAGTATAATTGAATAATTAAAATTTTTAATCTATAATTAATAATATATGACAAAAGAAAGATTAAGTTCATCAACTAATGTTGTTAAATTACCATTTACTACATTGATGTATGCAACTTTTGGTACTAAAGATGTTATGTTCAATAAACCATTTGAAAATATAAAAGATGTACAAGATTTTATCATATGGCTTGTGAGAAATGAAGTTAATGATGTTTCTATAAAAGCACTTGATTGAATTGAATTAAGTCAAGATGAATGTGTATGAAAAGATCATTTTATACTATCACAAGAGGCTATAAATCTATGTTTAGGTGCTCTTAAAGCATTTAAACCAGAAGCTAAAGTTATATTTACAGAATGAACTGAAGCACAAGTTATTCTTATATTGAATAAATGAAAAAAAGTTGCGTAAGCAACTTTTTTATTTATAAATTATTATTTTATTTTTTGAAAAATGAGTTTTTCAAATATAATAAAATTACGGGGCTATTTATGGTTTCTATCGGGAGAATCGTCCGGGTTATATGCTATCTGGGAGGTGTTTGTGACTTCCATAATCAACGCAAACAAGCATAATTGCTAAAACTAGAATTCAAGGTGGTTTAACTGCATTTAAAAATGCTTTAACTCCAGCTTTCGTTGTTGCATAATAACTTGCAATAACAGTAGTCTTCCTCAGGGATGAGTGCCGACTGGCCTACTACAAAATCTATAATCTTTCACTTGAAGAATTTTATAGATTATACATTCAAGTCTTATATGACCTTCTTGTGATTTTGTCTTGCACCTATAAGTACCGATAGACAAAATTTTCTTTTATACTTTTTGTTTGTTTTACATATAAAAGAATATCAAAATAAACTATGATAGTAGATGTGTTTCCTTGGCCTTCCGAGACATGGGTTCAAATCCCATTAGCTCCACCAAATAGGATTGAATAGAGTTTGCAGTTCGGGTTTTATCTGAACAGCAAGCTCTTTTTTCGTGTTTACTTTTATGTTCAAAAACAATATTTAGCAATTTTTCTCTTTTGAACATATGAAGCTTTTTTATAATAGTTCTTGGCGTTGTTAAGCAC
>CAYQAV010000121.1:0-5609 GCA_964415565.1 uncultured Candidatus Peribacteria bacterium
AGAAATACAATTAAAAACAGAAAAAAATGATACTACAAGAAAATCACTTTTATATAGATTAGATATATTAAAATCTAGATTAAGTGAATTGGACAAAAAAGTTGCTTAGAAAAAATAAGTATGATAAAATATTATAGTTTATATACTATAATATTTTTTTTATGTCTTTAGAACACTGAAATAATTTTGAAAATCAATATACTGTTGTTAAGACAGGTGTTTCAGAACCAAAAGAATTTAAAAAACCATCAGATAATTTAGATATCATTAGTCAAAGTGAAAAAATGGATAATTTTTTAGATTGATTTGAAATATGATTAAAACAAGAAGAGAAAGATGAGATAATTAATATGCTATTTTCAAAATTTTGAAAAAATGAGAATTTAATTAATTCTGTATTAGAAAATATTAAAAAAGATAATGATGTTATTTATTCAAAGAATGATATAGTCGAAAGAATAAATCTACAAGAAGTACAAAGTAATGTACAAGAAGTATATAAAGCAAAAGAGCCTTTATTTAAAAATCTTGAACAAATTTTATCTTGAGTTGAATTAGAGTGAGAAAGTGGTCAAAATATAAAAGAAATGCTAAAGAAATGAGATTTTGATAAAGTTATAGAAACTTTAAAAAATCCTGATACATTTGAATCGGTAGTTTGAGAATTAGAACAAAAAGATCCAGAAAAGTACAAACAATTTAAAGAAACTTTGATTAGTATAGATCCTAGTTTTAGAGAGTCTTTTGATAAATATGATTATAGGGAAAAAGAAACTTCAAAAATTTTAGATTTAGGTACTCCAAAAATCAGTTCAGATTGAAAATCATGAGAAACAACAGATTGAAAACATAATATAAAAATAGATGATAAATGATATAGATATCTATCATCTAAAGATAGTCCATATCAACTTAAATCTAATCTAGATAACAAACAAAATATAGAACTAAACCAAAAAATAGATACTGATTTGGAAAATACTCTTAACCCTATAAACGAAAAATTAAATTCACTTTCTAGTATATTGGATTATTTAGAAATGGCTATTTCAAAAAATATAGATTTAAAAGATATAAAAGAAACTATTAAAAAAACAGATATAAATCTTTACAATGAATACAATATAGAAAATCTTAATAGTCCAAATGATATAAAAAATATTATTACTCAATCTATTAAAAAACTAGAAGATGATAAAAAAACAGCTATAGAAAAAGCAAAAAATTTGAAAAGAGAGCTTATTCTAAAAAATACAAAAGAAGCAAGTGAAAAAGATGAAACTATAAAACAATTATTAAAATTCCTTACTTCAATTGGTTTTGATAGGATTCCTCAAAACAAACTAGAAAATATTATAAAATTCATAAACTTTAATCCTCAAATTTATTGATTACAAGAAAAGATAGATTTTGAAAATTGAATTTTATGATTTAATAAAGATTTTTGAGACAAAAAAATAAATCCAGCAGAGAAAAAAGCATTCATACAATTATTTAATCGTATGCTTTGAGAAAATATAGTTGATGAAAATATAGCATTTGGTATAACTACATTGAGTATACCAGCAATTATGAGAATTCAAATTTTATCAAACAAAACAACATGATTTTTTATGGAAAATTTAGGAAAGAGGGAAGAATAAAATAAAGATATGCTTTAAAGTATATCTTTATTTTTTTCTCTTAATTCTATCATTTGTACAACATCATTTTTTAATATATTTGAAAAATATAATATTCAAATTTTTATTTCTGTATTACTTATCTCTGATATATCTTTATTTAGTATTTTAAAAAAGTTTTTAACTTCTTTTATTGTATTTCATGCTATTTTTCTATCAATTTCAATTTTATCAAGTATATTTTTAGTATAATTAATATAATAATTATCTAATCTTCTGGCTTTCCAATAATTAGATTGTCATATAAGAATATGTCTCATTCTCATATCAGAAATTATTGATATATCATTATCTATTCCATTAAAAAATAGAATTATTTCATCTTTATTTTTTCAATTCTTTTAATATCACTTTTGTTTAAATTTTGCATATTTATTATTTTAATATTACTTTTATAATACTACTCTTTAAAACAAAAAAATCAAAAAATCTTGAAAAATATAAAACTCTTATTATAATATCTTTAAGTAAAAAATATTTTTCCAAAAAAGTGGATTGGAACCCATTTAAAATATTTATTTACAAAAGTAAAAATTCTGGGTGGAACCGTCCTAATTAATAATTTAAAAGGACCCTAGAGATATATTTTCGAAAAGAAAAAAATATCTTTAGGGTCTTTTTTCTTTCAAAAATATTTTTTTATTTTTTAAGACATTTCTATTATGACTAATGTAACAATGAAAGATTTAGTAAATCTTTCTCAGGCAAGAGGATTTGTTTTTCCTTGAAGTGAGATTTACGGATGACTTGCTAATTCTTGGGATTATGGTCCATATGGTTCGCTATTGAAAGAAAATATAAAAAATCTTTGGATAAAAGAATTTGTACAAAAAAAAGATGATATGGTGTTACTTGATAGTTCTATCTTGTTAAATCCAAAAGTTTGGATTGCATCAGGTCATGTTGGATGATTTAGTGATCCATTAATTGATGATAAAAACACAAAAGAAAGATTTAGAGCTGATAAATTACTTGAAGCTTTGATTGAATCTATGTGAGAAAAGGCAAGTTCTCTACAAGCAAAATACTGAGTTAATAACTTAATTCCAGAATCATGGCCACTTGAAAAACAAACTGAAGTTATGAGAGGGGAAAAAGTAGCTAATCCTAATACATGAGAAGCTTGAGATTGGACAGAAGCAAAAAAATTTAATCTTATGTTTCAAACTTCTCAATGAGTAACACAAGATTCATCTGCTGCTATTTATTTGAGACCAGAAACTGCTCAAGGTATATTTGTAGATTTTCCAAATGCACTAAGAACAAGTAGAAAAAAAGTACCTTTCTGAATAGCTCAAGTTGGTAAAGCTTTTAGAAATGAAATTACTCCAGGTAACTTCATATTTAGAACAAGAGAATTTGAACAAATGGAAATAGAATATTTCTGTGAACCAGGAACTGATTTAGAATTACATGCAAGATGGAAAAAAGATTGTATGAATTTCTTACAAAAAACTCTTTCACTAAAATCTGAAAATCTTAGATTTAGAGATCATGATGCAGATGAACTTAGTTTTTATAGTAATGCAACAACAGATATAGAATATAAATTTCCATTTGGTTGGTGAGAATTATGGGGAATTGCTGATAGAACAGATTATGATTTAAAAGCTCACATGAATGAGTCAAAAGCTGATATGAGTTATTTTGATCCAGTTAATAATAAAAAATATATTCCATATGTAATTGAACCAAGTATAGGTTTAAATAGATTATTTTTAACTTGTTTAGCTGATAGTTATACAGTTGAAGGAGAGTGAGAAGAAACTAGAACTTACTTAAAACTTGATCCAAAAGTTGCTCCAATTAAAGTATGAATATTACCAGTTGTTAAAAAAATAAGTGATATTGCAAAACCAATTTTTACACAATTAAGTGAAGATTTCGTTTGTGAATATGATGATGTTTGAACAATAGGGAAAAGATATGCTAGATTTGATGAAATAGGAACTCCATTTTGTGTAACTATTGATTCTAATAACTATGAAACATGAAAAGTTACAGTTAGATATAGAGACTCTATGGAACAAGAACTTGTAGATATTAGTGAATTAAATGAATTTTTAAGAAAAAAAATAAGATAATAAAAAAGTGAGATAATTCTCACTTTTTTTCTTGAATTTAAAGCGAACTTAGTTATTATTATAAATAGTTAATATTATTAATTTAAAAACTATGTTACAATTATCTAAATTTCCAGTAAAAACTTTAAAATCTAGTCCAAAAGTATCTGATAATAAATCAACTTCATTTTTATTACAAGCTTGATTTATCAGACAAGAGATGGCTTGAGTTTATGCTTATCTACCATTTTGACTAAAAGTTTTAAGAAAGATTGAAAATATTGTTAGAGAAGAGATGAATGCAACTTGAGCACAAGAAATATTACTTCCAGCTTTATGAAGTAAAGATCATTGGGAAAAAACAGGTAGGTGGAATACTATAGATGTACTTTTTCATTTGCCTGCAAGTGATAATAAAGAATATGCATTAAATCCAACTCATGAAGATTTAGTAACTCCACTTATGAGTGAATTTGTTCAATCATACAAAGATTTAGAATTTTGAGTTTATCAAATTCAAAACAAATTTAGAAATGAAAAAAGAGCAAAATCATGACTTTTAAGAGGTAGAGAATTTTTGATGAAAGATTTATATAGTTTTCATAAAAGCGAAGAAACTCTTTTATTGTATTATAACGAAATGAAAAAAGCATATAAAAATGTTTTTGATAGATTATGATTATGAAAGGATACTTATGAAACTTTGGCTTCTGGTTGAGATTTTACAACTTTAAACTCTCATGAATATCAAACTGTTTTATCTATAGGTGAAGATGAAATATATATTTGTGACGATTGTAAAACAGCTCACAATAAAGAAATAGTAGATTTAGAAAATGGTTTTACATGTAGTAAATGTAATAGTAAAAACCACATAGTTGAAAAAGCTTGTGAAGTAGGTAATATATTTCCACTTATGACTAGATTTACAGAGGCTTTTGATATGAAATATACTGATTCAGATTGAAAAGCAAAAGAAATTTATATGTGATGTTATGGTATAGGTATTTCAAGACTTATGTGAGTAATTGCAGAATATTTTATGGATGAAAAAGGTTTAGTTTGGCCAGAAAATATAGCTCCAGCAAATTATTATATGATAGTTATGTGAGATAATTTGGAAAAAGCTAAAGAATTATCAAAAAAATTAGAAGCAGAATGAAAAGAAGTTATAATAGATGATAGAGAAAGAGTTTGATTTTGACAAAAAGCAAGTGATGCTGATTTACTAGGTATTCCATATAGAGTTATTGTATCTGATAAAACTTTGGAAGCTTGATGATATGAATTGAAATCAAGATCAAGTGATGAAACACAAATAATTGCATTATAAAAAATTTGATTTTTTTTAATACTATATATAATCAAATTGCTAATTTTGGCAAACAAAAAAAAAGGAGAATTTTATGAGTGCGGTTTTAAGTGATATTAATGCAAATGTTTCTAATCGAAGTTTAGCAAACATATATGCAACTAGTATTTCTAAAGTTACTTTTTTTTATTCAATTTCTTTGAAATCTTTTAATAATAAAACATTTGAAGAAATAAATAATTTATTTATGACAAAAAGATGTTTGAGATTTGTTGATTATGATTTTTTAAGAAAAAATGGGGAATTAATTTTTAACCATAAAACAGGAATCATAATCACTGGTTCTGATTCAAGTAGGAATATATTGGAAAAACTTTTTGGAGTGAGAATGAAAATCATGAGAAAAAAATAAAAAATTGCACGATTTTAAAACTCACCTATATTTATAGGTGAGTTTTTTATTTATATGTTTTATAAGGCTTAATTGTAAAAAGTGTGTGGCTAAAATAAGGAGTATTTGGTATAATAAAGCCAAATACTCCTTTATTTTTA
>CAYQAV010000122.1:0-6168 GCA_964415565.1 uncultured Candidatus Peribacteria bacterium
TCAAAATGGTAGCTGTTCGATTAAAACCCCAGTCTCATAAGGTCTCGGTCAAAGGCGGCAAAACCAGATTCACATCGACATCGACATTGCCATCGCGCCCTGACACCCAGGAAGTTTCTGATGACCACCATCAACACCGACATCGCGCCAGTATTGAACGTTCTGGACACGCCGCTGCTGCTCTGCTCGCTAGACCCGTTGACTGGCTTTTGCGCGACGGCTCTTGCCGCACCGACGCGCTAGACGGCGGCATCCATTTGGTATGCGCCCGCGTCACATCAGCGTTTCTGGAATTCACCCTGATCCGTGGCAATGACTTGCTCACCCCGCGTCCGCAAAGCCGCTTTCCCGGATTGCGCCCGGGTGACAACTGATGCCTGTGCCTGCTGCGCTGGAAAGAAGCCTTTGACGCTGGTTGCGCGCCGCTAGTCAACATGGATTGCACCCACGCCCGCGCGCTGGACCATGTGACGCTGGCGCAACTGCAGGCGCACGCCTTATCAGTGGCATATGGGGCACGCCGCTAGCGCGCTGATCAAGCGAGTTTTCAAAGTGCTTGCGTCGGGTCTGATGCTTAAATCTGGGCGCTAGCACCACCCACCCCTGCGGACACACAAATTCGGCCACGCTAGGGTTCAGGTGGTCGCTGTTCATTGACGCCAGTCGTGACTCTTCGTGTAAATCGCACATGGTGTGTGCACATGATGACTTTATTGACGGCTTTTCATGAATATCGCGCTCTCAGTCGATGAACAGGGTGTCATCTCGACTCAGGTACTGCAAGAGTATTGCAACGTTGCCCTCAAAAAACTGAAACTGCCAGCACCACACGTACGCGCCCAACTTGAGATGTACGAACAATTTGAGGTCATTCAGGTGACCCCAGCCATCATTCATTCAGGTCTAGATTTGCATCAAACCCGCAGCATCGGTTTTTTTGATCCCCTCATTTTGGCCAGTGCACACACGGCTGGCTGTAGCGTGCTGTTCAGTGAAGACATGAATGCGGGTGAAGTCACCGACGGCGTTCGCATCATCAACCCGTTTGCTGCGTGAACCAGAGCGCTGCTGGCGTTTATCCAATCCGGATTAATTCAAAAACAATAGCTGCTTGCGCTTTATCTGCAAGGGCTAGAGGCTGATTTAATCAAAAAGACGAAAGACCGCATGTAGCGGCCTTTCCATTTGGTGCATCTTTCAGCTTGTTAGCGTCCAGAGCGCATATCCCAATCGATTAGTAGCTAAACTTTAGCACACCACATCAGAGGTCAGTTTTTAAAAACGCACAGGGAGACACACATGGCGGCATTGCGCTACAGACTCGCACTCGATTTAGGGTCAACGTCACTGGGCTGGGCCATGATCCGGCTCAACGCTGAAAACAAGCCATGCGCTGTTATCAAAGCCGGTGTGCGCATCTTCTCTGATGGGCGCAACCCAAAAGACGGCTCATCACTGGCAGTCACCAGGCGAGAAGCCCGCGCCATGCGCAGAAGGCGTGACCGCTTGCTCAAACGCAAAACTCGCATGACCCAATGCCTGATTGACCACGGCTTTTTCCCTGCTGATGAAGCACGACGCAAGGCCTTGGTCACACTCAACCCGTATGCGCTGCGCGCCAAAGGTTTGGACGAAGTACTAACACCCAGTGAATTTGCCCGTGCCCTGTTCCACATTAATCAGCGGCGTGGCTTCAAAAGCAACCGCAAGACTGACAAAAATGACAACGACAGCGGCGCACTCAAGCAGGCCATTAGCAAGTTGCGATCAGCCATGGAAGACGAAAACTGCCGCACTGTTGGGGAATGGCTGCACAAGCGCGATGTAGCGGGTCAAACAGTGCGCGCCCGCTATCGCCAAATAAAAATCACCAAAGACGACGGCAAAACCAAAATCGACAAGAGCTACGACCTCTATATCGACCGCGCCATGATCGAGGCCGAGTTTGATGCATTGTGGGCCAAGCAGTCAGCACTAAACTCGGTGATATTTAACGACCTGGCACGCGATGAACTGCGTTATTGCCTGCTCTTTCAACGCCAGCTCAAACCCGTCAAACCAGGCCGCTGCACTTTGATGCCAGATGAAGAACGTGCGCCACTGGCTTTACCCAGCGTGCAGCGTTTTCGCATGTACCAGGAAGTGAATAACCTGCGCATATTGCGCGATGGTCTGCTTGAAGAAGCGCTGTTACAGCAACAACGGGATCAAGTCATTGCCCTGCTTGAAAAAAGCCGTAAAGTTACTTTCACCAAAATCCGAAAGATGCCGGGTATTGGGTCACACAAGTTCAACTTGGAGGACGCCAAGCGAACAGAACTGAACGGCAACGCCACCAGCGCAGAGCTCTCGAAAGCTGCTTACTTTGGCGAAGCATGGTTCTCGTTTGACGAGGCAAAGCAGGACGCAATCGTTTGGCAATTGGTCAAAGAAGAAAACATCGCCAAGCTGGTTCGCTGGCTGCAGCAAGAAACTGGTGTGGACGAAGCCCATGCCGAAGCCATTGCGAACGCCGGTTTGCCCGAAGGTTACGGAAGCCTATGCATGAAGGCTCTGGACAGAATCTTGCCCGAGTTGCGCCGCGATGTAGTGACCTATGACAAGGCGGTAATCGCGGCAGGCTTTGACCATCACAGCAACATCAGCCCAGCAGCAACGGGGGAAATCCTGCCCGAACTGCCCTATTACGGTATCCCACTGCAACGCCACGTCGGTTTTGGCTCCGGCAAGATAGAAGACAGTGACGAAAAGCGCTACGGCAAGATTGCTAACCCAACTGTCCACATCGGTCTGAATCAGGTGCGTGTGGTGGTTAACGGTTTAATCAAGCGCTATGGTCACCCCAGCGAGGTCATTGTCGAATTGGCACGCGACCTCAAGCAAAGCAAAGAGCAACGAGACGAAGACAACAAACGCCAAGCCGACAACCAACGCCGCAATGCACGGCTACGCGCCGATATTGCAAGCGTTTTAAGCATCAGCCCCGAGCGCGTGCGTGCCGCCGACATTCAAAAAATGATCTTGTGGGAAGAGTTGAGTGACAACGTGGCCGACCGGCGTTGCCCCTACTCTGGCGTGCAAATCAGCGCCGCCATGCTTCTTAGCGAGCAGGTGGAGATTGAACACATCTTGCCGTTCTCGGAAACCCTGGACGACAGCCTGAACAACAAAACCGTGTCCATGCGTCAAGCCAACCGCATCAAAGGCAACCGCACCCCATGGCAAGCCCGCGACGATTTTGCTGCGCAGGGTTGGGACTATGACAGCATCATTGAACGAGCCAAACAAATTCCCAACAAGGCCAAGCGTGACCGCTTTGCCGAAGATGCCTTGCAACGCTGGCTGCGAGATGACAAGAGCTTCTTGGCCCGCGCGCTCAACGACACCCGTCACCTGAGCAAGGTAGCGCGTGAATACCTCAGCCTGATCTGCCCGCAAAACACACGTGTCATTCCCGGGCGCATGACGGCTCTGCTGCGCGCAAAATTTGGCCTGAATGACGTACTTGGTCTGAACGGTGAAAAAAACCGCAATGACCACCGCCACCATGCAGTGGATGCATGCGTGATTGCCGTGACCGATCAAGGCTTACTGCAACAGTTCGCAAAAGCCAGCGCCAGCGCTCGTGAGCAGCAACTCAACCGCTTGGTGGTGGACATGCCCCTGCCCTGGCCCAACTACCGCGACCATGTGCAGCGCGCCATCAGCAACATCTGGGTCAGCCACAAACCCGACCATGGGCATGAAGGCGCGATGCACAACGACACGGCTTACGGGCTGCTGGGTAACGGTCGCGTGAGCGTTCATAAAATGATGGCCGGCAAACGCGAACGCGTTGAAGACAACCTGAAAGTCATCGAATTCAGCGATGCCAAAGCCAATGCACGGCACGGCCTGCTGCCCAACGGCCAACCGCGCCCTTACAAGGGGTACAAAGGCGATAGCAATTACTGCATAGAGATTGTTCGCAACGACAAAGGCAAGTGGGATGGCGAGGTGATTTCAACCTTTGAAGCCTATCAACTGGTGCGGTTGCATGGGCTGGCACGCTTGCGGCATCCATCGTTGAGCGTGAGCGGGAAACCATTGGTGATGCGACTGATACTTGACGATGCAGTAAGAATTGAAGTGGATGGGAAAGTCCAAACAATGCGCGTCGCAACTCTAAGTGGTAACGGTCAGGTCTTTATGGCTGCTATCCATGAAGGCAATGTAGATGCCCGCAACCGAGATAGAAGCGACCCATTCACTTACATTTCCAAAACGGCTGGTTCATTTCAAAAATCAAAAGCTCGCCGCGCCACCATCTCCCCCATCGGCGAACTTCACGACCCGGGTTTTAAGGGGTAAACAGCATGATTGGTCGCATCGTCGAGGTGGCCGATGATCGTCGGCATCTGTCCCTGCATCGTGGCTTTATGGTGGTGCACGACACCGATGGCGAACGCAAGCAATTGGGGCAAGTGCCACTGGACGACATTGCTGCCCTTATCGCCAACGCACACGGTCTGAGCTACACCAACAACCTGCTGGTGGCGCTGTCAGAGCGCGGCGCGCCCTTTGTGCTGTGCGCGGCTAACCACAACGCGGTTGGCATGTTGCTGCCCATTGATGGCAATTTTGAGCAGGCCAAGCGCATCGAAGCCCAAATTGCCGCCAGCTTGCCCACCCACAAACGCCTTTGGGCTGCAGTGGTCCGCTCCAAACTGGAACAACAAGCCGCTGCACTTGAGGCCATTGGTGCACCCACTGCCCCGCTGAAGGCATTGGTTTCAAAAGTCAAAAGTGGCGACCCCGAAAACATCGAAGCCCAGGGTGCACGGCGTTACTGGGGGCTACTATTTGGAGATGCATTCCGACGCGACCAGGACGGCGGCACTGATATCAATGCCCTGCTGAACTATGGCTACACCGTCTTGCGCGCCTGCACCGCACGCTCAGTGATTGCCGCAGGCTTGCACCCCAGCATTGGCCTACACCACAGCCATGACAACAACGCCATGCGCTTGGTGGACGACTTGATGGAACCCTTTCGGCCCGTGATTGACCTGAAAGTTTGGCATTTGCAGCGTAGCGGCGAAGTTCTGGTTACACCCGAGACCAAGCGAGCATTAGTCCATGCGCTTTACGACGATATGCAGACCGGAGCTGGCGCAACCCCCGTCATGGTGTGCACTCAAAAATTGGCGGTATCACTCGCGCAGGTCTATCTTGGTGAGCGGGACATGTTGGACTTGCCACTGCCCGGCCTGCCCATTGCGCTTGCCAGTGCGCTACAAGATGAGTAACAAGTTGCAGTCATGTTATCGGGCTACAGACTGATGTGGATGACCGTGATGTTTGATCTACCCGTGGTGGAAAAAGCCGAGCGTAAAGCCGCCACAGAGTTTCGCAACACGCTGCTGGACATGGGTTTTGAGATGTGCCAGTTCAGCGTTTACATGCGTTTTTGCACCAGCGGTGCACAAATTGAAACCTACTGCAAACGCGTGGAAGAAGCCTTGCCCAAAGGAGGCAAAGTAAATATCCTGCAATTCACCGACAAGCAGTACGAACACATCGTCAGCTTTCACGGTCAAACCAAGCAACCCACCAACAAAACGCCCGATCAATTTGATCTTTTCTAGACCGTGCACTTCATTTTTCAAAGCTCAGAAACGAAAAACCCCTTGACGAATCAAGGGGTTATCGAAAGTCGAGTCTAGACGATTGGGATATGCGCTCTGGCCGGAACTTTGACAGCTCTGCGTCAAAGGCGGGCTGGAGTCTAGACGATTGGGATATGCGCTCTGGCCGGAACTGACACCACCATGGCCATGCGCTCTGTTTTAGTCTAGACGATTGGGATATGCGCTCTGGCCGGAACATTGGCAGCGCATGGTTTTGCCAAGCTCACAGTCTAGACGATTGGGATATGCGCTCTGGCCGGAACTGTCACGGCAGCCTCGGCACCAAACAGGGCAGTCTAGACGATTGGGATATGCGCTCTGGCCGGAACTGCAGGCCAGATCATTGGCGCTCGGGTTGAAGTCTAGACGATTGGGATATGCGCTCTGGCCGGAACCATGACCGACTCCTATTCCAAACCCATGCGAGTCTAGACGATTGGGATATGCGCTCTGGCCGGAACAAGCGCTAAAAGTACCAGATAGCGCACCAGAGTCTAGA
>CAYQAV010000123.1:0-9293 GCA_964415565.1 uncultured Candidatus Peribacteria bacterium
AAACAGAAAGTAAATCCAATTATGAAGTTATTTATGTAAATGATAATTCAACTGATAATTCGGTAAATTTAATTTTAAATAATATTGCTTGAATTAGAAATGATAAAAAAAGAAATATAAAAAAATCTATTTTTAATATTATTTCTAAACCATTTAAAATAATTTTCAAATTCAAAATATTTAAAAAAATTAGAAGAAAAATATATTTTTTTATATGATGAGCTGATTATATTAAAAGCGAGGAAATTCCTTTTTTAAAAGAAACTTATTTAAATATAATAAATAATGATATAAGTGATGAAATAAAAAAAATAGATATAGATACTCTTTTGATTTGGTGAGAAAAAGATAATTACACTCCATTAAGTGATGCTTATTTTATGAAAAAAAATATAACAAAATCAAGACTTGTAATTTTAGAAAATGAAACTCACTCAATTCATCTACAAAATCCAAATAAATTAGTAAATACTTTATTAAAAAATATATAATTTATGAAAACAAATTTAACATTATTACTTATATTATCAATATTTCCATTATTAAATAAATACTTATTTTGGTTTTTTAGTATTCAATTAAAAGAATATAGATTTGATAGATTTTTTGAATATATATCTACTGCTCAATGAAAAAAAGCTATATTTAATTTTTGGTTTTATATTGAAATACCAGTTTTAATATTAACATTTTGATATTTTATTAATCAATTAATAGAAACAGTCATTTTCAATGTTGTTTTTAATTTACTTATTTTAGAAACTTTTTTTGTGATTTCAAAAATTGCAAAAAGAAAAATTATATTTCCAAAAGTAACTTCTAGACTTATTTTTACGATTTTTATTTTTCTAATATTAGAATCATTATTCTTATATTTTACAAAAAATATATATTTTTTCATACTTTTTAATCTATCATTTCCATTCCTTGTCATATTTTTATCTGTATTTTTTAGTTTACCATTAGTAAATAAATTGAAAAAAAAGATATTTTTTGAAACAAAAATGAAATCTAAAATTTTTAATAAACCAACTAAAATTTGAATAACATGAAGTTATTGAAAATCTAGTGTAAAAGAGTATTTAAGTCAAATATTAGAAAAAAACTCAAAAGTATTAATAACTCCAAAAAATATAAATACAGAGCTTTGAATCTCTGATTTAATAATAAAAAAATTAAAAGATAAATACGATTATTTTGTAGTTGAAATGTGAGCATACAAGATTTGAGAAATTGAAACACTATGAGAAATAGTTGATCATAAATATGGGTTTTTAACCGCAATTTGAAATCAGCATTTAGCACTTTTTTGATGAATTAAAAATACAATTAAAGCAAAAAGTGAAATTGAACTTAAAGTAATTCAAAATAAATGAATACTTTATATAAATTGAGATGATAAAAATATTGAAAAAGCAAAATTTAATAAAAAAACATATATTGTTACTTATTGAATAAAAGAAAAATGTGATGCAAAATCTGAGATAATAGAAGTAAAAAAAGCAATTACTAAGTTTAATTTCTACTATAAATGAAGTAAAACATCATATAAAACAAATTTACTTTGAACACATAATATCATAAATATAACTTGAGTTCTAGCGTTTTGTTACGATATTTGAATAGATAAAGAAATAATTAAAAATTCATTACTTGATCTAAAAATGCCAAATAATACTTTGGATATAATTAAATATAATGATAGTGTTTTATTGGATGATACATATAATTTATCAGAATGATGACTTTATGCTTGATTAGAAGTTCTAAATAGTTTTGTAGAAAATTGATGAAAAAGTTTTTTAATAATGGATGATATATTAGAATTATGAAAAAAATCACCAACAATTCATTTTGAAATTTGAAAAAAAATTGCAAAAAAGAAACTAGTAGATAAAGTATTTTACGTTTGAATTAATAATAAAAAGGATTTTATAAATTGATTAATATCGGGTTGATATAAGATTGAAAGTATTATAAAAAATTTAAATAAGATTTGAAAAAATGATGTACTTTTATTTGAGTGAAGAAAATCTCAACTACAACTTAAAAATTTAATATGAAAAAAATAATAATCACAGATTTCTTTACAACATTAAGTAAAAAACATTTTCTAAAGTCTTTTGCTTTTCTTACTTATAAATTACCATATATTAGAGTATGAAAATATAGTCAAAAAATTGAAAAAAAATTACTTGATTATTTAAATCTAAGAGAATCTAGAATTATTTCATTTTACAATGCTAGAAGTGCAATATTTCATTGTTTAAAAATGATTTGAATTAAAAAAGATGATGAAATAATTATAAATTCATATAATTGTATTTCTGTTGTAAATTCTATAATTCAAGCAAAATGAAATCCAATTTATGCCGAAATAGATAAAAAAACTCTATCTTTTGATCTAGAATTACTTGAATCAAGAATAACAGATAAAACAAAAGTTATTATAGTCCAACATACTTTTTGAAAATCAGCACCAATAAATAAGATTAAAGAAATAATTGAGAAATACAACTTAGTTGTAATTGAAGATTGTTCGCATTCACTATGATCAAAATATGATGATTTAAAACATGGTAGTTTTTTTGATTTTTCTATTTTTTCAACTTGAAGAGATAAGGTAATTTCATCAGTTAATGGTTGATTTCTTGTTATAAATAATGAAGAATATTTTAAAAAAATCTCAAATATTAAGAGAAATTTAGTTTTACCACCTATATCTTTGGTTTGTAAAAATCTAACTTACAATATAGTTTGAATTTTATCACTCAAAACTTATAGTTTTTTTTGATTATGAAAAGCAATTATATATTTATCAAGAAAGTTATGAATTATTAATGAAATATTAGAAAAAGAAGAAAAAGAGTGTAATAATGAAGATTTAAATTATATGTTACCAAATTCATTGGCTGCATTAGCATTATATGATATGCATAGGATATTTTTTTATCAAAGAGATAGGGAAGAAATAGCAACTTTTTACGATGAAAATATAGAAAATAATTATTTTAAACCTGTTTTTAGGGAATTAGTTATTGAAACATTAAACTATTTTAGATACCCAATTTTGTTTAAATCAGAAGAAATTATGGAAGATTTCTATAATTATATGAAAAGTAATAAAATTTTACTATGAAGAACTTGGAATGGTTCAAATATAGTTCCAGTATGAAGTAATTTGGAAAAAGCAATGTATAAATCTGATTGTCTAGTTGCAGAAGAAATAGCTAATAAAATACTTTTTTTACCAAATAATAAGAATATAAATAAAAAAGATTTAAGAAGGATTTTGAATTTAATAGATACTTATGTATACATTAAACATGATAATTAAAAGATATATTTTATAAATAATAGCACTATATTAAATGTATTGAATTAAAAAAATAAAATCAAAAGAGATATGGAATAATTTTATTATTAATAATAATTTAGATTTTTATAGTTTTTTGTCTAGTTGGGAATGGTCAGAATTTCAAGAATTAGCATGAAAAACTGTATTTAAATTTTGAATTTATGATAAAAAAAATAATTTAATTTGAATTATTCCATTGATTAAAAATATAGCAAAAAGATGAACTTATTTGTTTTGTCCACATACCCCACTTATAGTAAATAAATTAGATTTTTTTGAGGTTTTACAATCAATTTTACCAGAATTAAAATCATTTGCAATAAATGAAAAATCTGATTTCATTAGATTTAATTCACCAGTAAAAAATACTGTTTTAAATAAAAAATCATTTGAAAAATTAGGTTTCATAAATGCACCAATGCATGAACATGCAGAAGATACACATCTACTTGATTTAAAACCAGATTTAGAAGTATTATTTTCAAATATAAAAAAATCAGATAGATATTATATAAATAGAGCTGAAAAAGAATGAGTTAAAATTGTTATTTGAAATAATAAAAATCAAAAGGAAAAATTAATAGAAATGCATATTAATCACTCAAAAAAAGTTGGATATCACTCATTTAGTCCGGAATTTATAGAAAATCTATATAAAGTTTTTTGAGAAAATGTAACTACAATAAGTACAAATTATAATTGAGTTATTGAAAGTATTTTGATGACTATTAGATTTTGAAAAACCTGTGTTTATTATATAGCGAGTAGCGACATTATAAATCATAAATTTTCACCAAATTATCTTTGTCAATGGGAAGCAATAAAAAATGCAAAAGAGAACAATTGTGAAATATATAATTTTTGGTGAGTTTCTCCAGATGATAATCCAAAACATCCAATTGCATGAGTAAGTAAGTTTAAGAGAAAATTCGCATGATATGATTATAGTTTATTACATGCTCAAGATTTACCAATCTCAAAAAAATATTGGATAAATTATTTGATAGAATCAATAAGAAGAATAAAAAGAGGTTATTATTATAAAAAACCTGAGTAAAATATAAAAAAAAATGATTTAATTAATATAGATAATCTTATTATTAATTATAAATCTATTTTTAAGGAAATAATAAGTGAATTAAATTCTGTTAATTGATTTTATATATTTTTATATTCATAAATAATTAATATGGTTAAAATAAATTATGTAAATTTGAGATTTTTTTTATATTTTTTATTTTTTTTGTGTTTTGTTTTTTTTTATTTTATAATAACTAATCCACTTTTCTGAAATATTGAAAAATCAAATCAGATTATAGGTGTATCTAAGGATAATCTATATAAACATGTGAAATATTTAACTGATTTTGAAATACAAAGAACTTATTATGAAACAAAAGTATTAAATATAGTTGCAGATTATATATATAAAAATTTTAAAGATAATTGATGTGATGAAGTTGAATTTCAAAAATATATAGTTAGTGATAAGGAATACAAAAATGTACTATGCAGATTTAAATGAGAATGAGATAAAATTGTAATATGAGCACATTATGATGTTTATTGAGAATATGTTCAAATAGATAATAAAATGATTTTCTGAATATTTAAATGAGCAGATGACAATGCTTCATGAGTTGCATGATTACTTGAATTAACTAGATTGATTTGAGTTAATAAACCTAATAAAAATTTAGAATTTGTAGCATATACACTAGAAGAACCTCCTTTTTTTGATAGTGAAAATATGTGAAGTTATGTTCATGCAAAAAGTTTATCAGATAATGGTGAAAAAATAAATTTTATGATTAGTTTAGAAATGATTTGAGTTTTTTGAGATGATATAATACAAAATTATCAAATAAGATTTCAAAATCGGTTTTATCCTAAAAAATGAAATTTTATTGCATTAGTATGAGAATTATTTGATTTTAAGATAAGAGAATTGAAAAAGAGTATGATTTCAAATTCTAATATACCTGTTGAATCGTTTAATGCACCTAAAATTATTAAATGAGTTGATTTTTCAGATCATAGAAGTTATTGGAATTTATGATATAAAGCATATATGATTACTGATACTTCATTTCTTAGAAACAAAAATTATCATAATGATTTTGATACAATTGATACATTAAATTTTGATAAAATGACAGAAGTAGTAAAGGCTATTTATTGAATTATAAGTGAAGCAAAATAAAAACTCCTTTTGGAGTTTTTATTTTGCAATTACATAATTTCACTTCATGAAACTAATTTTGAAGCTCTTCATTCTAAATCTTCATTTAAATAAATTAGTTTTGAATTTTCTTTTGAACCAATATTTCAAAGTGTTTCAATTCTAGATGAATCAAGTAGAAATTGTAATACTTTTTCAGCATTTAATGAATCATCAGTTTGTTTAATTAATTCAACTGATTCTTTAAATCATTCTGCAATTTTCATTCTTTGTCAAGCCATACCTTCTCAAAGAAGTATTTTTGATTCTTTTTCAGCTTCGGCTTCTTTTACTTGCATTATTTTTTTAGCTTCAGCTTCATTTAACGCAGCTTCTCTTAATTGTTGTGTTTCGATTACTTTATTCATTGCTGCCATAACTGATGATTCAAGTTTTACATCTCTTACTTGAATTGAATCTAATCTATAACCAAATGATGCTAATTTAACTCTTAATCTTTCCTCAATTGCTTCACCTATTTCTTCTCTTTTTTCAAATATATTTTTATGTGTAAAAGTAACCATCATAGCTCTTAATTGTTCATCAATAGTTGATCTCATCATTGTTTTCGGATCATCTATATTATAGATTGATTTATAAATATTACCGTCATCAGTATCATTTTTATCATCTTCAACATAATAAATTACATTTAAACCAATAATTCATGTAACTTTATCTCAAGTAATTCACTCAACATCAATTGGAAAATTTCTTCTAAATAATGTTTGACTTTTTGTCCACTCAAAAAATGGAATAATGAAATTTAAACCTGGTCTTAAAATTCTATTATATTTACCTAAAAATTCAACTGTTTTTACAGTATTTGGAGTAACAACTCTAGTTGATAATGATATAAGTATTATATCAAAAATAATTGATGGAACTATACCTGGAATTCAATAACTAGTTATTGAAAATAAAGGTAATAAAATCAATATTAAAGGAACAATAAATCTAAGCATAAGTATTAATTTAATAATAAAATGTATTTAAATTATATTTTAAATTGTTATTTTATGCAAATTATTTTTATATTTAAATTTTTAAGTATAATAATTTTATTAAATAATAATTTAAAAATATGACTATTGAAAAAACTTGAATTAATAAAGATAATGAAAATAAAAATAACAAATTATTAGATGAAGAAGAAATTAAAAAAGAAGAAAAAAAACATTTGGAGTTCATAGCAACTAAAGAAAAAATAACAGTTGAAATAGAAACCGAAGAAAAAATTTGAAACTTAAAAGAATTAGTTGAATATTGAGTTATATCAAGCGAAACTGCAGATAAAATAATTTCAGGAATAAATATTTCAAATGAAGAAATTGCAAAGATTTTTGAAAAAATAAATGAAATTGAAGATGTAAAAGATGTTGATAAATATTTACCAAAAGAATTAAGAATTACTCATGAACAATATATAAAAGCATTATCAGACGATATTTACAGAGTTCAAACAATTACAAAGCTAAATTCAGCATTAACTCTACTTGCAAATCAAATAAATCCAGATTCAATAACATGATTAAATCTCTTTTCTGGTTTTATTACTATACTAGATAAAAATTTAATTAAGATTCAAGAAAATACAATTGATATAAAAAATGAGCTTATTGAAATTGATGAAAAAAAGTTTTGAAAAAAAATAGATACTAGATCATTTTTACAAAAAATAATTGATTTTATAAAAGAACTGTTTAATTAATATGAATATTTTAATATGAATTTTTGCATCTTTAATGGGTGCAATTTGAACAAGTTATCGGAAAAAAGCAATAGATAACTCAACTTTACATAATTGACTAATTACTCTGATTTGACCAGTAATTTGATTAATATATATATATTTATGTGTATTTATTTTTTGAATAAATAGTAATATATTTTATGATAATAAAATCATATTATTAATCCTTATTTGATGATTTATTGATTGAATTGCAGCTTTAATAGAAATTTCAATATTTAAAAAAGTAAAAGTTTCAAAAATATTGCCATATTGAAGTTTCGATAAACTTTTTATCATACTACTATGATTTATACTTTTTTATTGAAATCCTTGATACACAAGTATCACAACCTTATTAATTTCATTATTAGCTGTTGTCGTAATAATGCTTTTTAGTATAGATTATAAAAATTTCTGAATAGAAAGAGATATTAAATTATATATCTTTGTTAAATTTTTATATGCATGTACAACACTTATAATATGAAAAATATTGTTTGAATATACAACACTAGATGTATTTTCTGTAATTATTTTTGTATATTTATGATTTCATCTATTCTCAAATATAATTTTTAAAAGGAATTTTAAAACACTTTTTACACAACCAAAACAATTTTATAAATATAGGATTATATCTTCATCTCTATGACGGATTTCATTTATATTATCAATAATTATTATTGAAAAAAGTTGAGTTCTAATTGCCTCATTACTTAGTTTTATTACAATTGTTTTTTCAATATTTTCAATGAAATTTATTCTTTGAGATAATCCAACTAAAAAGCAAATATTATTAGCTAATCTTGTTATAATAATGATTTGAATTTGATATTATTTTAAATAAAAAAATATGTGATTAATACTTTGAATTTTACAATCATTTTTAAATGCTACATGAATGGTAATTTGAAAAATATTACTAGAAAATAAAAAAATATGAAATAATTTACAAACACTATTTAACAGATCATATCATTTTTTTATAATTATTACTTTGTTTTATATTTGAATATTTCATTTTGAATTAAATAAAATAGATTTTACATATAAAGAATACTTAATAATTATTATTGCAACTGCTTGATTATATATAACATATCCACTTAGAAGAATAGCTTATGCAAGTGAAAAGGTATCTGTATTGCAACCATTTGCAATGTTATTTCAAGTTTTTCCAATTATTATTTGATTTATATTTATAGCATCTGAAAAAGCTAATTTTATTACATTTATCTCTGCTTTAGTTGCTTCATTTATAGTAATACTACCAAATATTAAAATAAATAGTTTAAAGATAAATAAATACTGTTTAATGGTATTAACTTCTTCTATAATTAAATCATTTCAAGTTTTTTCTACTCTATATTTTCTAACTATATTAAATTCTGCCAATTTTTATTTATTAGAATCAATTCTAGTTATAATTTTTTCAATTATTTTAATGTTGTATAAAAGTGAATTTGGAGAATTTAAAAAATTGGAAAAAGGTTATGTTAAATTAATGATGTTTGTTAATTCAATTGTTATTGTATCTATATTATTGGCTTTAACAATGTATTCTACTCTATGAATAGTTACAACTAGTTTATTAAGTTTACTATATCTTGTTTTTGTATACATAATTTGATTCTTTATTTTAAAAGAAATCCCATCTAAAAAAGATATAATTATTACAATTTTAGTTTCAATATGTATTATGATTTGAATGTATTTTAAAAAATAAATTATTTTTCTTGCAATGAATAAAAAAACTCTATAATTGAAACATTAATTAGTTATAGAGTTTTTAAATGCAAAAAAATACAAAAGAAGAAAATAGTGTTTTTATAAGGCCTAATTTTTGGTTTGATATAAAAAATAATTCACAAAAATATGCACATATTATAATGATTGCTACAAAACCAGATATTATAAAACAAGCTCCATTATATATAGAATTGAAATCTAGATGAGAATTAGTTATTCTTGTTCACACA
>CAYQAV010000124.1:0-5316 GCA_964415565.1 uncultured Candidatus Peribacteria bacterium
CAAATCGAATTGCACCAGTATATGTAACAAAAGTTTTACACAATGCAGCAAATCCACTTTTAAATTGAGCATATTGAATATATAATGTATGAGATTATTTTTATGTTTCAGGATATAATTGAGATTCTCTAGAAGTTATGAAATGGTCTTATAATAATACAAGTCCTTATTTACAACCAACAATTTCATATAATTATTGAGCAAATCAAAGTTTATTAACTTTTTGACAAACGCTATGAACATTAAATACTGGAACTATAACTTATCAAATATCAAAAAATAATTGAACTACATGGTATTATTGGAATGGTAGTGCTTGGACGACTACAACTTGATGAGTAGCAAATTCAAGTTCACCTATAGTTATAAATACAAATTTAGCAACTTTTAATGCTTTAGCATGATGAACATGATTATTTACATTTAAAGCATTTCTTACTTCTAATTGAGATCAAATTGTAGAACTAGATAGTGTTGATATTACATGAACAGATCCAGTATCTCCTGGTTGAGTATGAAGTAGTCTTAGTCTTTGGCTTAAAGCAAATAAATGAACAAGTACAACTGTATCTTGAAATGCTTTAACTACATGGAATGATCAATCTTGAAATGGTAATAATGCAACCGCATGAGTTTCACCAATTTATCTAAATAATACAACAAATTGACACTTAAATTTTAATCCAGTTGTTGATTTTGACTGAACAACACAGTTTTTACAAAATTTGAATAACTGAGCAAATTCTAATAGTTATTATTTAGTTATTGTACCAAATAGTCAAGTAGATTGAACACTTACATGACAAGTTCCTTTTGCATTTGATTGTCTTTCTTGAATATTAAGCTCTTGAACTTGTGGTCTTAGTTTTGCTTGAGTAACTCTTTGAGCATTTACTGTAGCTATAAATGATGAAGTTATAACACATGCAATTTGATCAAGTACTAATTGGAGATCATCTCAAACTGGTATTGCTTCTTATGATGCTAGTAAACCTATGCTTATTTGAATAAATGAAAATGCTACTGCAAATGGTACAGATATTTACGAAAAGTGAGTTAAAGTTGATAATACTACTACAAATATATATCAAACATTATCAACTGCAGATTTTAGTTTATGAAAAACACTAGATGCAGCTAATCCATTTTTTTATAGTGGTAAGATTGCAGAAGTAATAAACTATGGTGCAAGAACTAGCGATGCTGATAGGATTAAGATAGAGTCATATCTATCTTTGAAATATGGTATAACACTTAATAATTGAACTCAAAATTATGTTGCATCAAATGGAAGTACTCTTATTTGGTCAACTGCAGCTGCTGGCTCATATACAAATAATATTTTTGGTATATGAAGAGATAATTTATCAGAACTTTGACAAGTAAAATCAAAATCATCAAACAATGATTGAATAATTACTCTTGAAGCAATCTGAGAATGAACAAACTTAGTTAATAGTTTTGTTGATATTGCTGATAAAGAATTTATGAGTATTTCAAATAATAATTTATGAAATACTTGGACAAATATATGAGCACCATCATTGTACAATATAATTACTCGTAAATGGAAAGTTCAAGAGGTTGGTGATGTATGAACTATCACTATGGATTTTGATGTTGAAAATACAATTTTTAATCTACCAGTTCCAAGTTCGGGAGCTAATTATTATTTTGTATATGATTCAAATACAAATGGTTCACTTTCTGATGAAACACCACAAGTTATGACAAATATGTGATGAAATATCTGGAGAATTACTTTAATAAATTTATGAAATAATCAAATTTTTACATTAGCAGCACTTGCTTGAACAAATAATATTCCAACAAATATTTCATTATCTAGTACAAATATAAATGAAAATATTTCATCTAATTCAACAGTTTGAACATTAACTACTACAGATGCAGATATATGAGATACACATACTTATACATTTGTAACTTGAGCTTGAGATACTGATAATTATAGTTTTAGTATAGTTTGAAATAGTTTAAAAATTACAGAATCACCAGATTTTGAATTAAAAAATACTTATTATATAAGAATAAATACAAATGATGGTAATTGATGAAATTTTCAAAAATCATTTACTATAACTATAAATGATTTATGAGAAGTAATAAATAGTTTACTTGATTTTGAATTAGCATCAAATAAGTATTTTGTAACTTCTTGAAATTGGTCAAGAGTAACAAGTTCTAAATTTGAATGAGCATATTCACTACAAAGTAATAACTGATGAGCTGTTAATTCACAATCTTGTTTTCAAGTAAATCATACTTTTAGTGCTACTTGAACAATTGATTTTAAATATAGTGTGTCATCTCAAGCAGGTGCCGATTTTCTTAGATTTTATATAGATGATATAGAACAACAATTTTGGTCTTGAACAGTTGCTTGGTCTACATATAATAAAACTGATATAACATCTTGATTTCATACTTATAAATGGTGTTATATAAAAGATTGAGCTACAAATACTTGATTGGATAGTGCATTTGTTGATTATATTACATATCAAAATACAAATGTAGATTTAATTTCACCAGTAATTAGTAGTATAAACTTTTTAAGTTGATCATTATTACCTTGATGAAATCATAATATTTTCATAAATTATTCTGATGCAGGTTCTTGAATAAATACAAGTTCTGATTTAATGACATTAAATAAATGGAATTGAACAATTTGGTGACCAGATATATCTGCAACTTGATTAAATCTATGAACAAAAATAATTAATTCAACGAGTGCTACATATACAACAAATAACCTAGCTTATTGAAAATATCGTTATAATTTTCAAATTTCAGATAATAATTGAAATAGTTCTAGTACCTGAGCAGTTTTTTATATAGATAGACCAGAAATAATTGTAAATACAGGTTCATATATTTCTAGTGTTTGACCTATTTTTCCTACAGATGAAATAATAGTAACAATAAAAACTGTATGAGCTGCATATAAGCTAGAATTTCTTGAAAATACTACTTTAAATGATTGATTTTGAAATGTAATTATTGATTGGAATTGAGTTACTTGAGTATGATATGATAAATCACCATACTCTTGACCTAGGAAAAATATACCTTTAAATCCTATTCTTTGAACTTGATGAGTAAATATAAATATAAATTGAAATTTGAACTCATATATTTATAATATAAAAGTGTGAAGTATAGTAACGGATGAACAGTCCGCAGGTGATTATGAAATGGATGTTTCATTCAGATGAATTTTTAATTATTAAACATACTAAAAAACATTAAAATAAAATCTTAATGTTTTTTTAGTTTTAGTTTGAAGTTAAAATATTAAAATATCATTTAGTTTAAATGTTAATTGAAATAATAAATAAAAATGAATAAAAAATACATATACATATTAAGAATAATTTTTATTTTTTTACTATTAAATACAAAAATAGTTTTTTGATTATCAAATACATGGCAATTTGATAATGCAATTGATTATACTATATCGGATCCAAATCTAATTGAAGTAAATAGTTGATTTTGATATTTGAAAAGAGATTTAAATCATGTATGATCAATAACAAATACAACAACATATAATTGAGCATATGATGTTGTTGTAGAGTGAAATTATGCATATATGACAAATAATTTAAGAAATAGTGTATCAATTCTTGATATAAGTAATCCTGCATCCCCAACACTAGTAACAGAATTAGTAAATAATAACTGAACACTAAGATTGAGTTGAGCAGCATGAATAGTAAAAGATTGAAATTATTTATATATAGCGTCACAAGTTAGTGATGCACTTCAAATAATAAATGTAACAAATCCAGCTGCACCAACTGCAGCATGACAATTAGTAAATGCAACAACTTTAAACTGAGCTAGATGAATAGCTAAAGTTTGAAATTATGTTTATCTTACATGTGATAGATATGATGCATTACAAGTAATAAATGTAACAAATCCAGCAGCACCAGCTATAACATGAACATATAGAGTTGCAAATTGAAATTTAAATTGAGCAAGAGATGTAAAAGTAGTATGAAATTATGCATATGTTACTTCATACAATAGAGATGCATTATCTATTTTAGATATATCAAATCCAGCTAGTCCAACTTTTATAACTGAAGTACGTGATACAACAAATCTAAACTGAGCATGGTGACTAGAAATAGTATGAAATTATGCATATGTATCATCATATTTAAATAATTCAGTTAGAATAATAGATATAACAACACCAACAGCACCAGTAGCACTTTCAAATATATCGTGATGAAGTTATAGTTTAACAAGTCCTAGAGATTTATTGTATTATGATAATAAATTATTTATTACATCGTTTTGAAATAGTGCAGTAAATGTTGCAGATATAACAAATCGAATTGCACCAGTATATGTAACAAAAGTTTTACACAATGCAGCAAATCCACTTTTAAATTGAGCATATTGAATATATAATGTATGAGATTATTTTTATGTTTCAGGATATACTTGAGATTCTCTAGAAGTTATGAAATGGTCTTACGATACTACTTGACCATATATTATTCCAAATAGTAATATAGTTTATTCTTGAAGTATAGATAAAGTAACAACTACATATTGAATAAATAATTCTTGAAATATTAAATATCAAATATCAAAGGATAATTGAGTTACTTGGTATTATTTAAGTTGAATTAATCGGCTAAGTACTACTTCATGAATAATAAATTCAAACACAGAAGTTGAAATAAACTCTGAAATTCAAACATTTAATTGATTGGCTTGATGAACTTGAGAGTTTAAAATAAAAGCATTTTTTAACTCAAATTGATCTCAACAAGTAGAGATAGATAGTCTTAAAGTAGATTATACATCTGGCTGATGAAATGAAATAATTGATTTCGAAACTCCAGGATGATATATTGTTTCTTCATGAATATTTTCAAGAGTAACAATTGATAAATATGAATGATTGTATTCAATAGAAAGTTGAAATACTGCAAATAATTCTACATCTTGTTTTGATGTTAGTAGAACACTTTATAATAATTATGAAATAAGTTTTTACAAAAAAGTTTCTAGTGAATTAAATTATGATTATCTACATTTTTATATTGATTGAGTAGAACAAAATAAATGGTCATGAACTGTTGCTTGGTCTCTTGAAATATTTAATGTATGAAATTGATTACACAATTTTAGTTGGTGTTATTCAAAAGATGGTTCAGTAAATTCATGATCTGATAAGGCATGGGTTGATTATATTGAACTAAAAGAAAAACCTACAATAATAATTCCTGAAATATCAGTTCTAGATTTTGAAGCAGCATGAGG
>CAYQAV010000125.1:0-2731 GCA_964415565.1 uncultured Candidatus Peribacteria bacterium
TCTTCTATTTGAGTCTTATTATACTTTATTCAAGCCATATTTGTTATTTTTTTAATTAATATATTTTAGTATATTTATTTTTTACACTAAAAAAAGTAGAATGTCTTTTTTTTACATTCTACTTTTTGGGGTTCATATCATTATAAATATGGCCTTTTAATTTTTTATTTTAATATAAGTAATTTCGTTCTAGTATAATAACTTCTAGATAATTCATAGTTTTTAATAATTGCACTATCAAGTTCTTTAAAGTCAGGTCTAACTTCTTTTATACTTAAATAACTAAACAATTTATTTGTATGATATACAAATAAATTATAGTTTGTAATTATTCAATTCATTTTATAATAATCTATGTTTCATTCTCTATACATTTTCATAAGTTCATCTTTTAGAATTTGTTCAGCAGTTCTGAAATTATCATACATTTTTTGTGATTTTGAATCATAAAAATATACATAATTTATGTCATTTATTTGAAATTTGTAATCTTCAATTCAATAACTTAAATCAAGTAATTTTTCAATATATCATTCTTTATTTTCTGCACTACTTATAGATACTATTGAAAAAAATAAAAATATAGATAAAATGATGTAGACTAATTTTTTCATAAAAAATAAGTTATAGTTAAAATAATATACAAGTATTTATAATTAAATTATAGAAAATGTCAAATAATTTTTATGATATATTGTGAGTTAGTAAAAATGCTACTCAAGAAGAAATAAAGAAAGCTTATAGAAAAAAAGCTATGGAATATCATCCTGATAGAAATAAATGAAATAAAAATTCAGAAGAGAAATTTAAAGAAATTAATTCAGCATATGATACTCTTTGAGATGAAAAGAAGAAAAAACAATATGATATGTTTTGATCTAGTTCTTGAAGTCAATTTTGAGGTTCTTGAAATCCTTTTTGATGATGATGATTTGAAGATATTTTTTCAGGTATGTGATGAAGTTCGAGATGATCTAGCTCATGATTTGAATTTAATATAGAAGATTTATTTTGAAGTATGTGATGAAGTTCAAGAAAACAAACAAGAAGAGAAGCCCCTAAAGAAGAAAAAACTCTAGATTTTGAAAAAATTTATGAAATACCAATTTTTGACTTAATATTAGGATGTAAAATAGAAGTTTCTTGAGTTTATTGACAAAAAGCTACTTTAAAAATTCCAGCAAATACAAAACCTTGAAGTAAATTTAGAGTAAAAGATTTTTGAAAAAGTGAATGAATTAATAAGTGAAATCTTATAGTAAAAGTTGATGCTAAAATGCCTAAAAATATAAGTGATGTAGATTTAAAAATGTTAAATATAATAAGAGAGAATGTTGGTTATTAGTATTATAAGTAAAATGTTTTTTGTGTAAAGAGATTTTACTTTTAATTGTTTTCTTTTATTTATTTTTATTTTTATTTTATACTTATATATATTAATTAATCTATAAAAAACCATGAAAAAAGCATTTACTATAGTGGAATTAATCATAGTTATATCTATTTTAGCAATTTTATCTTCTATTTGATATATGTCTTATTTAAAGCATATAGTTACAGTTAAAGATAATAATAGAATAAATCAAATTCATAATATATGAGATGGAATTGATTTACAATTATCAAAATGAAAATATATTCAACCTGAAAATGCAATAGATGTTTATGTTGACTGAAGAAAATATTCTACACAATGACAAGCATGAGAAGAAGTTCTTTTAGAATCTTTATTTATTTGAAAAGGTATTGATCCTAAAGATAATGAATATTATACATTTTCTTTAGCTTCAAATAATAAAGATTATCAAATAATGTCATTTTTAGAAAGCAAAAGTAATATACCTAAAATCTTAAAAGAAATTAATAAATTTTGAACTAGATTTCCTTATGTATATGGTAAATATTCAATATGAATATTATTAGATGATTTTTGAACTCCATTAAATAAAGTTTTAACTTGAACAGTAAATATTGATTGTAATGTAGATTTATGATACAAAATGATATTTCAAGATTGAAGAATATTAGATTGAATAGTAAATCAAAGTGAATTTGAAAATTGACCTTGTTATATTAAACCAGCAAATTGATGTGCAACAACTCCAACTTATGTTAATGCAGATTATAATATTTGAACACCAAATACTTCAAATCAAGAATGGGTAAAATGAGATATATCTGAACCATGTTCTTATACTTGTACTAATTGATATACAGGTATTAATTGTGAGGTATTACCTTGAGTTGCATTAGCTGGAGGTAATTCTAATTGATGATATAATGAATGAAATTTAACTAATAATTCAACTAAAAAACTTTGAATTTATTATTGATATCCAAGTTCATTAAATGAAACTAAAAATGATTATCATTTAGATATGATAGTAGATGACTTTAATGAGTTTAATTCTATTATATTATGAGAATGATTAGAAGAAATTAGCCATCCAGATAATTTAAATACTAATTATATATTAGATTGAGTTTGACCTTGAGTATTATGGTATGCTCCTTCAGGTTTTAGTTGATATAATTGAGAATCTTATGGGTATGTTTCTTTAATGAATACTTCTTGATCTATAAATACTTCAATTATACTAAAAATATTTTGCTTTCTTAGTATAAATAGGTATAATAAATTGGTATACTAACCAATAAAAATATGCAAGAAATAAAAGAAATAGAATTAAGAGAAAAAACTGAAAAAGATTGAAAATCTTTAAAAAGATTA
>CAYQAV010000126.1:0-10395 GCA_964415565.1 uncultured Candidatus Peribacteria bacterium
AATATATATATATATATATAAAAAAAATTATTTTGTATTTCCTTGATATGATACTCCATATATAAATTGGTGTGAATCATGAATAGGTTGTTTTGATAAAAATAAAGAAATATTTGAAATAGTTATTTCTAATCCATGTAAAGAATAAGATATAAAAACGACTTCTGTAAATTACAGAAGTCGTTTTTATATCTTATTCTTTATCTTAATCTCAAGTGCAAGTACTTGCAGTACAATTACAAACTCTATCTGATAGATTTCAAGTAGTAGAATCTATTATTTGGTATGTTATAGCTGAATTATCAACTTGTATTGCTTTTCAGCTTTCTTTTATTTCTATACAACTTCTATAATCAGTATTTTGCCAATATGAACTTGTTGTATCAAGTTCAGTTAATATTGTAGAAATAGCTGTTCAATCACTTTGAGGTAAAAATGGTTCAACAAAATCATATGCTAGATTATGTTTTTGGTTTCAAAAAATAAACATATTTCTATTTGTACTTCAACTTCATACTCAATCATGAATTTCTACACTTGAACCTGATGGTACATCAATTGCTAACATTATTCAAGGTAATATATCTCTTGAAACTGATTTATATGTTCCATTTACTATTGCTATTGGACTATCTTCATTTTCTAAAGTTGCAGCCATTTCATATTCTTGTGCATTTTTTGTTATAGAATAAATATAACCAATTTTGTTTTTTGGATCAAGAGGAAGTCTATCAAGAGTATTTAAACGAACATTTTCATCAAATTTTCATTGAAAAACAACTCAAGTTCAATTGTATGTTAAATCAAATTTATTACCAGGTATAGGATAATATCATCTTTTTTGTTTATATACTTTTAGTGCAGATCATACTTGAGCAAGATCTGATTTTCTTTGAGAATCTCTAGAATCTCATAAATAACTACTATAAGATATAAATCAAATAGTACTTATTATTGCTAAAATAGTTACTGAAACTATAAGTTCCACAAATGAGAATGCTTTTTTATTTTTCATTTTTATATTTTTATAATTTAAAAATCTTTAAATTCTTTTATATTAGTTTCTATTATATCGTATCTAATACTTTTTTTACCACCAAGCCATTTTTGAGAAAAGTAATTTTGAACTCAAGTTATTTCATTTTCTGTAAGAGCATGATTCCGAGATATAAGTTCTCAAATTCATCATTTAAAATATACTTTATCACTAGAATTAACATCATCAATTGCATTATGAGTAACAGCACTTACATTCCACCTATATATATTTCATAATGCTCAATATGAGTGTTCAGGTTGTGGATCAACATGGTCAACTTCACTTGCAAGTACTCAATTTAGATATATTTTTAATCTATTTTGAGAATCTATATATTTATTATGAGTTGTATAATTTTCTTTTATATCATCTATTTCATTAGCATGAGTTCTATATATATGAGTACTATCTTGAACTACCATAACAAAATAAACTGTATTTGGTACTACTTCTCACAAATTTACTGATTTAAAAGTATTTCAAGAATCCCACTCAAAATAAAATTTAGTATCACTACCACTATATCAAGTACAAGCATAACCTCACTCTGTAGCTATATTATGAATTCAGGCCCAAACATCACCATTTTCAATCATAAAATTATATCAAGTAGCTGCTCATCATTGTTCATACACCATTTGTCTACTTGTGATATCATCTCAAGTTTTAAAAACTATTGCAAATGATTTTTCTTTATAATACTTTTGTGAATAACAATCTCAGTCATTATTTATATCAGCATTTAATTCCATTGCCAACATTTGATCATTTCAATTAAATTGCACCATTGGTAATAAATTTAATCAATTTTCACTATAAGTAGGTAGATTTGATGTATATTGAGTAGTTTCTCATATAGTACTTTTATCAACTGCATTAGGAACTCAATTATCTGCTAAATTTTTCCAGACACTTATTGTATCTCAATCATTTATTCAAATATTTTCATTTCAATTTATATCATTCGCATCAAAATGAAATATTAAATTATTTATTTCAGGTGGTTTTATATCATATCTAAGTATATCTATTTTTTTTGAAAATTCTCTAATAAATGTTTTACCTTTGTATAAATTTGGATCAACATTATTTCAATCTTTATCTACATATTTATAACTTTCATTTGCTGCTCAAGTCATTATTAAAAATTCACCAGAAGCTGTATTTTTATATATATAAAATTTCTCATTTTCTTGGATTTTATCTACATTAAGTCTATTTAAAATATTTTCAGAATTTGATTTAAGAATATATGTATCAGTTTCTTTTTCATAATTTTGAGAAATATTTTGATTATAGTCAAGAACATTTACTATTCATAGCATAGCAAAGGATAAAATAAAAACAGCAATTATTATTCAAGCAATTGTATCAGCTCTTTTATTATTTTTCATTTTACAAAATGTTTAATATAAATATTATAACAATACTAATATAATTAATTTTTACTAATTGTGAAATTTTTTAATAATAAAAAAGCAATAACTCTCATAGAGTTAATAACTACAATAACAATATCGTGAATATTGTTTCTTATTATATTCATTTTTATAACAGATAGTGTAGAACAACTTGTTAATAATGATGTTAAAATTTCATCAATTGATGAGTGATTTACATTTAAAGATTCAATGTGAAGATTTGTTAGATGATGATATAGTGATGC
Organism: uncultured Candidatus Peribacteria bacterium; assembly: GCA_964415565.1. Classification (GTDB taxonomy): domain Bacteria; phylum Patescibacteriota; class Gracilibacteria; order BD1-5; family UBA6164; genus JABWCI01. Next base: position 2,706 of record CAYQAV010000126.1, read on the forward strand.
ACAAGTTTTTACATGAATTACTGATCCTTCATATACCTGAACCACTATACCAAATCCAAATAATGTTTTGTATTTAAAAAAACTTGATAGTAAAGAATGAATGTTGTTATGAATTGTATCGTTAGATACTCATAAACTTCAAAGAAACTATGTTTATTGAGATAATTTTTTGTGATATAGATATTTAAGTGTTCCTGAAATGGCAGCTATTGATTCTGATAATTCTATTATTTATGATAAGATTTTTTCTGATGATAAGATATTTAAAAATCTTAGAATGAAGGATTTTAATGCTCAAATATATAATTACTGATATCTGATAGATATTTATTTTAGTGTTATAAATTTATTTGATGATAGTTTATTTGATAAAGATTTTGCTGATTTTTATGTTGATAAACTTATAATAGATGAATATGATTTAGTTTATTAATTTTCTTATATGAAAAATAAAGATAAAAAAGCAAGTATATTTATTTATGTTCTTATACTTGTAAATGTAGCATTAATTATTTGATATGTTGTTTTTAATAACACATATATATTAAATAATAATATAAATATTTGAAAAAATGCAGAAGAAGTTTTTTTAAAACTTTCAGATAAAGCAAATGTAAATATAGAATCAGTAAGACAATATAATAGAAACTGATGAGGTTTTACGGATTTTATTTCTTGTCCAACAAATATAACTATGAGTTGAACAACTAATAGTTGATCAAATCTAGTTTCAGAAATGAATTATGACTTTTGAACTGTTTATTGTACATTTAATTATGGTTGACAAGAAGTTAGACTTTATTTTGATGATGCAACACAAGATTTTACAAGTGTATATTTTAATTGAGAATTAATGACAATAGCAAATTGAGCATTTAATTCATGATGAGTTATAAGTAATAGTTCAATTCAAATTTCAAGTTCTTCAAATCAAAGTAGTTCACATAGTGCATCTCAATCTTTAGATTGAAATTTAAGTACTCAATATAAATCAACAAAATGAGATTATACTCAAATATCCTTTGATTTATGAGCTCCTAAAAAACTATCACAAGTTATTATTTATAAAAAAGTAAATAGTTCAAGTAATTATTGGGATAATTGAATTGTTTATTTTAAAGATGCTTGAAATAATATTCTTAAAACTGTTTCTGTAAATGGTATAAATAATGATGATACTATTACTCTTAATTTATCTTATGCAAATTATGCATCAGCAGATGAAATAAAATATATTCAAATAGTTTCAAATCATACAAATAGATTTTTAAATGTAAGTGAAATAGAAGTTACTCAACTTTCTGAAGCATCATCACCAATTTGGACTTCATTATCAAATTTTAGTGATCCGGATAATACTTTTTTTGAATTTGATACTACTTGAGTTTGATGAGTTGATAATGTTGATGATAATATGAATAGTGATAATTATAGGTCAACCTCTACTTGAACAGTTTGATATCCTTGAAATTTTTTTGATGATGATATAACTCCTAGATTGACAGTTTTTTGAAATGTATATCCTAATACAACAGATTACTTTAACGTATTTTGGAATAATTATGTAACAAATGATCTTATAAATTCAAATATTCATAATAATGATAATCCACTTTTGATAACTAAAATATGAGATGTAACCGAGTGATACTTATTTTTTGATTTATTTTCAAAGACGGATGTAGGTCTTAGTTATAATATGAAAATTATTGAGTTTGATAAAGCTTCATATAGAGATAGATTTACTCTTCTTCCTATAGCAATAAGTGAAACTTTAAATATGACAGACAATTATTGATATCTTCAAAAAAATTGAGAAACATTATCTTTTTCTAGATATAAAACTTGAAATGAATTTAAATTTGATTTTCAAAATAAAGATTATGCTATATTTTTTACTAATAATCTAGCTACAAATATGGCTATTAGAATAACTTGAGAAGAGAAACCAAGTTCATGACTTATTACCGATTATGGTAAAATGATATATATAAATCCTATTGATGATTCAAAACCAAATGTTATAGAAACAATAGCAAATCATATAATTATTGGTTGAGAAAAAAACTTTATTTGAGAAAATTTTAAAGTTGTATGAGCAAAATAAAAAAGACTTCGGCTTTTTTATTTTTAAAAATTCTTTACTTTTTATATTTTGTATATAAAATACACTGCATTAATTTTTTAATATAATATTTACTAAAATGGATCCTTTACTCATACTATTATTTGTTTTTTTATTCTCTCTATCTGCATTTTTTTCTTGAACAGAACTTGCCTTAATGTCACTTGCTTCTCATAAGATAGATTCATTAGTTAAAGAGTGAAGGTTTTGATCAAAATCACTTAAAAATATTAAAAAAAATAATGATAAGTTACTTATAACTATTCTTATTTGAAATAATCTTGTAAATACACTTACTGCATCATTTGCTACAACAATAGCAATTGAGTTTGCTAGAAATTCTTGAGCTTCACTAAATGAAGCTACAGCTGTATGAATATCAACTTGAATCATTACTTTTTTATTGCTTCTTTTTTGAGAAATAATTCCTAAAAGTATTGCTATTAAAAATGCAACATCAATTGCATTATTTGTAGCACCTATTTATAAATTTTTACTATTTATATTGTATCCTTTAATTTTAATTATAGGATTTATTGTAAAAATTTTTTCAAAATGATCACATGTTGAAGCTATGTCAGATGAAGAAATTGAAAGTTTTATAGATATGTGAAGAGATAATTGATGAATTGATGATGATGAACATGAAAAAATAAAATCTATTTTAGAATTTGATGACACTACAGTAGAAGAGGTTATGACTCCTAGAGTTAAAATTGATGCACTTGATTTTGATACTACAGTAGAAGAGTCAATGAATTTTTATTTAACTCATACTCATTCAAGAATTCCAGTATTTAATGAAACTATTGATAAAATTGATCATTATTTAACTGCTCGTGATTTGATTAGAGAATTAAATTTATGAAATAAAGATAAAAAATTATCTGAAATTAAATTAAAAAAAGTTTTAAAAGTACCTCTTACACAATCAATTCAAAAACTTTTTGAAACTCTTCAGTGAGCACATAGAACTATGGCTATAATTATGGATGAATATTGATGAGTATCTTGACTTGTTACTATGGAAGATATAATTGAACAAGTTTTTGGTGAAATAAGAGATGAGACTGATAAAGAAATTGAAGAATTTATAAAAAATTGAAAAAATTCTTTTATAGTTTCTAGTGATGTATTAATAGAAGAAGTTTTATATAAATTTGATTTAGAATTAAGTGATATTTGACTCGATGAAAGAGACTTTGACTGAGAAACTTTAAGTTATGTTATAACTCATATTTTAAAATGATTTCCTTCAAATTGAGAAATAATTAATTTTAACATAAAAAAAGAAGATGAAGAGGATAATAAAAATAAGAAAGAGATTGAAATATTAAGTTTTAAGATCATAGATATAGATAATGCTAAGATTGGTAAAGTTGATGTTACAATAACAAAAAAAGAATTATTAGATTAATCTAATAATTCTTTTTTTGTTATTTTTCTTATATCATTGTTATGAAATTTTAATAAATTATCATTTATAATTATTCAATAAGGTTTTCAAATTTTTTTAAAATGTCTTAAAGTTTTTTGTAAAAATATTTTTTTAATTAAGTAATCAATATTTTTAAGTATTGTTTCAATATAATAATTATTTAGAGTTTTTTTATAATATCTTATATATTTTTTATTTGATTTTATTATGTCAGAATATTCATCAAAATTAAGCCATGAAGTATTTTTTTTTATAAAATTTTCATAAGTATTGTCATTATTTAAAAGTGGTTTAAAATGAAGGATCCAAAAATATAAATATATATCTTTTTCTAATGCCCAATTTGAAAAATCCATTCATTTTGTTGTACTAAAAAAACTTAGACAAAACATTCATGCATGTTTTTTTCATGTTTTTCTAACTCATAATATTTGAAGAATTATACTTATTAAAAATCTATTAATCCACATAGTATTTGTACTTGTAACAATATATAAATCTATGTCACTTTCTATGTTTGCTGAATTCATAGATATACTATTTCAGACTCAAATCATTTTTAATCAAGGAATCCATTTTATATATTTTATGAATTTATAAGCTTTATTTAGAAAATATTTTTCTATCTCACTTTCAGATTTTTTCATAGAAAAATATTTTCTAAATTTTTTATATTCATCTTTTGAAAATTTTTGTTTCATTATTGTATATTTTGATTATAATTGTATAAATAATACTTATATATATTTAAAATCAAGAAAATGAAATATTTATGCACAAATTGTAATTATATATATGATGAAGCACTTTGAGATATTTGAGAATGAATTGAATCCTGAACAAAAATAGAAGATAATTTCCAATGCCCAGTTTGTGAAGAATATGATACTTTCCATCATGTAAATGAAGAAATATGCTATTTATATGATGATACAAAAGATTTGTTTGAGCTTGACCATTTTATAGAAGTTAAACATATTTGAGAGGAATTTGAAGTAATTATTTGATGAAGTACTCATCCAATGTGAGTTGATCATAGAATTGTTTGGGTTTGATTATTTGATGAATATGGTGATTTATTAGATGAACAATTTCTGAAACCAGATGATGATACTGTAGTTACTTTTTATGATTATTCTATTGATGAATTTGAAATAAGAATAAAATGTTCTCAGCATAAATTATTTGCTAAAAAATTTGTGTTATAGTATATTTTATGTTAATATAGATTTAATAATTTTCTGAAATAAACGAAAACTGTTGAGTCCCCAATTCAACTTGTTGAATTGGTAGAGTTTTTGATTTTATAGAAGAAATTTATTAAATCTATATAAATCAAAAGCAATTTATTTCTAGTATTTTATATGTTTTTTAAGTTAAATTACTTAATTATATTGTATAAAAACTATAAAAAATAAATATGAATTTAAAAGTACTTGAAATCCTAGTTGATAGAAATAATTTGAAATGACCTTGAGTCTTTGAACATATTTTAATCATACTTCACAGAGTTTTTGAAGATTATTCTAAAAAAACAATGTTTTCTAAGCCTAATAAACAATCTACTTTTTCGTTTGAAATTACAAAAGTAGCAAATAGAATTAGGTTTTTTATAGTTTCTCCAAAAAAGTATGCTAATTTCCTTTCAAATCAAATTTATGCACATTATAACAATGTTGAAATAATAGAAGTTTGAGATTATTTAGCAAATATTCCAAATTCAAAGATTCAAATTTGAAGAGTTTGATTAAAAAAACATAGTTATTTTCCAATTAAAAGTTTTACTGAACTTCAAGAAGAAGCAAGTAAAGATATAGTTGATCCATTTTCAAGTATAACTTCAGCATTATCAAGAACTTGAAAATATACACTTAATACTTTTCAGGTAAATTTTACACCTATAAAAGATGAAAGCTGGAAAGATAAAAGTGATAAAATAATAAAAGTTATAACTTCAAAATATCCTAATTTTGTAAAAAAAATACTTCTTAGTAAGTATATTTTTATATACAAAATAATTATTTTCCCATTTATTTTTTTATGAAAACTTATCAAATTATTTATTATCAAATGAGATGATGTTGATAAGTGAGGTAATACTTTATCTGATAATGATTGAGATGATTGAATTAATAAATTTTTTAAAAATAAATTAAGCCTTTCAGGGTATAACACTTCTATAAATATTATTCATGCATGAGAGGAATCTTTTGAATGAAAATGAACAATTAGAGAAATATATTCAACTCTAGAAGTTTTTTCTTATTTTTGATTAAATTCTTTTGTTTTGAAAGAAATAGTTTCATGAGATGATGAAGTTAATATAGTTAAAAATAGAGAAGTTATTTGAAATACTATACTCTCTACAAATGAACTTTCATGACTCGTTCATCTACCTACAAGTTATGTAAAAACTCCACAAATAAATTGGGTAAATTCAAGAGCTTTTGAGCCACCTTCAAATTTACCAATTATTGATCCAGATTTAACAGATGATATAAATCCTGAGTCAGATCTAACACCAATTTGAAAAACAAATTTTAGATGAACAAATATGAGTTTTGGTATTTGACCAAATGATAGAAGAAGACATATGTATGTTTTATGAAAAACAGGTATGTGAAAATCTACACTTTTGGAAAATATGATTATTGATGATATAAGAAAGGGAAGATGAGTTGCAGTTATAGATCCACATTGAGATTTAGCGGAAGCTGTTATTGGTTTTATACCAAAATCTAGAACAAATCAAACTATTATTTTTGATCCAAGTGATACTGAATGGCCAATCGCTTTTAATATGCTTGAAGATATAAGTCCAGAACAAAGACCACTTGTGGCTTCATGACTTGTATGAATATTTAAAAAAATATTTTGAGAAAGTTGGTGACCAAGACTTGAATATATTCTTAGAAATACAATCCTTGCATTACTTGAATATTCAAATACGACTCTTATTTCTATCCCATTAATGTTAACTAGTGAAGTTTATAGAAATAAAGTTGTTGCAAAGATAAAAGACCCAGTAGTAAAAAAGTTTTGGACATGAGAATTTGCAAAAATGGCACCAAATCAAAGACAAGAAGCAATTTGACCAATACTTAATAAAGTATGACAATTTTTATCTAGTACTATATTGAGAAATGTTTTATGACAACCAAAAAATAGCTTTTCTTTAAGATGGGCCATGGATAATAATAAAATTATTATAGTAAATCTATCTAAGTGAAAAATAGGTGAAGATGCATCAGCACTTTTATGAGCTATGATGGTAACTAAATTTCAAATGGATGCCATGAGTAGAGCAGATATTCCTGAAAGTAAAAGATTGGATTTTTATCTATATGTAGATGAATTTCAAAATTTTGCTACTGATAGTTTTGCTACTATTTTGAGTGAAGCTAGAAAGTATAAATTAAATATAGTTATGGCAAATCAATATATTGATCAAATGCAAGAATCAGTTAGATGAGCAGTTTTTTGAAATGTTTGAAGTATAGTCTCTTTTCAAGTTGGTTATCATGATGCTACTATTTTAAAAGAAGTTTTAACTTGAGAAATACTTGAAGATGATTTAATGAATTTAAAAAAGTACAATATTTATACAAAGCAATTAATTGATGGTATGCCAAGTCCAGTTTTTTCAGCTTCAACTTTTGCACCAAATTTAAAACAAGAAGAAGTATTTGCAAAAAGATATGAAAAAATTCTTACTGTTTCTCGTGAAAAATATAGTAAACCTAAAAAACAAATAGAGGAAAGAATTTTTAAAACAATTGATGATATAGATAAACAAGAACAAGAATGGGAAAAGAAAAAAATAGAATATAAAGAAAAAGAAAAAGAAGAGAAAGCAAAGAAAAATTTAAGTAATAAGATACAAAAATAAAAACCCATTTCAAAATATTATTTTAAAATGGGTTTTTATTTTTGTCTATATTAAATATTTTGATAAAAGAGGCTTAATAGTAAAAAATGGGTGGCTGAGAAGTTTAAATTTTCCCATATAAGAGAGATAAAATTAGCTTAATTTTTCTCTCTTTTTTTAGTCATCTATGTAAACTAACTTTAGCTTTAATGTGACCGAAAATTCACTCTAACCCATTAGTAGTATTTGGAATATCTAT
>CAYQAV010000127.1:0-5446 GCA_964415565.1 uncultured Candidatus Peribacteria bacterium
TTTTTGGGGTTCATATCACATTGCCTAGTTTTTTTTTAGTATTACTTCTCAACCTGCTTCAACAAAAGTTTTGAAAGCATTTTGTACAGTAGTTAAATCACGAGTACTTAAATCACTTATATAGTGAGAATTTATAAAATCATAAAATGGTTTTAATTCATTGGCTTCAAATTGATTTAATCATGTCTTATTTAAAACATAAACTATTATTTGAAGTATATTTTTACTTTTTGTAGAAAAAGCTATCTTTCAATTTATCTTAAAACTTGCTCAATTTACTCATTTTAAATCTACTTTTTTAATTTGAGAAGTTATTTCTTCATTACTCATTTCTTTTTTTATATTTGTTTGTGCTTTAGGTTTTTCCTCCTTAATATCTGAATTTAAGTTATTTAGATTAAATTCTCAAACTAAGTTATTTCAGTATTTCTTACTATATCTAGTTGAAACAAATATAAGTAAGATTCAAAGTATGATAAACACTATAACTCTACTTACTGCATTGTCTAATCAATACCATATATCGTATAAAAATATTTTTAATAATACAAGTGTAAGTAAGTACAATCAAATAGTTCTAAGTTTTATCTTATCGCTACTTATTCATCTTATAAGTAGATAAATAGAGATTATTCACCAGAAAATTGTTATAGCAAAAGTGTTGTTGAATATATCATAAATATATGTTGATATAATTATAAGTAAATATACTAAAGTTATACCATTTAATGTTTTATTGTATATTGATATATTGTTAAATTTATTCCAGTAAACTACAATTGCAGTTATTATTGCTGTAGATAAATATTGTAGGGAAATAAGATGTCTTAAATTATCTTCTTGTAATCTAAATGATATATAATCAAAACTACTTATTTGTTCAAGTGTAAAAAATAACAATAATACTACAAAAAATATTTTTAATAATTGAGATTTAAATTCATTGTAAATAAGTCCAGAAATACCTACAAAACTTGCAATTCATAGAGTTGACCAACCATGATTTGTTTGAGGTACTATTTTTACTATTAGAGTTGCTACAGTAAGCATTCAGATTATATGAATGATATCATGAATATTTTTTCTGAAACTATTTTCAAGAAAGTCTATATATCTTATATTTAATACAAAAGATATGATTATCAGTGCAATTGGTACCAAGAACATAAAATCTCATCTTTCTACATAATTTTCTAATTCTAGAAGTTTAACTATTCAGATTATAAAAAGTATAATTGCTGCATTAAATATCTTTGTTTCTTTAGTTTTACCAAAGAAGTAAAATAAAATTGTCGCTTCAAATAACCAAATAAGAGATATAACTTCAGGACTTTTTGAAAAAATAAGTGCGATAGCAATTGAAAAAATAGACATAGATATAAATAAATATCCATATAAACTATTCTTGTAAGAGTCTTCTTTTTTAATATTTTCAAATCATATATTTCAGATAAATATAAATGAAAGTATGAAGTAAAAAATTGCAAGTCATGCAAATGCAAGTCCTAAACTTACTCAAGGGAAGTAATCTAATCAGTATCTATATAATTCTCCTCATAAAAACAATGCTCAAACTATAAGTCAGATAACAAGATTTCTTATGTTTGTTTTTTCTTTTATCAGGGATTTATTTATAAATGGCCAAAAAGTATTTAGTATTCCAAATAATGAAATAGCTACTATACAAAAAGGTTTTATTAAATTTACAAATTTATCTTGTACATAACTTAAATCAAATGCTGATCTTGCTGAAATAGCTAAATCTAGATTTACAACAGGAAGTAGTATAAACACAGTTCAAATTGTTCAAATTGTGTATAAATATGATAAATTATTTTTATTTGAAAATATGTATGAACTTATCATAAATACAAAACTAACTATCAAAACAGTTATAAAAGAAACAAAATTTATATCTGTTAAACTGAAACTTAAGTAACTATTAACTATAAAAATAAATATTGCTAATATAGCAAAAAATAAATATTTTATTCAATTTCCAATTTTTACATCATTGTTATTAGGGCTTGAAATAAGACTAAATCAAATCAAATATGCAATTATTACAGTTCATAAACTTATTTCTATAAAGTGTAAATCTCAAACAAAAAGTAATCAAAGTATTATTAATATAGGAAATATTATAATTGATAATAAGTTTTTAATTGCATTTTTCAAAAACAAAGTTATTCAAACAAAGAAAAACACAAGTATAGAAATCAGATAAGTAACAAAACTCAGATTATTATTTATTAATCAATTATCACTTCCTGAAATTAATTCTAGGATTAAAAATATAAAAGAAGTAATAAAAACACTATTTATATTTTTGTAATTATCTTTATATAAATTATAAAGAACTCATAAACTTAAGATTGCAGATGCTACAAATTTAATTATCCATCACATTTCATTATCAAATGGAGCAAGTATAAATAATATATTTCAAAGTATAAATGCTGACATTTTTAAGAAATTACTATTTTCTTTATTTCAAATTATAAGTGCTCAAATTTAAACTATAGCAGAATATCAAACCAATGTATAAGGAGTTGTAGAACTTTCTCAAATTAAAAATGGGTTTAAATAAGCAAATATAAATGAAAACAAAAGCATAGTTCTTGATTTGTACACAAGAGAAGTTACAACTCAAAAAATTGTATTTAAGATTAAAAAGAAAAATGTAATTCAAGTAGAGAAAAATTCAGTAGAATTTACATTTCATTCAAGTACAAATTTACCACCAAGTATAACTAAAAAATTTATAAGTATTCAAGTTCCAAGAAGGATTCTAGATTCTCATTTTAATCATTTACTATCAATTATAACTCAAGTGAAATAAATACCAAATCATATAATGAAACCTAAAATTATTTTTCCAAGTGAAGGAAGTGCTGTAAAAATTAAACTTAAAAGAAATAATACTCATAGAAAAACCAGTATAGAACCAATTTTTGCAAGTAAATTTGTAGAAAAAAACTCAGCTATATTTTTCATTATAATTGATTCTTTTTCTATTTTTTCTTGTTTTGGAATTAAGTTTGTTTTTAAACTTGTTTTTGTTTCTGATTTTTCAGTTTTTTCAACATAATCATTAACTACATATTCATTATTTAGATAATCATTTGTTATATCTTTAGTTTTATTAACTACGACTATTTTATCTTCTAAATTTACCTTGTCTTTTTTACTATAAGTTGATTTAGATTCTAAAATTTTAGTTTCTATTTGTTTTGAAAAGAAATTAAGTCTTTCTATTATAAAATTTTCACTTAAAAATATTTTTTTAAATATAAGTCATACAAATGCTGAAAACATTATAAATACAATTGAATCATCTCATCAAAAATATCTAAATCCTCAAAAAAATCAGTAAATTAAAAATGTAATTCAAAATCAAATAAGTATAGATAATAGTAGAGCAATACGATTTAGTAATTTAGTCATAGTGTTTTTTTAAAAATTATTTTAACTTTTTAATTATAAAGAATATACCTGCACCAAAAGCAATTGTAATAAATATAAGTAATCCTATAAAAAATCATTTATTTGATTCTATATATCTATCATCTTTCTGATCACATAAATCTCAAATTCAATCTTTATCTACATCACTTTGATCTATATTGAATTTTAATTTACAATTATCACATGCATTTCAAATCCTATCACTATCATCATCTTCTTGATTTGGGTTTGCAATATTTAAACAGTTATCAATTGAATCATATACTCAATCTTTATCAACATCACTTTCACATAAATCTCAAATACCATTTTTATCCTGGTCTTCCTGTTTTGGATTATAAATTGTAGGACAATTATCCTTTTCTCAAATTATATAATCATAATCTTTATCACTACAAGCATCTCATTTTCAACTTGCATCACTATCAATTTGTTCAGGGTTATAATTATTTGGACAATTATCAAAAGAATCTTCTATTCCATCTTTATCAAAATCTTTTATTTTATATAAATTATAATTTGGATTTTTCGCAAAATCTAAATTTAAAATTTGAGTTTCAGAACTTACTCAGTAATTATCATAATATTTTGCTTCACTTGTATATTTTTTATCAGTACAATTAAATTTTGAGTAAAATTCTAGATTATTTTCATAAAAAGAATTTAAAACAACGATTTTTCTATCTTCTACAAAATTAAGTTCATAGATTTTTATTTTTTCTCTTATACATATATCTTTTGAACAAACTATTTTTAATTTTATATATTTTATATCAAAATCACTTATGTTTGATTTATCAACTTTAGAATATTCTTTTCAATCACTTGATATATAAAGTTCTATATTGTTTTGTTTTGATTCATAATTTAAATTGAAATCAAAAGTATTTGCCAAAAGTAGTTTATCTAACTCATAAATAATTTCATTATTATCAAGTGTATCAATAGTTATATATGTATTTCTATTGTTATCATTAGATTCTATTTGATTTATTCAAAAATTATTTTTATAATTTATAAAGCTACTCTCACTACTTAAAATTTTAAAAGGTATTAGATATCAATTTTGAATGATTCTTAAATCTTGTATTGAATTTGTACTTACCTTATAAGTTTGAAATTTTCAATTAAGTAAGTTATCTTTTAAATTTGCAACATCGATTTTTCAAGAATATTCATAACACCCCTTATCGAAATTATCCGTAACTTGATTTAAAATACTATTTTCTTCTGCAAATGTTTTTGAAAAAAACATTAACAAAAATACCAAAAAAAATTTTGTTTTCATATTTAAAATGTTTTTAAAAAATATTTAAATTTATTATATATAAAATAAAAAAAATACAAAATAAAAACCCCTTAAGGAGTCTATACCAAAATATTCAAGCGATTAGCTTGAATATTTTTTTGTTTTTAAAAACGCTTAATTTTTTAAGAAATAATATAAAATCTTTCTAAGAAGCTTGAAATTTAATGATTTTCTTCATATTATGAGCTAAACTTATTAAATTCTACTCAATTTGAACTCACTCAAATCACCTTAAAGAGAACCTTTCAAATCAAAGATTCATTTTTATATTTCAAAAAACATTTTCTACACATCAGCTTCCTTTGCTTGAAGTAAAATAATTACTTCATCTTCTAATTCATCTATTCTATATGCTTCATCAAATAATTATTTTATTTTTTTATCTAATCATTCAATATCATAATTATTTGTTTTTGACACATTAGCATAAATTTTAGTTCAATCTAAACTTACTTTCAAAACCATTCTTGGGTTATATGCTGGTCTTCAACTTCATTCTCTTGAATATTCTAAATACAAATCATTTAAATTCAATTCATCTATTATTTCACTTAAAATTATTGCTTAGTGTGATTCTCATAGATATTCTCTGAAACTTGGTGGTAGTAAAAATGTTTGATCTTGATTATATTCTTTAAACATATTTCTTTTATTAGTAAGCTATTACTT
>CAYQAV010000128.1:0-9205 GCA_964415565.1 uncultured Candidatus Peribacteria bacterium
AGAAAAAAAGTAAAAAATTTAAAAAAATAAAAATACTTTTAAACTTTATTAAAAAAATAATGATTAAAGAAATAAAATGAGTTGTAATAAAATGAAATCAATTATGAGCAACTATATGATTTCCTACGGCAAACATAAAATTAGAAAGTGAAAAAATAGAAGATGGTACTTATAAAATAAACGTTATTATAGATTGAAAAATCTATAGATGAGCTTGAAGTGCAAATAATACTAAAGCTTTATTTGAAAGTTTTATTTTTGATTTCAATGAAAGTATTTATGATAAAGAAATAGAAGTAATTATTTTAGAAAAAATAAGAGATAATAAAAAATTTGATGATTTCAATAAATTAAAGGAGCAAATACAAATTGATATAAAAGAAATAAGAGAAAAAAATAATTATATTCTTACTTTTGGTAGTTTTGATGTAGTTCATGAATGACATAAATATTTTTTATCTGAAGCAAAAAAATACTGAGATTTACTAGTAACAGTTTTAGCAACTGATAAAAATATAAAAAAATTTAAAGGTAGAAATCCATTATATAAAATAGAAGATAGAGTAAACCATGTAAAGAATTTATCTATTTCAAATATAATTATATCTTGAGATGAAGAAAATCCTTTAAAATGGATAGATATGTATATGCCTAAGATTATATGCCTTGGTTATGATCAATTATGATTTTCAAAAGAACTAGAAAAATATATTAAAGAAAATGAATTAGATATTGAAGTAATTAGAATAAAACCATATAAAGAAGATGTCTATAAGTCTAGTATTTTAAAAGAAAAAATATATAAAAATATATAAAGTGTCATTGTCAAATAAAAAACACTGTAAATATGTGGTTTTTTATTTTATCTATGTTATTATATAAATGAGATTTTAAACTCAGAATTTTATTTTGATTATTTAATTAATTATGATTAAACAAAAATATAAATTGTTTTTACCAATATTATTTTTATTTTTAATATTTTCATGTGGTAAAAAAGAAGTTGTTAAAGAAATTGTTCCTAATGAAAATGAAGTAACTATAAATCAAGATAATATAGATGCTGAGAAATTATTATTATTAAAAAATGATGATAATTTAAACAAATATTCTTCAAAAGAAGAAAGTGAATTAATATTAACAAAAAGTAATTCATGAAATTTTTCTGAATCTAACAGTATAATTGATAGAATATTAATAAAAATAAATGAAAAAACAGAATTAACTATAGAAGATAAAAAAACTAAAGTTAATTTATTATATACTAAAGTATGAAATTTATTAAATGAATGAAATTATTTATATAAAGAATCTGAATCTTTTTCTGAATCTAAAAAAATAATTGCAACTATAAATATTGAATTAGTTGACTATGTTGATCCATTTTATAATAATTATTATTTATGATATTGAGAAGAAATAAATAAAAATTTTACATGAGCTTTAAATTATTATGATAAGGCGTTATCATATTCAAATGAGGATAATAATGTAACTACTTCTATAATTTTGAATCAAATCTGACATGTTTATGATTTAATATGAGATTATGAAAAAGCCTATTCATATTATTATAAAGCATGTGAAAAATATAAAAGAAATTACAAAGCAGTAATAAATGTTTGAAGATATTTAGTAAGAAAATGAGATATTGAAAAATCTATTGAATTTTTTGAATATTGATTAAATACTGCTGATAATACATTGAAATCTGAAATTTATTTTTCTCTTAGTTCATTAGAATTAGAAATAAATTGATTAACTCCTAATATAGAAAAATCAATAGAATATGCAAAAAAATCAATAGAATCTTATCAAGATTACCCTATGTGATATGTAGCTTTAGCTAGATGATATTATATGCTTAACGATGTTCAATACAATCAAGAAATAGAAAATAATTTAACAAAAAGTATAGAATTAAATAAAAATAATTCTTATGCTTATGAGATTATTTGATTATATGAATATGAAAAAAATTGATTAGATAAAGCATTAGAATATTATAAATCTGCAATTAATACAGTAAATAATGACAATATATTAATGAATGATGCAAAAAAGCAGTCAATATATGAATTAAAATCTAAAATGTTATTATTAACATTAATTCATATTGTAAAATCTGATACAAAAAATGATATGAAAGTAGTAGAAAATAAATTTTTTCAACTTCCTTATTGAAAAGAATTTATAAATAATCAATTAAAAAGAAAAAATAAATGATTATTAGAAAATATTTCATGAGTTGAAGAATATATAAAAAATTACAAATAATTTAATTCTTAAATAAAATTTAATATGAAAAAAATATTAATTATCTTAATGATATTTTTATCTACTTTTACATTATTTATAAAAGTTGCATTAGGATATACAATAGTAGATAATACAAATGACTGAGTTCATTGATGGTTATCACAACCTTTGATAGAAATAGTAACAAATTTTATGAATTGAAGTATAACTTGAGAACAAGCTATGCAACAATGACAAGACTTGATTCAATTAATATCAAATTGATGAGCTGATTTTGTTGCAACTGTTGATTCTTCATGAATTTTACATGTTTGATGTACAAATAATTGAAATCTAATTAGTGTTATACCTGATGCTCCATCAACTGCTGGATCATCAGCTGCAACAGTCATAGAATCTTTGGTTCCTCCACCTCCAGTAATAACTTCCTCATCTACTACTTCCTATTGATGAGTATGTTCAAATTATATAAGTAGTTATGCTGACAATTGGTCTATTTGTAATGTTGAATGAAACTGGGATTCTGCTTGAACTATTAATTGTAAACAAATAAACACATGGTCACCTGTTTCCAGTTCATGTTGAACTGAGGTTTGTACAACAACTACTACAACAACAGATTGAGTAGTTACAGATAGTAATGAAAATTGTAGTTGTGATTCATGATCTTGTCCTTCAGATGCAACTAAACCTGCAGATGTATTTGATATAAAAACAGTTACTATGAATTTATGATTTCCTATAACAAATAATTCAAATGCATATGCTAATAATAGTGATTCAAACAATATAACTGTAAATATTTCTGGTTCAACAAATCAAAACAAAGCAATAAATTGAATACCTACAGGAATTACAGATATACAAGATACATCATGATTAAAAACAAATAGGATTAATAATACTTGAGATAATGCATTAAATTTTGATTGAGTTACAACTAGTTGAATAACATGAGCTTGAAATAGTTTCAATTTTAGTATAAATTGAATAAAATCTTCTGCTCCTTTAAAATCAAATAATTCAAGTATAAATTTTAAAGCAAATTGAGTTGATATGGTTTTATCTTGAATAAATTATCATTTTGAAAAACCTTTTACCTGAGAAATTAAAGTTTGGGATAATGTATGAGAAAATTGGAATTGAAAAATAGATATCTGAACTAGTAATAAATTTAAATTAATTTCTAAAGAAAATAATTTAATTCCCGAAACTAATTTTAAAATATATGATTTTATTTCAAATATAAATACTAATAGTAGTGACTTATCAATAATAAATAAAACTTTAAGTTGAGGAACTTTAAATATGAAAGATTGAGTTATATTTTATAGTACATTAAATACATCTGAAAGTGCTACTAGTTTAATTACACCTTGAATAAAAATAGAATTACCTCCTACTATTAATTATAATTTTAATTGAAAAAATATAAGTTATTATTTAAATGATAAAATAATCTGAGATAATAAAGACCCTTTAGTGAATATTGATTGAAAAGATTTTATATGAGTAAATGTTATTTGAACTTTACAATGAGATTGAAAACAAACAATAACATGACAAGAAAATAATTTTTCAAATATATCTAAACTTGAGTCAAAAACTCAAATAAGAAAAAATGCATATTCTTATATAAGTAATATGACATCTTGAAAAACATTAAATTGAATTTACTATTATAATGGTGATAAAAAAATATCTGAAATAAATTTAACAGATATTGAAACAATTGTAATAAAAGATTGAAATTTGATAATAGATAAAAATATAAATAATAATATTTGAATTATAATATTGAAAGATTGATATAATATTGATAATTGATATATGTTAAATTGAAATATATATGTTATACCTGATGTCACATATATAAAAGCTATAATGTATGCTGATTGATGATTTATAAGTGTAAAAAATGATTGAACTATTTATACTGAAGATAATTATGAAAGAACAAATGATTTAAAAAATCAACTAATAATGGAATGAACATTATTTACAAAAAATACTATTGGTTGAGCAATTTTAGCATGATGACAATATATATTACCATGAGACAAAAAAGTTAATGAAAATGTAGAGATTTTTTTTAAAGCCATGACTTATGATTTAAATTATATAAGAAGAGCTAATAAATGATGTGATAAATCTATACCATTAAACAATTTATGTAATGATATATGAGAATATGAAAATGCATTTATTATAAAATATAATTCTGAAATTCAAATAAATCCACCTAAATTATTTAAGGTAGAATAGTAAAAAAAACAAATATATTATTACATTCAAAAAAATCTAAATCCATTCGGATTTAGATTTTTTTATTAATCATATTATTCATATTTTAATAATAAAAAATATTTAAGAAAATTTCCTAAATATTTTAGGTTTAATTGTAAAAAGTGTGTGGCTGAAATGAGTTAAATTTTCCCATAAAGAAGAGAAAGAATTAGTTTAATTTTTCTCTCTTTTTTTAATCATCTATGAAGACTAACTTTAGCCTTTATGTGACCAAAAACTCATTCCAGTCAATTAGTAGTATTTGGTATTTCTATTTGACAGATATAATCATACCGAATAAATAGATATTTCAAATTATTTTTTAAAGAAAAGTATGCAGACCTTGTTCTATTATGTAAATAATGCTGTTTTCAATCTTTTCAAATTACTTTTTCTCATAGAAAATCTTTGTATTTTTCATACCATTCTTGAAGCCAAAAAGTAAAACTTTCTTTGTCTGTTTTTGTTAGTAATTCAGTAATTCTTTTTAGTTCTATATTAGCTTCCAGTATTGGTTTTTTGGTTATATATCTTCTTATTATTGCTACTTGATGAAAATTACACATTTGAGTTGGAATATCTGGAAATCATCAAAGTAATCATTTTCTTCAATCACAAACTATCGCTTTTATTATCCATCATTGTTCAATTAGTTCTTTTACTCAGTTTTTATAATCAGTATTATTTTCATTTTTAACTATCTTAAAATTTATTATTTTCTTTTCTTGATAATCTTTAAAAGCCATTATTCAGAATTCTCAAAAGTAAGTTGTATCCATTAAAAGAATTATTTCTTTTGGCTTTATTGTCGGGGAAACAAACTCAAAATCATCTAACTTTTTCTGAATAGTTTTTATACTTTCTCAATATTTTTCAGCTAACTGAGAATATATTTGTTTTCAAAAACAATAATCATTCCAGATTTGGACTATTTCTACTTTTTTAGCTCTTGTTTTGTTTTGAAAGACATATCAACAGCATTTACATTTATATCTTTGCTTTCATCTCATAAATCAGTCTTTTTTTATTTCTTCTGACTTACATTTTTTACATCTTTTTTGGTAACTTTTATTTGCCATACTTAAAAGTTAAGGAGTATTTGGCTTAATTATACCAAATACTCCTTATTTTAGCCATACATTATTTACTATTATGTCTCTTTTTATAATAGTAACAGTTATTATTTTATTTTACAAAAATTATCCACATTATAAAAAATATTAATCCCGAAAGAAACATAGTAACTGGTAGAGTTAAAACCCAGGCAAGTAAGATATTTTTTACAGTTCAAGATCTAACTCAAGCACTTTTATATCATACACTCATAGTTCATGCCACACTAGAAGAAAGTATATGTGTAGTACTAACTGGTAGGTGAAATTTTGATGCAATTGTAATAGTTATTGCAGTAATAAAAGCTGAAGTTGTAGCTTGTGCATAATTCATATCAGTTTTTCAAATTTTTTCTCAAATTGTAACAACTATTCTTTTCCGTCAAATCATTGTTCAAAGTCAAAGAGAGATTGATATAAATAAAATTACCCAAATAGGTGCATAATCTATCATTTTAAGTATTAAATTTATATTATCGTTTAATGTTAGATCTCATTTGTTTAATTTTTCATCTAAAATGCTATCACTATTTACTACTGAAACTATATATAAATTACTTTTTAAAGTATTATTAGAAAAAATTAAATCTAATTTTTTTATATTATTACTAAATGATAATATATTTTTTCTAAGTTCTTTTTTATTATAAATAATATCTGAATTAATTTTTTCTCTAATTAAATTTAAATCAACATTAGTATTATAAATATTATTTATTTCAGTTTCATTTAATAATTTTAAATCAATTGAATCTATAGTTTTTTGTATTGAATTAATACTTTTATTTAAATCATCAATTTTAATATCTGGATTTATTGCAAAAATATTTGGAGCTAAAATAACTAAAATAAGCATAGCTAATCAAACTCATTTTTGTCAATCATTACTTCAATGTGCAAAACTAACCCAAGCAGAAGTAGCAATAAGAATACTACGAAGTCATCTTGTAGGTGCTGAATTATGTTTTTTTGAAGGAGTTGAAAAATAATATTTATTTCATATATATTTTAATGAAAATAACATTATTAATGAAGCAAAGAAAAATCAAAATATAGGAGAAAATAATAATGATTCTATTACATCTATAGCTTTTTGCCAGTTTGGAATAACCTCAATATTTCAATTAATTGGTAAAAACATAATAACTAATGTAACTCAAAGAATTGCTCATATTAAAGAATGAGAACTTGAAGCTGGTAAACCAAAATACCAAGTTGAAAAATTCCAAATTATTGCTGATAATAAAAGTGATATAATTACTGAAATACCAAATGCTTCAGATTGAAAACTTATTGCTTCTAATGGTAAAAGATGAATAATAGCCATTGCTACTCATATACCTCAAAATACTACTCATAAGAAATTCATAATTCATGCAATTAGAACTGCTTTCTTAGCTTTTAGTGATTTAGTATATATAACTGGTGCAACTGCATTTGCAGTATCATGAAATCAATTTATAAATTCAAAAATACCTACTAAAAGTAAGCATAATAACATAAATACAAAAACTCATATATCTAATCAAAAAATCATAATCTACTAAATTTAATTATTATTACATATATTAAAACATACTTATGATTTTTTGTAAAAAAAATAAAGAAAAAACCTATATTTATATAGGTTTTTTCTTTATTTTTTTTATTTTATTTTAAATATTACTTTATAAGCCATACCAATCATACTATTAATTTGGTCAATGGTCATAGGATTACTTTCATTTTTAGTTTTATATTCCATCAAATAAGGATAATTATCTTTACTAATTAAATTTCATTCTAATAACTTAATTATTTTTTCAGAACA
This sequence comes from uncultured Candidatus Peribacteria bacterium, assembly GCA_964415565.1. Lineage (GTDB taxonomy): Bacteria > Patescibacteriota > Gracilibacteria > BD1-5 > UBA6164 > JABWCI01. The sequence goes on from CAYQAV010000128.1 coordinate 7,468, forward strand.
ATAAACTCTTTTTGCTTGCCTAAATATCTTATTTCCATTATCATCATATCAATCATAATTAACTCCTGCTAATTTAAAGTATTCATCAAAGTCTCAATTTGATTTATAATTATCTAAAGCAAGTTGTAAACAAACACTATCAGTTTCTAATAATTCAAAATTTGGATTAATAAAAGTACTCAAAAGTTTTTCATATCTTTTTGTTAAATCATGTGTATCTGATTGATCAATTGTAGCTGCATTTAAATCAATTAGTAAATATTTAAATCAAAGTTTTTTAAATCTATCAATTAATATATTTTCATTATCAGTATAAATATAATCATCAAATGCAAATAATAAATTATCTTCAAAAATTCTATTATTATTTTCAGAAATATAATATTTTAAAAATGTACCTATTCTATAAATTTTTCATTTATTTTTAAATTTATCACTTGGATTTTGAATATTTTCATATAAATTTTCAATTGATTTTGACGATGCAATTGTAAAATTTGGATCAGATTTTAATTTATATAATATATCAAATATTGTATTTATATCTTTTTTCTCTATTTTTTCAACTGCAGAAAATATATCTTTTGTTATATTTGCAAGTAAAAATTCTTCTTTTTTATCTTCATCAATATTTAGACTAAAAAGTGCTTTTTTATAATCATCATGATATAAAAATATAGCTGATGCTTGAGAAAATTTTCAAGTTTTAAATTCTTCATATGAAGATCATTTTAAATTATTAAATGTATATGGAACTAAAGAATTTATAAAATAAATAGACAAAATACTTATAAAAATTAGAGAACCTAATAATTTAAAAAGAAATTTATTTTCAGAATCATCATCTTTATAAGTTGAAATAAAAAATGCTCATATTCAAATCATAAGTAAAAATGTAAAATACATAGTTATACCATACCAAACAATTCAAAATGCTGAAATTAACCATAAAAATGTATAAAGTGATGAAAAAACTAAATTTAATTTAAAAGTATATATAAGTTTTCAGTCTTTTAATGTAAAAAGTAAATATATAGTTGGAACAAAAAATCATAAAAATATAAATATATATCAAACAGGTAGATTTGTTTTTGCGAAAAAATCAACCATCACTCAATTTATACTTCTATTATTTTTCCATATATTGTTAATGTTTTCTATATCTTCTTTTGAAGAATTATTTTTAATTAATATTTCATTTAAAGTAACTATATCTCAAACTGAAAATACATAATTTGAAATATATAAATTATTTAATTTTTTAATATAAGTAAAATCAGTATCATCTAAAGTTAATCAAACAAAAGTAAATCAATTTCATATAGATAAATCCTTAACTTTCAATTTTAATTCTTCATAAAATACTTTTTTTACTTGTTCATGTAAAATTTTAAATTCACTTTCATAAACTATTTCATAATACTTACTATAATTTTTTACATATTTATTACTATTTTTTTGAAATAAATTAGAATATTCTTCTTGTGTTTTATTTTTAAAAGAATTAAATTGAGTTGTTGTTTCTTCATTTATTAAATTATTAATATATTGTTTAGTTTTATTGTCAATTTCTTCTTTTACAAGTCAAGAATTTATAACTTCAACATCTATATATTTTGAAAAATCTATATCAAAAACATCATCATTATTTTTTTTATCTTTAAAAACATAATTATCATTTGATACAACTCAAACTAAGCTTCAAGTAGAAATACTACTAAAATCACTTATTTTAATA
>CAYQAV010000129.1:0-25521 GCA_964415565.1 uncultured Candidatus Peribacteria bacterium
CTCTCTGTGGCTACTGGTCTAGCACTCCTAATGGTACTTACGGGTATTTCTTGTACTTCTATTCTAGCAATATTGTTCCTAGCAGTAGCAATTATCGTGCTTACGGTTACTCTGTTAGGTGTTTCAAAAACTAGAGAGATATATAATAATCTGAAAGATTATTATATATCGTATTCGACTATTTGTCCTATTTGTCTATTTTTTAGAATAGAAGAATTAATAAAATCTTTTTAATAAGTAAAATTTGTTAAAAAGATTTTTTCTTATTTTCTGACGGAAGGAAGAAAATAGGGTGTTTATAAATTAAATTTAAAATTATGAGAAATTATGATTTTTGGAAACAAGAGAAATCTAAGTCAGTAAATAAAGAAAATATTATTTTAATGCTTAGTTGAATTTTTTATAAAACATTTGATAATGATGCTAGGTTTTTAAGTGATAAATTTTGATTTAAGATAAAACAAGAGTGATGATATGAAAGCATATGATTTCCAAAAAATGTTTTAGAAAAATATTTAGATAAATTAAAGTTTGAAAATTATTGATACATTGTTATTGAAAAACAAAACTGAGAATATATTGAAAAACTTAAATATATTTGAATAGAAAAATTAAGTTTTGATAATGATAAGCTGATTTTTTTAAAACAAAAACAAGAAAAAAATGAGTTTAAATTATTTTTGAGAGATTTAAAAAATCTCATAGAAAGATATAGTTAAAAAATGTGGCCAGAATTTGTATTTCTAAATGGAATTTAAAGTGAGCCTAATAGTTTTAGTGATTCACTGGTTTTAAAAAACTAGTAGTAAAAGATTTATATTTTTGTTAAGATATAAACAAATTAAGTAATTACCTAAGCCTTATGCAGGTAACCGTAATTGGAATAATGGTGCTTTTAACAATTGAGCTTCTAACGGTAACTACTGGTCTAGCACTCCTAATGGTACTAACGGGTATAACTTGAACTTCAATTCTAGCAATATTAATCCTAGCAATAACAATAATCGTGCTAACGGTTTCTCTGTTAGGTGTTTCAAAAACTATGCAAAAGCCTGAATTATTTTAATTCAGGTTTTTCTTTTTAAAAATAAAAAAATATTTATGGCAACTTATGATAATCTACCAGTTTACAAAGCAAGCTATGATTTGCTTTTGCTAATTTTTAATGTAGTAAAAGAATTTAAAAAAGAATATAAATATACTCTTTGAGATTCTATAAAAAAAGAAATAATTAATCTGATATCAAATATATATAAAGCAAATTCAAAAATAGATAAAAAAAGAAATATATCTACTTCTAGAGAAAAAGTAGAACTTTTAAGACTTTATTTTAGGTTATCAAAAGATTTAAAAATTATAAATTTAAACAAATATATAGAAATCAATTTACTTTTAGAAAGTATATCAAAACAATTATATGCTTGGGAAAAAAGCTTAATTACTAAAATTTAATTATGATAGATAAACAACTTTTATATAACTTATTTCAAGCCTACTACGAAGCAAGAAAAAATAAAAGAAATACACTAAATCAACTAGATTTTGAATTTAATCTAGAAGAAAATATCATAAAACTATATGATGAACTTATCTCTTGAACTTATAAAGTTTGAAAAAGTATTTATTTTATACAAACTCATCCAGTAAAAAGAGAGATTTTTGCTTGAAATTTTAGAGATAGGATAGTTCATCATCTGATTTATGATTATATCTCACCAATATTTGAAAAAGACTTTATATATGATAGTTACTCTTGTAGAAAATGAAAATGAACTAGTTTTTGAGTCAAAAGATTAGAAAAATTTATACGAATTTGTAGTGAAAACTACACAGAAAATTGCTATATTTTGAAACTAGATATAAGTTGATATTTTATGAGTATAGATAAAGATATACTTTTTGAAAAAATAGAAAATATACTTAGTAATAAAAAAGATTTATTAAAAATAGACTATAATTTTGTACTAAATCTGCATAAGTTTGCTTTCTAAAACAATATTTAGTCCATAGTTTATTTATATCTATCTTTTGTTTTCTTGTTTTATTTTGAAATACATGTCAACATTCTTTACATTTATATTTTTGTTTTCATCTTTTAAATCAATCTTTCTTGATCGATTCAGATTTACATTTTTTACACTTTTTTGTGTAACTTTTATTCACGTTTCTAAAAGTTAAAGAGTATTTGGCTTTATATTAACAAATACTCTCTATTTTAGCTACCCATTTTTTCTATTTTTCCTTAATTGATATTATAAAGTTGTTTTGAAGAAAGTGTAATTAAATTATGAAATTAATCTAAAATCATTATATTAATTTATAGATTATAAAAATTAACTATAAATATGGATAAAATAACAATAGAAAACAATTTAAAAACAATTATAGATTATAATAATAGAGTAAATTCTAGTTTAAAAGAAATATATTTTTGAGTTGCAAATGATGATGAATATAGAGAAATATTAGAAGAATTTTTGGGCTATGTATGACTTGATTCAAATTATGAAACAAGACTCGGAGCATATTTTAGATTAATAGATTTGCGTGAAAATTCGCTTGTTTTATATATGGAAAAAAATAATTTTTCAGAGGAAAAAAAAGATGAAGTTTTGGATCTATCATATGAATATGTGAGCGATTTTCACTTTGAATTACAAAGTAGTTTAATTGATTTTATAGGAAAAGAAAAATTATTATCTGATTTTTATCTTGAGATTTTCAAGTGAGTTAATCTTGTATGAAAAGCTTTTAATAATTTTTTTCTTCCTTGGAAAAATCATATAATAAATGGTATAAATAGAGATTTAGAAAAAAAATTTAATGATGATAGTTCTAAAATAATTAATTTTCTTAATGAAAATAATTTATTTGATTTATGACATTTTGGAGAGCAAGCAGATAGAAGTTATAGTGCTCTTTGTTATGATGAAAACAAAGATTTTGTATCAAAAAGTTATATTGAAGCTTTTGATTTTGAAATAAAGCAAATTGTTGTTGCTTTAGATATTTTTATATCAAATCTAGAAAAACAGACTGATAAAATTTATGATTCTAAAAAAGAATATTTAGATTATTTAGAAGCTATAAAAAACGCATTTTTGGAAAAAGATGTAAATACTTTGGTTGCAAAATGGGCTTTGGTAGATGAAACTTGGATGCAAATTAAAACTCCATTTCAAATAAGTCATCCACTTGAATTTTATGAAGATAAATACAGAAAAGCCGTAGCTCCAGAATGGGATTTAAGAATACAAAATAGTGTTTTTGAAAGTATTGTAGAAAAAGATATTCTAAATATGTATGAAACTTTTTATAAAGAGATTTGAAAAGAAAAATTTATAGATAGTTATAATTATTCACTTGCAAATATAAAAAGGGTACAATTATATTTAACAAGTCCAGTATTGTATTATAGTAGCGAATTAACTTGATTATTTTCTGCTCAAGTAGTTCCAAATGATGATGTAGTTTCTGAAAAATTTGGTAAAAAAATATTTGCATTTCCTGAAATGGTTTTGGAAAATAAGAGAAGTATGCCATTTATGAAAATGTCTAGTATTATTTTTGACTCAAAATTACTGGATAATTATAGAAAATATCTTTTTTCAGATTCTAAAAATTTTTACAAAATATACGATATTGAAACTATTGGTCACGAATTTGGTCATACTTTATGGCTTGATTTAGACAATGAAATTATCATGAATAAAAAGACTGGTGTTTATAAAAATATAGAAGAATTCAAAGCTACAACAGGTTGATTAGTAGCTTATTTTATGTGAAATAATTTAAATTTAGAATTAAGTGAAAAATTGATTACAGATCATGTTATGAGAACTATATGACTTTTTGCATATAAAAAAGTAAATGAAGTAGAACCTTATTATTGTGAAGCTCTTATTCATTTTCAATTATTATTAGAATCAAGAATTATTGATATAATTGATAATAAGATTGTTTTAGATTTCAATATTTATAGTTTTAATAATTTAAAAGAAACATATATAAATCACTATGTAGATTTGATAAATATTTATCTAAGCAAGACTGATGCGATGGAATTTTTAAAAAGATATACTATTAAAGAGTGACTTTATTATCTACCACAAAATGAGTTTTTAAGAGATTTTTTAAATTATTTTTATGAAACTTATGAAAAAGTCGGTAATGAAGTGGATGATAGTATAAGTAAAGATAAATATTTAAATAATTAATTTATGAAAATAATTTTTTTAATTCCTCCGAGTGAAACAAAACATAATTCTTCTTTTTATAAAAAAGAAGAATTATGTTTTGTTTTTGAAAAACCATTAGATATTTCACAAAATGCTACAGAAAGAGATTTAAAATGTAAGTGAAAAAGATATGATGAAGCTATAACTTTAAATAAAAATATAGAAAAATCTTATACTACAGAATCTATAAAAAGGTATAATTGAGTTATGTATAAATATATTGATTATGATAATTTTGAAGATACTTCTAAAAAATATTTTAATGATAATTTTTTTATATTATCTGGTATGTACTGATTATTAAAACCAATGGATAAAATATGAAATTATAAATTACCAATTGAAACTAAGAGTCTTTTAAAATATTGGGATAATAAAATAGTAAAAATATTAAAAACTATTGATTGTGATTTTATAGTTGATTTATTACCAGAATCTTATAAAAAAATGATTGATTTTAAAAAATTAGATTCAAAAATAATAGAAGTTAATTTTTTACAAGAAAATTGAAAAAAAGTTACTCATTGAGTTAAAAATATTAAATGAAAATATATAAATGAAATATGTAATTGATTAAATTTTGATTTATTTGAAGATATAGAGAAAATTGATGATAAATACTTTTTAAAAAATATTTATGTAAAATAGAAACATTTTTTGTTTTAATTTTGTATTTATGTTAAAATTTAATTATTAAGAAATAACTTAATTAAGAATGACTTCTATTGATAAAAGTAGCTTACCTGAATGAATTGATGTAGTTTCAAATATTATTGTTTGAAATGCTATATCAAGTACTAAAAGAAATATAGATTCAAGATTAAATACCTTGGGATATACTTATGATTTTTTAAAAGAAATTGAAAAACAAGAAAAATGATTTCATTTTAGACAAGATACATTAGAGGCAATTTTTAGAAAGTATCCTAATTTAAGTTTTTCAAAATTTAAAGAGTATTTTTTTTGTAATACTTATAATAAAAATATTTTAATGAATTCTCCTGAGCTTATTGATTTGATTGATTTAGAAAATATAGAACCATGAAAAGATTTAGTATGATTAGTTATAGATGATATTTCTATTCCTAAAACTTTTTTTGATGAAGCTATAAAATGAAAATTTGATATTCTAACTTTTCCAAATTTATCAAGCACAGATGTAGCACAATGATATTTTTTTAAAAAACTTAAATCTTTTTTACCAGATACTCAAATAATATTTTGAGATATGATAGAAATAAAAGATAATTTATGAAAAAATCAATTTAATAGTGATAGTGTATGATTTATAGATTTACTTTGAAATTGATTATTTAATACTTGCTTATTTAAATTATTTAAAACAGATCCTGATCCTAAAAAAGTAGAAGAGTTAAATAAACTATTTTCAGTTTTTCATAAAGATGTTTTTATATGATGAAGTACTTATAATATACCTTTTTCTATTCCAGAATATATGCAAGTATTATCTATGCCTAAAATGCAATTAAATAATAAGCCATTAACACTTAAAAATTGAGTTTTATTGAATGCAATGTGATATTTAAATTCTGCATATTATTGTGAAAAAGCTAAATGATCTTTTGTATTATGAAGTCATAATATTGCTGAACCAATGCATGCATGAAAATTAACAGTTATAAATAATGATTTAGAAAATAGATATAATCATAATTGGCTTATTTCATATTTTTGAGAAAAAACATGATTATTATTTTATTTTGATTCAAAAGTTAATGATAAAAATAGTTTAGATAATTTTCTTTTAACTTCTAGTGTTGAATTAGAACAAAGATATAAAGATTTCCAAAAAATATATCATGAAAAAATTATTAATTTAGTTTATGGTATATTTTATAGATTTTTACTTAAAAATTTTCCAGATAAATTTATATAATCTTTAATATGAGAATAATTCTCAAATTATTTGATTTTTAGTTTTATATTGTTATTATAGTAAAAATATTACTAAATTTTACTTATGAAAACACATTATTATAGAGATGAAATAATCAAAATATGTGATAATAAACATTTAAATGTAGAAGAAATTTTTGAAAAATTAAGTAAAATACATGATGATGCCTGAAAATCAACTGTTTATAGAAATGTAGAAGAAATGGTTAAATCTTGAGATTTAAAAAAGGTAGTTTGATTATGAAAAAAAGCATATTTTGAAACAAATATTTGAAATCATATTCATTTGATAGATATAAATACATGATTTATTATGGATTTGCAAGATGAAGTAATGATACCAAATCTACCTAAAAATTTTAAGATGATAGACCTTGATATTAAGTTATTTGGTGAATTTAGTTCATAAAAGCTATTTTTATTTTATAAATTAGCTTTTTTAATATTTAAATATGAGACTATGAAATTGAAATTAAATAATACATATAATATTCTTGTATCATGACAAGAAAAAGAACTTACTTTAAAAGAAATACTTTGAGATAAAAAAACTATTTTATATTTTTATCCTGCTGATAATACTCCAGGTTGTACTTTGGAAAATAAGGATTTCACTTGTTTAAAAAACGAATTTAATTCAAAATGATATAAACTTGTTGGAGTTTCTAAAAATAGTATTGAAAGTCATAAAAAATTTGTACTAGGTCATTGACTTTTAAATGATTTAATATCTGATTCGGAATTAGTTTTACATAAAGAACTTTGAGCATATGGTGAAAAAAATAATTATGGTAAAATAGTACAAGGAGTTATAAGAAGTACATTTGTTATAGATAATTCTTGAGAAGTTATAAAAGAATATAAAAATATAAAAGCAACAGGTCATGTAGAAAGATTGTTAAAAGAGTTAGATTAATTTCTAACTTTTTTTTGTAAAATAATTTTGACTTTAATTAATTAGCACATATAATATTTATGTGCTAATATTTTAATTCTTAATTATTTGAATATGAATATAGAAGAACTAAAAAACAATACAAAAGATGCTTTAAAAAAGTATGGAATTGATTTAGTAGAAAAAGTAAAAGCTTGAAAAATAGATCCAGTTATATGAAGAGAAGAAGAAATAAGAAGAGCAATTCAAATACTTAGTAGAAGAACAAAAAACAATCCAGTTTTGATTTGAGAACCATGAGTTGGTAAAACTGCGATTGTTGAATGAATTGCAAGAAAAATAAGCGAAAAAGATGTTCCTGATAATCTTCTTGAAAAGAAGATTATATCTCTTGATATGTGATCTTTACTTGCTTGAGCAATGTTTAAGTGAGAATTTGAAGAAAGATTTAAAGCTGTTATTAGTGAAGTGGAAAAATCAAACTGACAAATTATTTTATTTATTGATGAAATTCATACTATAGTTTGAGCAGGTAATGCAGAATGACAAAATGATGCTTGAAATTTATTAAAACCAAGTCTTGCTAGATGAGAACTTCATCTTATTTGAGCTACAACTATAAATGAATATAGAAAATACATAGAAAAAGATGCGGCTCTTGAGAGAAGATTTGCAACTGTTATAGTTGATGAGCCAAATAGAACTGATGCTTTAGCTATTCTTAGAGGTATAAAAGATAAATATGAAGCTCATCATGGTTTAAAAATAACTGATAGTGCAGTTGAAGCAAGTGTTGATCTAGCTATAAAATATATAAGTGATAGAAAACTTCCAGATAAAGCAATAGATTTGATGGATGAAGCAATGAGTGCTGTAAAATTGAAATCTATTTCTAAGCCTGTTGAACTTGATATAATTGAAAAAGAAATAAGAACTTTAAAAATAGAACTTGAAGCAAAGAAAACTGAAAAAATATGAAAAGAATTATTAGAAAATTTGGAAAATAATATTAAATCAAAATCAGAAGAAGCCATTATTATAGAATTAGCATGGAAAAAAGAAAAGGAAATAATAACTGGTATAAAAAATTCTAGAGAAAAAATAGATAAATTTAAAAGTGAAGCTATAATCTATGAAAGAGAATGAAATCTTTGAGAAGTAGCTAGGATTAGATATAGTGAAATACCAAATTTAGAAAAATCTATCGTTAATAGTGAAAATAAATTAAATGAACTTCAAGCAAATTGAACTGTATATTTAAAAGATAAAGTGGATAGTAATGATATAGCTGAAGTTGTAGCAAAATGGACTTGAATTCCTGCACAAAAATTACTTGAAACTGAAAAAGTTAAACTTTTAAAATTGGAAGATGTTTTGAAAAAATCTGTAGTTGGTCAAGATCAAGCAATTATTAGTGTTTCAAATGCTATAAGAAGAGCAAGAGCATGACTATCTGTTGAGTGAAAACCACTTTGAAGTTTTTTATTTCTTGGTCCAACATGAGTAGGTAAAACTGAAACTGCAAAAGCACTTGCAAAAGAGCTTTTCAATGATGAAAAAAATATGATTAGGATAGATATGAGTGAATATATGGAAAAACACTCTGTTTCTAGACTTATTTGAGCTCCTCCTGGTTATATTGGTCATGAAGAAGGAGGACAATTAACGGAAGCTGTAAGAAGAAAACCATATAGTGTTATACTTTTTGATGAAGTTGAAAAAGCACATAGTGATGTATTTAATATACTTTTACAAGTTTTAGACGATGGTAGATTAACAGATAGTAAATGAAGAGTTGTAAATTTTACTAATACTATAATTATTTTGACTAGTAATATTTGAAGTCAAAAGATACAAGATCTAACTTCAAAAAATATTTCTTATGAAATAATTCAAAATGAACTACAAAATGATTTAAAATTATACTTTAGGCCTGAATTCCTTAATAGGCTAGATGACATAATTATTTTTAATCCATTATGAGAGGAACAAATATTAACAATAGTGGATTTAGTATTAAAAGATCTTTTAAAATTATTAAAAAATAAACATATAAAAGCTGAATTTAGTAATGAATTAAAAAAACATTTAGCTAGTATTGGTTATGATAGAGATTTTTGAGCTAGACCTTTAAAGAGAGCTATAAACAATAAAATAGTAAATTTTCTTTCAAATAAGATATTATCAGGAGAATTAAATTCTGGAGATAATATATTTGTAGATTTAGATGAGAACAAAGAAATAAAAATTGAAAAAAAGTAACTTTAGTTACTTTTTTTCAATTTTTTTAATAATTATATTTTTTATATTTGAGATATTTATATACATCTTTTCTTTGAAACTTTTTTCACCCATTTTTATAAAATCATAAATATCTATAAATCTACCAACATCTGGTTTTTGATGACTTAAAATAGTTATAACTCTATCAACAAAATAAACTCTTTTTCATTCTTCATGTATCATTTTATACATAGCTACTATCAATATAACTTGAGTAATTGCTTCATTTATAGTTCATCAAATTAATCAGAAGTTTACGCTAAAAGTAAACCGAAATAATGAAGATATAAACATAAATAAACGTAGTCTAACTCTTTCAAAAAAGAAATATCAATAAGCTGAAATACAAGATCAAACTATTGGAAGTGTAGAATATATATTTTCATAAGTAAAAAATCATAGTACAATTGTTGCCGATATTACTCATAAAAATATTCTTTTATTTTTTTTGTATTTTAATGATAAAAATAAACGAATAATTCAAATTATATTTACTGCAAGGGCAGAATACATTCACATATAATAAAAGTGAAGTCACCAAAAAAGCATTGAAATAAAAATTATTTTCAAAGTTTTTTGATCATCCTTTTGATTTAATCAGACAAATGCTATTATCATAGCTATAAATCATAATGATTGTCAAATTGGATTAGCAGAAATTAATGCTAATATTCACATCTATTTTTAGTCTTAATAAAATATTATATATATTAAAACATATAATATTTATATTGTCAAGAAAATGAATATTTAAATTTTTACTTTTTAATTTATATAATTATATTTAGTAAGTTATTATTAAATAATAACATATCAAGAGAGAGTGAAAGAGAATAGGCTCGCATAAATTAAGTCTATAATTATATTAAAAAATATAATTATGTCTTAAAATTATTCACTCCAGCAACCAGTTTTTTAAACCAGGTGCTAATTCCTACCCTGAAAAGGGAAAGATATGATTTCAAGTGATGATTTTTGAAAAAATAAACTTTCTTCTTTTTAGGAGTAGTTTATTTTTTTATTTTTGAAAATATGAAAACATATATTACTTCTGAATCAGTTTCTAGTGGACATCCTGATAAAATTTGTGATCAAATTAGTGATGCTATACTTGATGCTTGTTTAGAACAAGATGCAAACTCTAGAGTTGCATGTGAAACTTTGGTTACTACTTGAACAGTTATTGTCAGTTGAGAAATAACTACAAAAGCAAAAGTAGATTATACTAGTTTAGTTAGAAAAACTATTTGTGAAATAGGTTACAATGAGAGTGAAGCACATTATAATTGAGATGATGTTTGAGTTCATTTACTTATAAATACTCAATCTCCAGATATTGCTGCATGAGTTGATACAGGTTGAGCAGGTGATCAATGAATTATGTATTGATATGCAACAAATGAAACACCTACTTTTATGCCTGCACCAATTTACTATGCACATAAATTAGCAAAAAGATTGGAAATAGTTAGAAAAGAAAATACATTGCCTTATTTATTACCGGATTGAAAAACACAAGTTACAGTTGAATACATAGACTGAAAACCAAAAAGAATTGATACTGTGGTTATTTCAAATCAACATAGGGTAAATATAACTCAAGAAGAATTAAAATCAGGAATTAAAAAAGAAGTAATTGATTTTGTTTTGTGAGATTTAATAGATAGTGAAACTATTATTCATATAAATCCAACATGAATTTTTCAAATCGGTTGACCAAAATGAGATTGTTGATTAACTGGTAGAAAAATAATAGTTGATACTTATGGTTGAATTTGAAGACATTGATGATGAGCATTTTCTTGAAAAGATCCTTCAAAAGTAGATAGAAGTGGAGCTTATATTGCTAGATATTTAGCAAAAAATATAGTTGCTTCAGGTATTTGTGATAAATGTGAAGTTCAATTATCTTATGCTATTTGAGTAGTAAAACCTGTTTCTATTTATGTAGATTTTTTTGCTACTTGAAAAGTAGATATAAATTCTGTTATAGAAACTATAAAAACAAATTTTGATTTAAGTCAAAATGGTATAATTAAATTTCTTGATTTAAGAAATCCTATTTATAAAAAAACTGCATCATATGGACATTTTGGTAGAGATGATGTAAGTTGGGAAAAGTTAGATAGTTTAGAATTATTTAAAAAATTGATATAAATAAAAGACTAGATTAATCTAGTCTTTTATTGGTCTTGTAACAAAAATAATTGTGAAAATACTTATAAAAATAATTAAAAGTGATATAGAGATTTCAGCAAAACTTTTTTTTGTTTCAACTTCATCTGTATTTTCTATATTTACGATTTTGTCTTTAAGTATTTCTAAATCCTCATTTGCATCTGTTAAAAGAGCTGTTCTAGAACAAAGAGAAACTTCTTCTATTTTTTCTTCTCAATAAGTATAAACTATATAATCTTTTGATTCTTCAAAATTGTATCAACAAGTTGCAGAATCTTTTGCTGTAACAATTGTGATTTCATTATCTGAAATTCATTTTATACTACTTGAAACACTAAAAGTAACATAATTTTTTCTGTAATCTATTAAATTATTTACTATAGAGCTTTCTTCTATTTTTGAAACTTTTCATATAAATACACTTTTAGCTTTTTCCATAGATATATTTGGAGATTCATTTATCATACATGAACAAGCAAAAGTTTGATTATTATTTATTGTAATAAATAATAATATACTGATAATAGCTATAATTATTTTTTTCATATTTTAATTTTTAAAATATAAGTTATATTTAATAAAACGATTTAAAATAAAATAGTGACAAAAACTTTTTAAAACCGAAAAAACTATATAATATATAGCATATATTAATTAATTTAGAAATATGAAAAATTTTTATGAATTAGAAGCTGAATTACCAAGTGGTAAAAAAGTAAAATTAGATGAATATAAAGGGAAAGTTATAATAATAGCTAATACTGCAAGTAAATGTGGTTTAACTTATCAATATACTTGATTAGAAGAGCTTTATAAAAAATATAGTGATAAATGATTAGTTGTACTTTGATTTCCTTGTAATCAATTTGCAAATCAAGAACCATGAACAGATGAAGAAATTAAACAAAATTGTTTAATTAATTATTGAGTTACATTTCCTGTTTTTAAAAAGATAGATGTAAATTGAGAAAATACTCATGAGATTTTTAAATATTTAAAAGAAAATACTTTTAGTTTATTTTGAAATAAAATAAAATGGAATTTTACTAAATTTGTTGTTTCAAAAGATTGAAAAACTATAAAAAGATTTGCACCAGTAACAAAACCAGAAAAACTAGAAAAATTAATAGTTAAATTTTTAGAATAATAAACTCCAAAAACTTGGAGTTTATTTTATTTATAAAAATTGATTTTTATTTAAATAAGCTTATATTTAGAGAGCCAGAAACATTTTTTTGATTTCACTTATTGTTAGGAAAGGGTAACTTAGTTACTCGTCCTTTCTTGTATGTCAATAAGTGACTATTTGTAAAGATGTTTCTGGCGAAATATTAGAGTACTAAGTTATCCTTTTTTTGATGCTTAAGAAATAATACATATTATCTATTTTAAAAGGTTAAAAATTAGTTTTTAACATAAAAAAAAATTTTCTTTTAAAATTTAATGCGAATTTAATGTGCTATTAGTATAATTATTAGGTTTATTTATTAATTTAGATATTTATGAAAAAATGTCCTTATTGTGCAGAAGAAATTCAGGATGAAGCAATGAAATGTAAACATTGTAAAAGTAATCTAAATGAAGATTTTATTAAAACAATAAAAAATGCTAATAATACAAATAAAACAACAGCAGGGTTTTTAGCCTTATTTTTATGATGAATTTGAGTTCATAAATTTTATTTATGAAGTCCTATTCTATGACTTATTTATTTATTTTTTTGTTGGACTTTTATTCCTGCAATTATTGCATTTTTTGAAGCAATTTCATATTTTTCTTATACCAATGAGAATTGGGATAAAAAATATAATAATATTACTTACTAATTTTATTTTATGAAGAAATGTCCTTATTGTGCAGAAGAAATTCAAGATGAAGCTATAAAATGTAAACATTGTTGAAGTGATTTAAAAAAAGATTCAATTGTAAATTGAAAAAAAGGATTAAATGAGTCAATATTATCTATCAATAATTCAAAAAAAGAAAAAATAATAAATAATAATAATTTTCTTAATGATGAAGATTTTCCTATTGATGTAATAAAATATATTAAATCTACATGAGAAGATTATTCAAATAAATATAAAAAACTATGAAAAGAGCAATTAATAATATATGTTAGAAAAAATATAAGAGTAAGAAATATATTGTTAATTTATACTTTTTTTTGATTTTTAAGTATTATATGAATTAATCTTAGTAGTGTTTGAAATATATATTGAGTTTTTATGTCTTTTTGATTAGTTTTAGCTGTTATATTGCATCCAATTAAATGAGAATATTATATTAATTTAAAAGAAAAAATATATAGAGTTATTAAGTTAATAAAAAATATTAAATTATATAAAGTTAGAATATTCTTTATTATATTATTTTCTTTTATTTTTGTTTTTAATTCTATATATCTTTATTATTCTTATGATAATAAAATTTATACAAAAAATTTTATTGAGAATACAAAAATGAATATAGATATTATTGAAAAAACTACAACAAAAGATTTTATAGATATTAAATGAACATATAATAATATTGATAAAATATATATAAATTCAAAACCTATTGAAACAAGTAGTTGATTTTTTGTATATAAATATAATCTACAATTATGAGAAAATACACTAGATATAGTTTGAACTAATAAATATACTGAAAAAAAATATACAAATGTAATTAAAAGAATTACTTTAGAAGAAGAACAAAAAATTTTAGAACAAGAAAAATTTTTAGAAGAAGAAAATAAATTACAGCAAGAAAAGTTACAACAAGAAAAAATTAATAATGATATTGCTAGATTGAAAAAAGAAATTAATTGAATTAAAAATTCTCAATGAGTTAATTATGATTCAGTTTTAACTATACAAATTCAATTAGCTTTATTTAGTGCTTATTCAAAAATAATAGATGAATACAAAAATAATAATAATACTGAAATAATTACTTTAGTTAAACAACTAGAAAGTGAATTAAAAAAATATCAAAATAGAGAATTTCCTAAATTAAGAAAAGCATATTGAAAAATTTCTAATAATTTATTGTGGCAAAGTAATATAGATGTCTATATAAAATGAAGTGATAGTTGAACAATTGAATTGGTTTGATGATTACTTGCAAATAATAAAAATAAATTAGATATGTATTCTAGTATGAAAGATATGTTAGTATTATTGAGATTTACAAGAATAAATATGAAATGGTATGAATATGATGATACATATACTTATTGGGATATAGAATCACAAAATGATAGTGAATTTGTAAATTTTGATAATTTGGTTAACAAATAAACTCCAAAAACTTGGAGTTTATTTGTTTTTTACTATAATTTAAAAAATTTTAAATAAAATATAAATTATGAAAAATATCTTGGTTGTTTGTGCATTATCTGCTGAGCTAAATGAAATAAAACAAATATTAAAAGATGCTAAATTTAGAGATATTAAAATTAGTTTTTTTACTGTGTGAATGGGGAATTATAATACAATACTTAACTTAACTAGATTTTTAGAAAATAATAGTTTTGATTTTGTGGTAAATATATGAATTTGTTGATACAAAGAAAAAAAAATAGATGCCTTTCAAGTTGCTAGAATTTACAATTTATCAAATTCTAAAGAAGTAATTGTTCCAAATTTGATAGATTTTTTAAGTTTAGAAAGTATTGCATGTAGTGAAAAAATAGTAACTGATAATGCTATTTTAAAAGAAGAAAATTTTGTAGATATGGAAAGTTATGGTTTTGAAATGGTTTGTGATAGTTTTAAAATCCCAAGAGTCTTATTAAAAATCCCTGTTGATAAGATATGAAGTGAAACTAAAAACTTTGATTTTGAAAAAGCTAAGTTGTATTTATCTAAAAACATAGATTATAAAACAATGCTTGAAAAAATAAGT
The DNA here is from genome assembly GCA_964415565.1 of uncultured Candidatus Peribacteria bacterium. Taxonomy (GTDB): domain Bacteria; phylum Patescibacteriota; class Gracilibacteria; order BD1-5; family UBA6164; genus JABWCI01. Next base: position 15,406 of record CAYQAV010000129.1, read on the forward strand.
ATTTATTTAGAAAAACAAGAAGATAAAATAGACTTTGAGAAATACTTTAAAGATTTCAATTTTACTTTTAGTGAAAAAGAAATATTTAAAAAGTTGTATTATAGATATGTATCACTTATATGAAGTGATTTTGATACTTATTTTGAAGAAAGTAATTATTTAAATAAAAAATTATTTTTGAAAGGATTAGAAGAATTTTTAGAAAAATTTTTAGTGAAATAAAAGTTCTCTGTACTTTTGTGAAAAATCTTTCTACTTTTGTAACCAAAAGGTAGCAAAAGTTTTAGGGGTTTTCGAACTAGCTTGCTAAGTTTTATCTCTTACGGCTAGTAATCACTATCTCAACCCCTAAGACCCCTGTATGTTTCTAAAAGTTTTTTTTAAAATAATTTTAAGAAAAAAATGCAATATAACACTCAATGCGAATTTTCATCTGTTTTGTGCTCATTGTGGATTTTTAAGGCGACATCAGCCTTAAAGACTTTGGTTACTTTTGGTCACAAAAGTAAGAAGAAAGTTAAATTTTTTCAGTTAATTTTTGCTACCTTTTGGTTACAAAAGTACACATTGTTTTCTTTTGGTCACAAAAGTACATAATTCTTCTTTATTTTTAATAATTATTTTCATGATTATCTACATAGAAAAACAAGCTTTAGAGTATGAACAAACAAAAAAAATAATAGAAAAATTTAAAAATAGTTCTATTATTTATATTGATAATTATAAAAATATTTTTGATAAAGATTATACTAATCTAGATTCAAAAAAGGCTTTAATAATAGCAAAACTTAACTCAAATGCAGTTTCAGAATCTCCAGCTTGATATGGTCATACAAAGAGTGCATATTTTTTTAAGACAAGTTTGAATTGTATTTTTGATTGTGATTATTGTTATCTTAAATGAGCTTTCAAAAATGAAAATATGGTAGTTTTTGTAAATTATGATGACATAAAAAAACAAATAAAAGACAAGATAGTAACTTTGGATTGAAATGAAACTCATTGGTTTTATAGTTCTGATTATAGTGATATTTTAGGTATGGATATATTATCAAATTTTTCAAGTGAATTTGTACAATTTTTTGAACAATTTGATAATACAAAAATGGAAATAAGAACAAAAAGCGCAAATATAAAACCACTTCTTGATTTATGATTTATTCCAAAAAATACTGAAATTGCTTTTTCACTTAATCCTCAAATCCTTATAGATAAATATGAAAAATGAACTTCTAGTTTAGATTCTAGAATTGAAGCAATAAATAAATTATTATCACTTTGATTTAAAGTTTGAATTAGATTTTTACCACTTTTACCAGTAAAAAACTATGAAGAAATATATAGTGAATTTGCAAAATACGTAAATTCAAAGATAAAAATGTGTGATATAAATTCAATTTTTGCTTCTGGACTTTTGTATACAAAAAAAGATTACAATAAAATACTTTCAAAATACAAAGATTTAGATATATTGCATATGTTGGAATTAGATAATGATTGATTTTATCGTGAATCTAAAAAAGTTAGAGATACTTTTTATACCATGTTTAAAAATCTTGATAATAAATGTATACTTTGTTTAGAATACTAAAATGAAAAAAAATATTCTCATCACCTGAACTTCAAAATGAATTTGAAATTATCTAGCATGAAATTTAAATAATGATTTCAATATTTTTGCTATTTCTAGAACAAAAAGTGATTTAGATTTATTTGAAGAAATTAACATTGATTTAACAAATTTCGAGCTTTTTGACAATTTGGTTAAAAATTTTGAACAAAGAGAAATTAAATTTGATTCTATTATACTTAACGCTTGAATTTGATTTTTCGGTAAATTTGAAAATGCAAAAGATGAAGAATATTTAAATATAATAAATTTAAATCTAACTTCAAATATCTTGCTTATAAAAAAACTTCAAAAATTATTAAATAAAAAAGCAAAAATTATATTTATTTGAAGTATAATTGGTAAAAAATTTATGAAATATTCTGCTGTATATCAAGCAAGTAAATTTGGACTTAGATGATTTGCATGAGCTCTTAAAAATGAGCTTAGTTGAGTCTGAGTTCATATAATAAATCCAAGAATTGTAGACACGACTTTTCATGATAATACTATGATTGATTTAAATCTACCTACTGATAAATATACTTCAAAAGATGATATTTTGCTTGTTGTAAAAGAAATATTGTCTTGAAATGAAAAAAGATTTGAAATAGATTTATAAGAATAAAAAAATAAAAAAATGAATAATAAAAAAATAATAGAATTAATAACTCTAATAAAAGAAAATCAAATACTTAAAGATATATCTTTATTTTATACTAAAAATAGGAAAATATGTAAAACTATTTTGATAGTTTTAATGATCATTATTTCATATATTTTACTTGTATCTTATGCAAAAAAAATAGAAATGACTTCTACTTTTCCTGGAATTGCGATTCATGTTCAAGATTTGGTATGACATGTTGAAGCTGATTTAAATTTTGAAGAAATTAATATAAAAAATAAAAATGGAGAACTTATAAATGGTTTATATTTATGAAGTTGAACTTGAAAAACTGTTTATTATTTTCATGGAAATGGTTGACCAAATTCATATTTTTATAGTGAAATCAAGTACATTCATGAGCTTGGTTACAATGTGATGATGTATGATTATCCTGGTTATTGAAAAAGTGAATGATTACCATATAAAGAAAATGTTGATGAATCATCTCAAGCTTTTTTTGAATATTTACAAAAAGAAAAAGGTATAAAAAATGATGATTTAATTGTTTGGTGATATAGTGTTTGAACTGCTGTTGCAACTGATTTTGCTTCAAAAAATGATTTTGAAAAATTGATTTTAGTTTCACCATTATCTTCTAGATATGATATGTCTAGAAAATTATTTTGATTCGCATTACAAAAAATACTATTTTTGAAAGACTCATATGTTACAAAAAATCTTGTAAAGAAGTTTGATAAACCAGTATTAATTATTCACTGAAATATTGACAATATTGTTTCTTTTGAACAAGGAAAAAAAGTTTTTGAAAATTATGCTTGAGAAAAATCATTTATAGAAATAGATAAATTTGGTCATAACTGAATTATTGATATATATTGAGAATCATTAAAATATATATTTAAATCATTTTTAAATTGAGAAAGTCTAGGTTTTAAAAATAATTATTTTTTTTTAACTATTGATGAAAAAAAGAAACTTGAAGCTGAAAATATAGAAAAAGATAAGATAGAAAAAACAAAATTTTTATTATCTATTCTTGATTTAAAAACTGATAGTTCTATACAAAAATTTGTAACCTCAAATTTGAGTTTTACAAATAAAGCTTATATTCCAGAAGATTTAGTAAATATAAGATGAGATTATATTTATGATACAAAGTGATGAACTCAAAAATTAAGAAAGGAAACAAAAGAAGCTCTTAATTTATTATCAGAAGCATTTTATAAAGAATTTAATAAAAAATTGTCAGTAGTAAGTGCATATAGAAGTTATGAATATCAAGTTTGAATTAAAGCTTGAGGTTGTCAAGATAATTTATGTGCAAAAGCTTGATTTAGTGAGCATCAAAGCGGATTAGCAGTTGATTTATTTGCAGCATCAAGTGAAATTGATTGGAAAAATAGTTATTTGAATAATTATTATAAATGGCTTTATGATAATGCTCATTTTTATTGATTTAGTAATACATACCAAAAATGATTAAAAATTGATTGATATGAAATTGAGCCTTGGCATTGGAGATATCTTTGAGTAGATTTTGCTACTTATTTAAGAGAAAATAATTTAACTATTGCTGAATTTTATAAAAATAATTAATTTTAAACATTGATTATTTTATTTATGCAAGTATAGTTTATAAATAAAAATATAAATTTTAAAATTAATATGGCTAAAAAAAATAGGGTATGAGCTCCAAATAAGCAAAATGCTCCAATTAAAACATGATTTCATAGAAAGAAAAATGTGCATAAATGAGCTTATGTAGTTCGTGATGAGTATGCAATAAAAGCACAAAAAGCCGGTTTTAGAGCTAGAAGTGTTTATAAATTATTTGAAATTCAAGAGAGATTTGATTTAATAAAACATGATTATTCTATTATGGATATAGGTTGTGCTCCTGGAAGTTTTTTACAAGCAATTAGAAATATAGTAAGAGAAAAAATTATAATTTGAGTTGATTTAAAAGAAGTAAAGCCATTTTGATATTCAAATGTAAAAACTCTTGTATGTAGTATATTTGAATATGATGAACTTAGTAAAAAAGTAATAGATATAGTTTGAGAAGATAAATTTGATTTAATTACTTCAGATATTGCACCAAATACAACTTGAGTTTTTGATATTGATCAATATGCAAGTGTAGAGCTTAATATAGCAATTTGTCAGTTTAGTGATAGGTTTCTAAAAAAAGGTTGAAATATGATTTTAAAAGTTTTTAAATGAGAAGATTTCAATGATTTAGCTATGCAAGTTAGAAGTAGATTTGAAAGATTTGTAACTTATAAACCTGTGGCTTGTAGAGATAGTTCTCATGAAGAATACATAATTTGTTTTAGTAAGAAAAAATAGGACCCGCAGGGTCCTATTTTTATCAGATATTTATTTGTTTTGCTATTTTGTCTTCTATATCTTTTTGAAGTGCAATTTTTTTTAAAAAGTCTCTTTTTCTATTTTTTTCTTTTATTTTTTTCTTTTCTTCTAAATATAATTTAAAAAATGGCAATATATAAAAAATCAATAATATCATTATTGTAATAGATAAAACTAAAACAATTAATTCAATAAATGAATAATTATTAAATGTTTTTATATTATCAATAACTTCAATGAAGCTTAAATATTTATAATTAAATCAAATCATAATTTAAAATTAATTTTAATCATTTTTTACTAGTTCTCAAGTAACAATTAATCTATTCAAAGTAGTTCATACTGGCCAACAAGTCATCAAACTTATTTCAGATCTATTTTGATTTCTTTTTAAAACCGATACATCTCAAGGCCTAATAACTTTTTTTTCTCTTATTTTATATGTAAATTTTTCTTGACCATAATATACTATTACTTCATCTCAAAATACAACATTATCAAGAGTTGAAAATATATCATTGTATTTTCATTTCATCCAAGGTAGATTTGATGAATGACCAAATATAAAACTAACTCAATCTTCACCTGGTTTTGAGCTTCAAGGATATCTTATTATACCTTTTTCAAGCTCTTTCATAAAAATATCATTTAGTTCATTTTGTCAATCTATATTTCTATTTTCTACATCAAGTAATGGTATATTCTTACCAATTTTAGGAATTACAACTCTGTTTGTATATGGAGCAATTTCTATATCTAGATTTATATTTTCATTATCAAGTTCTTTTTTATATTTTTTTATACTTAATTTTTCTTCTTCTTTATTTTCTTGAATTTTTTCACTTATAATATCAGTAATTTTAGCTGCTTCTACAGAATTTAATAGTCATGAAGTAGTTTTTTCTACATCATCTTTCATTATGTAACTTTTTGCAATATTCATATAAGCACTATAATTTGTAGTTATAAGTAATACTCAAAAAATAACAGAAGTAGTAGTTATATATTTTATAAGAAAAATAAAACCTGACAAAATAGAATTTTGTTTTACTTTTGTTTTTTTTATTTTGCTAACAATCACTTCATAATTATATTTTATAACTGATTCTTCTTTTTCAGTTTGTAAAAATATTTCATCAGTATAATTAATTTTAGATTCTAATTCTCATAAAACATCTTCATTATCGTACATATATTTGTTTTTATTTTTTATATTTGTTTTTATTTTTGTAATTTAATTTTACTATATTTAGAAAATTAATGCAAAAATATGATTACTTTTTAAAAGAACTTGAATTATTTATATTTTTATTTATATTAGTATTAGTTTAGATAGATTAGAACTCATAAAATATGGCAAAAAAATATGAAAAGAGTTCAGGGGGAATTGTATATCGTAAAAAATGAAATAAGGTAGAAGTACTTCTTTTAAAATGGTTAAATGCTAAAAATCAAGAAGTGTATGTTATACCAAAATGACATATAGAAGATTGAGAAGTTGCAAAAGATACAGCTGTTAGAGAAATAGCTGAAGAGGCATGATTAGATTTAAAAGATTTGGAGGTTATAAAATTTATTACGAAATTAAATTATACATTTACTGCCTGATATTTGGAAAATAATCCTGTTATAGATAAGGATGTTTATTTGTTTTTGGTAAAATACAACTGAGAAAAAGACCCAGTAGTTCAAAAAGAAGAAAGATTTGTTTGATATACTTGGTTTTGAATTGAAGAAATTTGAAAACTAAAGGTTATGTTTGATATTCAAGCAATAGTTAGTAGAAACAAAACTTTTTTTATTTAGTTAATTTGTAAATAATGGAAATTTTAAATAATTCTTGAACTATAGAGATAGTTTCAAACTCAAAAAATAAAATACTTTTTGATACTAAAACTAGTGAAGTAAGTATTGATTGATTAAGTGTTTCTCATCCTTGAGAATTTGAAAAAGCATGAATTCTTTTGGAAGCTAAAGAATATAACAATATTATTTTTTATAGTTTCACAATTGACACTAAACATTTAGTTATTATTTCAAACGATAGTTTTGAATTAAAAGAAGAAATATTATCTTTTTTCTGAGATGTAGATGTTTTAGTTATAATTTGATCAAAAGAAAGTGCTAAGATATTTGAAAATATTGAAGCTAGACTTGTTGTTCCTTATGGACCTGGAAAACAAACATTTTTAACTACTCTATGACAACATATAGAAGAAGTATCATCTTATAAATTAAAATGAGAAATGTCAGATGATATAAGTGAATTTGTAAATTTAGAAGACTAAAAAAACTGCCGTAGGCAGTTTTTTTTTGTTTAATCTTCTTTTGGAATTATAGCATCAAGAGCAGCGAAAGTTGCTTTTTTTCATGCAGGAATAAGTATACTTATTTGATCTCAAATATTTGCTTTAAAATGAGTAACTGCAGCAGTTAATAAATCATAAGTTTCTCATTCTGAGATTACTTGATATTTGTCTTTTTCTTTTACAACTAATCAAATCTTAGTTTCTCTTTCAATAGGTAATATTTGTTTGTATAACATTTTACCATTTCATTCAATTGTAAGTTTTAATTTATCTCATTGAACAAGTTTTGACTTAGAAGAATAATTTACAGGAACAGGATATTTGTTTCCATCTGCTCAAAGCATATCTGTTCAAGTAAAAACTCACTCTATAATCTTACTATTTTCACTACTATATGAATTTAATCATTTTGTGTTTAAATCAATATTAGTTTCTAATGTTATATTGTTTTCTTCAATAACATCTTTTAGTAGTTTTTTAGCATTTTTTATAGATTTTTCAGCACTTGTTATAAAATCTACTATTGCTTGTATTGTTTTTTTATTTTCCATTTTTTGTTTTTTATTTTTTAAATCTAAGTTAATTCTAACAAATTTTTTAGTAAAAGTAAATTAATTTATCTTTACAATATTTAAAAATATATTTCTATAATGTTTGAAATTTGATTTTGAAATAATATAGTAATTAAAAATCAAACTCATAAGAATGGACCAAAGGGAACTACATTTAAAATTTCTTTATTTTTGTATCTTATTTTTTGATAAATTATTATTCAAATAGAAATTATACTTCCTATAAAATAAGTAATCATCATTCAAACAAAACTATAACTTATTCAAAAAAGTAATCAAATCATAACTCAAATTCTCAAATCTCAACCTCAAAGTGCTTTTCATCCTGATAAAACTATTTGTAAGAAGAAAAATATAAATATAGAAAATGCTCATATTATTCAACTAATTATAGGTAAATCTGATAAATTTATCAAAAATACATATTTTATTGTTACTAAAATTAAAATTATTATTGAAATTATTAAGAAATCATAAATTAATTTTAATTCTTTTAACATAATTAAGTACAATAATCATATGATACTTAATCATAGAGGAATTGAAATTAGATTTTCTATTAAATACAAGTCACTTGTTATTTTTATCGTAGGAACTAAATATATGTATATTGCATTGCTAACTAATCATAGAAAAGCAAGCGAAATTCAAGAGAGCATTATTCATTCGTGAATTTCTAGAAACAATATATCATAAAATATATATAAGATAGTTATGAATCATATAGATAACCAAAATATCAATTTCAATATTTCACCAAAGTTTCATATAAATAATAAATTTATATCTATTAAAAAATATCAAATTAGTGTAAAAAGTATCGCAGTTGATAACTCTAAAATAGGGTAGATTGGAGAAATCTTAGTTTTACAATATCTACATTTTCACATAGTTGATAGATATGAAAATATAGGAATTAAGTCAAAATATTTAAGTGTAGTACTGCATTTTGGACAATGACTTCTTCCAGACCAAATTCACTTTTCTTCACTCTTAAATCTATGAATTAGTACAGAAGAAAAACTACCAAAAAGTAATCAGTAAGTAAAAAGACAAGTATAAAAAAATATTTGCATAAAGAAAAATTAGATTTAATAATGATTTTATTATATTTAAAAATTAGTTTTATTAAAGTTAAATATTAAAAAGTAAAGATATAAATAGTCAATATATATATTTTGAATAATGTATATTAGATGTGGTATAATATATTTATATTTAGTATTTAATAAAAGATTATGGGAGAAACACCTATGTTTGGTAAAGTATATGCAAATTGATATGATACTTGAAAGGAACTTAGTGATGGGCTTTGATACAATGAAGTGGAAAGAAAAGAGTATTTAAACTTAAAGACAAATAGGGATAAAATTATAGATTATCTACAAAGTGTTGCTGCTCGTGATCAAGATGCTACATCAATAAAAGAAACTGATGGATTTGAATCAATACTAAATTGATGAGAAAAAAGATATGTTGAAGAGATTCTTAAGAAAATATGATTAGATAAATTTTCTTTATCAGAATGAGTTCCTATGAGCATTATAGTTGATATTATGCAAAAATATATCAATGAAAAAGATAATATTTCTCAAGATACAAGAACTTGATTAAGATTATGTAAAGATGATGTAGTTAGTAATAATGAAGAAGTTAATAATTCAGATGTAAGTTTAGAAAATATAAAAATTAAGAAAGCAATTGATTATAATAAAAGAAATCTTAGTGAAAAACAAATAAAAGAAATAAGTAAAATTCTTAATTTATCTAATACTATAATTGATGAGAAATTTGTTGAATCAGTTAGTGTTTATCAAGTATTAAATAATTTACAAAAAGATTGAATGGTTTGAAAAAATACTTTAAATAGTATGGGTATTAATATTGTACCAATAATAACAGAACAAAGTTCAAAACCTGCATCAAAACCTACTTCAACAATAATTCAAACACAAACTGTTTCTCAAACTTCAAAACCAAATGCAACATCAAAAATTGAAGTTTTAAATAAAACTCAAACAAGTCTTGTTTTTAGAGATTGAGCATATTATTTAACTTGACCAAGTTGAAAAACAAAACGTATAGAGTATACAGAACTTGCTAAAAATATTGATATTCCAAAAAATGCACCAAAAAATTTAGAAAGCTCTGTTTGACTTGTGCAAGATTTTTCTCAAATTTTAGATGCATATTTAGTTAAATTCCCAAACAATAAATCTCAATATGAAAAATCTATAAAAACTATACAAGATGCATTTTCTCAAGATGATATCCAATTATGAAAAAAAATATTGGATGTGAGCATAGCTATTAATGATTTAGATTTATCTAATGGTGATAAGTTTGATTTAGAAACTGCATTTTGAATAAGTGATTTAGAAATGCGTCATATACAAGTTTTAGATTTTGCTAGAAAAAATTTAGGTCAATATGACATGATTGCTAAATCTATTATAAATAAAAATTCTTTATCAATGTGAATTGAGGCTTAATTGTAAAAAGTGTGTGGCTGAGATGATTAAATTTTCCCATATAAGAGAGATAAAATTAGTTTAATTTTTCTCTCTTTTTTTAATCCTCTATGAAGACTAATTTTAGGTTTAATATGTCAAAATAATCATTCCA
>CAYQAV010000130.1:0-8838 GCA_964415565.1 uncultured Candidatus Peribacteria bacterium
GCTTTATTATACCAAATACTCCTTATTTTAGCCACACACTTTTTACAATTAAGCCAAATATTTTAATATTTGTTTATTTAAAGCCAAAATAAAAACTATCAGAAGATAGTTTTTATTAAATATTACTCATAACTAAGTATCAAATATAAGAAAAATACATAATTATCATTATTATTCATTGCCATTTTTCTATTGTATATTTTTTTCAAATAAACATTATAAAAAATAATACAAATGTTACAAATATATTCATAATTACATCTATATTTGATGAAGTATTAAATGGTAATGGTGAAACTGTAGCAGTTAATCACAATATCCAAAATATATTAAATATATTACTTCAAACTATGTTTCAGATAGCTATATCAGTTTGTTTTTTCATAGCAGCAACTACACTTGTAGCAAGTTCTGGAAGACTTGTTCAAATAGCAACAACTGTTAAACCAATAAGAGCTTCACTAAGACCAAATGATTTAGCTATTTCTACAGCTCAATCAACAATCCATTTTCATCAAAATGTTAAACCTACAAGACCTAGTATTATAAAAATAATTGATTTTCATAAAGATATTTCTTTTATATCTTCTTCTCAATCAACATGACCTTGAGTTTTTGCAATAGAAAAAATATAAACTAAAAATATAAGAAATATTCAAAGAAAAACTAATCAATCTATCCTAGAAAGTACATTTAAAGCAAAAGAATCAATAAGTACATCATTAGCCATTATTAAGAGTAAAACTACTCATAAAAGTGCAAAAGGTATTTCTTTAAATACTGTAGAATTTTGTGCTTTAAGTGGATAAATAATTGCAGCAATTCAAAGTATAAGAAGTATATTTGATATATTACTACCTAGAATATTTCAAATAGCTAAATCAGTTTTTCAATCAAAAGCTGAAAACATATTTACAGCTAATTCTGGAGTACTAGTACCAAAAGCAACTATTGTTAAACCAACTACTATTGGTGCAATTTTAAATTTCAAAGCAATTGAACTTGCTCATGAAACAAGTAAATCAGCTCATTTTATAAGTATAAAAAATCAAATTAAAAATAATATATAAACCATATTAAATTATTAAATAATATTGTTCTCATAATACAAAAAAATATAAATTATCAATACAAAAATTAAAAAATCCTTTTAAAAAGGATTTTTTAATTTAAACTTCTAGTTTTAAATTCAGTCACTATTCTAGTTTTAAATTCTTCTATAGACTCCACACTTTGTTCTTTTGTTCTATAATTTCTAACTGAAACAGTTTTATTTTGAACTTCTTGTTCTCAAATAACAAGTATATAATTATTGTGCATTTTTTCAGCATTTCTAACTTTTTTATTTAATCAGTCTGTTGAAAAATCAGCATTTACTCTTATTCAAACATCTTTTAGAGTTTTTAAAACTTCTCATGCATAATCATCAAACATTGGTAGAACTGGTACAATTATAACTTGTCTTGGAGATAACCAAAGTGGAAATATTCAAGCAAAATGTTCAATTAATACTCACATACCTCTCTCTAAACTTCATGAAATTGCTCTATGAATTACAACTGGTCTTTCTTGTTCATTATTTTCATTTGTAAAACTTAGATTAAATCTATTTGGTAAATTAAAATCACATTGAATTGTTGCTAATTGCCATTCTCTTCCAATTGCATCTTTAAACATAAAATCTAGTTTTGGACCATAAAATGCAGCTTCTCATTCTACCCTTTTATATGGAAGTTTTTGTTCAATTGCTGCAGTTTCTAAAGATTCTTCAGCTAATTCCCAAACTTCATCTCAACCAATATATTTTGATTTATCTTCTCATCTAACAGATAATGAAACCCAATAATCATCAGTCATACCTAGAGTTGTATAATAAGATTTAATTATGTTAGTTATTGATTTAACTTCTTCTTTTATTTGAGAAACTCTACAGAAAAGATGACCATCATCTTGAGTAATAGCTCTTACTCTAGTTAAACCTGATAATTGACCAGATTTTTCATCTCTATAAACAGTTGCTGGTTCAAAATATCTAACAGGCATATCTCTATAAGAGAATTGATTATCAGCAAAAAGTTGCATATGATGTGGACAGTTCATAGGTTTCAAGAAAAAAGTTTCTTTACTTGTTCAACCAAAAACCTTGAACATATCTTCTAAATAATGACCTGCATGACCAGAAGTTTCATAAAGACTTTCTTTTGCTAAATGTGGAGTCCAAACTCTATCATACCCCATATTTTGATGAAGTTCCCAAAGATATTTTTCTATTTCTTGTCTAATAATCATTCAAGCAGGTTGCATAAGTGGTAAACCTGGACCGATTAAATCTGAAATAGTAAATAATTTCAATTTTGCTCCTATTATTCTATGATCTCTTTTTTTTGCTTCTTCTATCATATGAAGATGTACATCTAATTCTTCTTTATTGTTAAATGCAAAAGCATAAATTCTAGTTAATTGTGCATTTTCAGCATTTCATAACCAATAAGCTCAAGCAACTCTAACAAGTTTAAAACTATTTGCATCAAGTTCTCTAGTATTTGCTACATGAGGACCAGTACACATGTCTATAAATTTAAGATTTTTTACTTGGTCTCAATCTAGTTCATCAAATTTTTGCAAATTATTTTCACTTAAAAAACTTGATAATTTTTCATAATAATCACTTGGTTTTCATTTTGAAACATTGAAATAAAAACTTATTTTATCACTAAGCTTTTCCTTATTTTTAAAATCACCACTTTCAAATCTATCTATAAGTTCAGATTTAAATTCTTCTCACATATTTGATAAAACAGTTCTAGCAACAGAATAATCTACTTCAAATCTTTTAAAATCTTGGTTTTGAGTAATTATTTGTTTCATTTTTTTCTCAACTTCTTTTAAGTTTGTTTCACTAAACTCAATAGATCCAAAATCAAAATCATAATAAAACCCGTCTTCAGTATCTGGACCAGTTGCTATTTTTGCTTCAGGATAAAGGCTTTTTACGGCTTGTGCCATTATATGAGACAAAGAGTGTCTTTTAGTAGATAAATCAATCATAGTTTTAAATTAGTTAATAAAATATTTTATAATTCTTGTTTTTTTATTATTATATGTACTTTTGTGAAAAGACTCTAAAAGTTTTAGGGGTTTTCGAACTAGCTTGCTAAGTTTTTTCTCTTACGGCAAGTAATAACTATATCACCACCTAAGACCCTTGGATATTTCTAAAAGTTTTTTTGTTTTATTTTATTTATTTTTTTGAAAATATAAAAATAAATATTGCAATATAACACTCAATGCGAATTCTCATCTGTTTTGTGCTCATTGCGGATTTTTAAGGCTGCATAAGCCTTAAAGACTTTGGTTACTTTTGGTCACAAAAGTAAGATAAAAGATAAAAATCTTTTCAGTTAATTATTTTGCTACCTTTTGGTTACAAAAGTAGAAAGACTTTTTTGCTTAAAAAAGTACATAAATATTTTTCCAAAATAAAAAACTCTTATTTTAAAAATAAGAGTTTTTGTTTATTTCTTTTTTTAATACAACAAAAAACATCCTATTTTATAGAATTATTAAGAGTTGTAATGGTTTCAAGTTGTGCTAGGTTCATATTGCCTTGTTAAGAAATATCAAAATAAATATATGTATGAAAAGTATTTTGTCAAAAAAAAGGATTAAATTAATCCTTTTTTATTTTTGTAATTCTGTTATTTTTTGAAAAGCTTGTATTATATATCTTCAATTATTATTTATAGCTTGTTCAAGATCATAAACTCTAGAATCGATTTTATCATCTATCATTTCAACTTTTTTATCTAAAGTATCAACCTTTTTATCCAAGATATAAACTTTTTTATCAATTTCATCTACCTTAGTTTCAAGTCAATCAAATCTAGTCTCTAGTCAATCAAATCTACCATTTAAAGCATCCAATGCTTTTAAAACTTTATTTTCAAAATCTACATTTGTCATATACCGATATTTATAAAATAAAATATAGGAAAGCTATATACATAGTATACACTATTCTTAGAAAATCAACAAATATTTTGAAAATAATTTTTTATTTTTTAAGATAGTAAAAATTTATTTTTTTACTTTTTATGATTATATTTAAGTACTTTTTTCTATTCTATACTATGAAATAAAAAATAACTTATCATTTTGTCAAAGCATTTTTTAAAAATAAATAACTATTAATTTTCTTTTATATATAATAAATACACATAAAAAATTGTTTTCTAAAATATACAAAAAATGAATAAAAAAGCATTTTCATTGGTAGAGATAATTATAAGTATTTCTATCATAATTATATTGTGAATAGTAGCTACAACTACAAGTAATAATCTTAAAAATAATTCAAATAATGCAAAAGTTATTGCAGATCTAAATACTATTAGTAATGCTTTAACTGAATATAAAAATGAAAACAAAATGGTAGTAATGCCAGGTGGTAACAACAATAATTTTAAAATTGATTGAAGTTATAACCACTCATATGTAGATAGTGAAACCTACTGAGTTTATGGTAGTTTTACTCAATATGCACTAGAAAAAAGATATCTTGATATAACTCCAATTGATCCAAGAAGTAATTCATATTACTCTTACTGAATAACAAAAAATACTAACTTTTTTGAAATAGCTTGAGTTATTTGAGAAAAAGATAATTATGTTGCTAAAGTTATTTGAGATTACACAGCTGAAAATTGATTATATTCATTAATTAGAGAGTATAACTGAGCTGATTATGTAATTGATAAAGAATCTAATTTACCTTATAATCCTGAAGAAAAAAAATTAATAGCAACAACTGCTGATTGAACTATATATAAAGAATGAGATAAAATTACAAATAATTCATGAGATGATTTAGAAATATTTTTTTCAGATGGTTCAACCTCAATTATAGAAAGTGGTTCAATATTAACTTTAGAAAAATTAGATTTTCCAAAAGAAAATAATCTAGTATCAAGTGTAAAATTATTTTTGCAAGCATGAAGTATATGGACAAATGCAACAAGATTGTGAACAGAATCGAGTTTTGATATATATACAAGTGATATAACTGCTTCTGTTAGATGAACTATTTTTAAAGTTGCAAAACAAACTTATAATACAAAAGTGATAGTTGTAGAATGAAGTGTATTAATTAAAAATTGAAATCCAAGCACTAATTTACAAATAGATGTAGAAAAATGATTAGAAGTAAAAACAATAGATGCAGATAATACTCCTATTTTAGATAATTCTGATATAGTAACTGAACCAACTACTAATATAATTCAACCTTTATTTTCCTCTACAAACACACAAATAAATAATACAGAAGAAGATATAAGTAATGTGATTGAAAATAATATATATGATGAAGTTTTAGTAGCAGAAACAAATAAAAGTTGTTTTTTAGAATGAATAGAAGTAAAAAATTGAGATAATATACTAGCTTATGATAAAAAATATGTAGATTATTGACATACATGTAATAATCCTATAACAAAAACTTGTTCAAATTGAGTATTAAGTTGATTAAGTCAATACAAGTATAGTTCTTGTTTTGTAAAATTACCAAATCAGTGTGTTCCATATAATGATGATTGATTTATATGATGAAATGTAACAAATGAATGAGAATTAGATACTGTAACAAAAAATGAATCAATAAAATTATGATGATTTAATGTATGAACAAAAACTATAACTAGAACAGTTGAATGTAAACAATACTGAGCATGATATACTATTGTTCCAAATGATACTGATACGATAACATGCAATTTTACAAATTGATTTACTGATGATTGAAGTTGATGATGTAAATGTACAACTTGAAAAAGTTTTTATAATTGAGATTGATCATGTTATGAAAATCCTTTTGGAGTTGATTATGAATTAGTAAAAGTAGTTGATGAAATAAATTCAACAACGGGTGCATGATTTAATGGTACAGATTGATATAATAATAATTATTATTGGTTAACTAATACTGCTGGACAATGAAAATTATGAATTGATTTATGAGGAAATTTTTGATTAGTTTTTGATACTTCAAATATAGGTTCCTGAAATGAACTAGTATATTTTTATGATGATTTCAAAAGTAAAAAATATTTATCTTCTAAATTGTTAAAAATAAGATTATTCGATAATAGTGGTGCAGTTATAAAAAATTCTATTGAAAGTTCTAATGAAAATATAAAAATAAAATTTGAATGAGACTCTTGGAATGAAATAAGTTGAATATTATCTAAAAATCAATCATGAACTAACACTATTGATTTTAATTGAAACTATAATTTAAAATTAATAAATGTTAAAAACTTAAAAATATATAAGAAAACTTCATCTAGTTCAAGTGGTTGAAGTAGTAGTTCATCTAGTTCAAGTGGTTGACCAGTAATATGACAAACATATAGTTGATATGGATGTAGTAGTTGTCCATATTGAAGTGAGAAATCATGAAGTTCTTGCTTTTGACATAAATATGAAAAATGTAGTTTAATAGTTTGAGATAATGTATGTGCAGAAAAGAATTTTTGTATTCGGGGTAATAAAAACTGGTCTTGAATATATAAATAATAAAAAAATAACCCTTAAGGGTTATTTTTTTATTGCCAAGTAACTGATATAGTTCTAGTTCAAACTACATTACCATTATGTAACACGTTTACAGTTTGAGTTTGTAATCATACATTTGGAGTAAATGTTAATGATGAACTTGATAAAGTATATGGAGAATTTACACTTAATGATACTTCTACATTTGTTAAAGGTCAGTTATCAGCAACCATATTATCACTATTTGCTCATGAAACTACTGGTCATGAAGTAGTAATACTTAAACTTTGTAATGGTAAAGCCTCAATATTATAATTTACTGTTATTGGATTACTATTTAAACTTCAATCATTTGCAACAACTTGAAAACTTCAACTTTGAGTTGTATTTGTAGTTCATGTTAATGTTCCATTTGAATTAAAAGTTGTTCATGATGGTATTGTTCAGATTACACTATATGTTATTGCATTTCATTCTGGATCTGTTGAACTAAATGTTAAGTTCATTGCATTTCACACCGTAACTGTTGTTGCTCAACTTACTGTTGGTTGTGTTGGTTTAATATCTAATATATTTATAATTCTGTAAGAAACTATTCATTTAGAATTATCATATGGATTTACTTCATAAATTCATATTTTATATTCTCCTGGAGCTGAAACATCAACAGTAAAACTATTTCAAGAAATAAGTGAATCACTTCAAGAAATAACTGAATAATATCTAAATCAACTACGAGCAGTAAAAGTAAATGTGGCTATTCATCATAAAATAGTATAATTTATATTTTGTACTGTTTCAGCAGGTACAACATCTATTACTTGTTTTGATTTAATTTCTTGTATTGCAACTTCTTTTCAAAATAAAACACTACTTGCTTCATTAGCTCAAGTTACATGAGTTACATCTTTATCTAATCAAGGACTAGAATGTTTAAATTTATTAGGAGCATTATCAAGAGGTATATTTAATCAAACTCAAAGAACTTCTTTACCTGAAATTTTTGAGATATATGCAGAAATAGTTGCTCAAGTATTTGATATAATTCTTTCAATAGAAAATCTTACATTTTCATCACTACTTAATTCTGTTCAAATTTTAGTTTTTCAATCAGAAGTTATATGACTATAATTCACATTACCATAATATCAATCATCTGTTCAATTATTTCCAGAAACTCATAATCTTGTTTTATCTTTAGAATCATCACTTATATATTGACCAAAAAGTCAAGCATTTACTCTTCATTTATCTCAAGCAAATTCTTGCCATCTAGTTATTTCAGTTGTATCAGTAACTGTATAAATATTATTATTTGATATTGATGAATTAATACTTGTAATTCTAGTTCAAGGTAATTCTTTAGATTGAGTATTTATAAGTGATAGATGAGCTCATATAGAATAATTTTGATCTAATTTTTTTTCTCATTCTAATCATAAAAATGCTTGTCATATATTTGCTCATTTATAATCTTTCTCCAAATATCAAGCTGTTGATTTTATAGAATAATCTAATCAATTATATTTTCAAGTAATAAAAACAGATTTATGCCCATTTCATGATTTAATAGTTATTAATGTTCAAAAATCATTTCAAACATACTTATACTCTGCTTTTAACAAAATATCTGTTCAAGAAATATTTTCAAATCATAAATATATTGTTTGTCAATTTACTTTTATTACACCTCAAACAGTACTAGAATTTCAAGATAAATTGAAACCAGATTCATTATTTAATGAAACTTCAGGATTTTGTTTTTTTCCATTTTCAAGGATTATTTTAGAATTTTGACATTCATCTTGATTTTTAGCACACCATTCTAAATAACTAATTCAAGTATTATTTGATCATACAACTTGTGATACTCTATCTTTTGTATCTAATGAAGTCGTATTTAATTCTTTATTTTGAGCTCAAACTGTAGTTGTATTTAAAGCGGTAATTATTCATAAAGCAACTATATTTTTTTTCATAATTTACGATAAAATAAATAAATAATATGCATATTATTATATAAAATATATATTTGTCAAATATATTTTATAAAAGGCTTAATTGTAAAAAGTGTGTGGCTGAGATGATTAAATTTTCCCATATAAGAGAGATAAAATTAGTGTAATTTTTCTCTCTTTTTTTAATCCTCTATGAAGACTAATTTTATGTTTAATATGTCAAAATAATCATTCCAGTCAATTAGTAGTATTTGGTATATCTACTTTTCATAGATAATCATACCAAGTAAATAAATATTTCAAGTTATTTTTTAATGATTTATATGCA
>CAYQAV010000131.1:0-66953 GCA_964415565.1 uncultured Candidatus Peribacteria bacterium
TGCATATATTTTTATTTCATCGCTTAGTTTTAATACTTTTGGTAGAAATATTGTTTTAGTTAAAGTTTTATTTTCTCAAGCTGAATTTATCAGTTCAACTTTAACTGTTTGTTCTCAATAGTTTACAAATATATGCTTTACTTCACTAGCTTTCTCACTATTTTCAATATCTCATGTTTTTGTATATATTTGCTCTCAAATAGTCCAAATATATTTTTCTATATATCATGCTCAAGCGGCAGTCTCTAGATTAGTTACATTTAAAGTTGCTTCTAAATCATTAACTATTCATCTTTTAAAAATGATATCTCAATCTATATTTATTTTATCTTCTCATTTAATAATAAAAATTTTATCAAATGAATCATTTATAGTAGAATTAGTCTTTTTTATATACATTCATACTATTGTATCTTCAAAAATAGGTTTTCATACTATATATTCACTTCACTTCCATACAGGTTCTTCCAAATTATCCATAAAATACCATTCTATTTTACCTAATTCTTCTAGACTTTTTGCATCAAATGTAGCAAGTTTTCATCAACTATTTAACTTTTTTTCTGTTATATTAACAACATAAGTTATATTTATATATGGCATTGTTTCTACTGTTTTTTTAATTTCTTTTCATTGAGAATCAATTCAATTAATAGTTAATTTTATATCAGTAGGTCAGATCTTATCAAATGTTTTTATTAAGCTAGGTAATACTGTTTCTTGCTTATCTTCTTCTCAAAAATCCCATGAAAAGTTTTTAATAGTTATTCAGTTTTTAATTTCAGCCTGTGCTAAATATGTTAAATCAAACTTTAATTCTATAGGTCAAATTAGATTTTTTGTATCGCTTAATAATGCTGATTCTTTTGTAAAATTTTCATTTGTTAATTTTGCATTATCATAAATTTGAATTTCTCAAAATGACATTTCTTGCCAGTTTGGTAGATTTATTATTTTTTGATCAATTATCATCCATGCAGTTGCCGTAGAAAATGTAATTATTAATAATATAATTGATAATATAGCAAATTTTATTTTTTTCTTTTTAAATTCTTTTTTTGTAAGAAAAAATTTAAACAAAAATATAATTAAAAAAATAGTTTCAGATAATAATATTGTAGAAAAAATGATTGTTATCAATTGAGAAATAAATGCATTTATTTCATTTAGATTTATTCATAACCCCGCAAAAAATCTTACATCATCTACAGTTTTTGCATTTAGTACTACGAATCATAAAAAACTTCATCAAACTATAAGTCAAATTACTGTAATTATTAGTAAAAATGAGAATATTTGACCAGTACTCATTTTTTTACTTACTTTTTTTTGTTCTAGCTTTGTAACAATTTTTGATTTTATAAATAATTTTTCTCAAAAAGTACTAGGTACTACTTTACTAATTAATTGAAAATTTTTATCATCAAAACTAACTCATCAATTTCATTCTTGATTTTTACTTGTATCTTCTAAATTTAATTTAGTTATTGATTTAGTTTTTAATACTATATTTGAATAAATAGGATATTTGATATGTTTAGTATCTACAATTACATTATTTTTTCTAAATTCTATTTTTACCATATTTTCATTTGGCTCAAAAGTAACAAAATCATAATTTTGTTCATCAAGTAAAAATAAAATATCTTTTAAGGAAGCAATATTTATATCAAAAATATTACTTTTTTTATTTTTTATCTCTTCTTTTTTTTCTGGTTCATCAGGTAAATCGAACATTGATACCAAATCTTGGTTATCAATTAATTTTTCATTTTCTGATATATCAGAACTGTTTTGGCTTAAATCAGACAATATATCATTTTCTAGATTATCATTATTTTCTTTAGGCGATACCATTTTTATTTATTTATAAATTATTTATATTATATTATCATAAAATCAACAATTATCATATAAATATATATTGACAAAAAAAAAAGTCATTTTTTTATAATGACTTTTTTTATAATCCAGCAGCGGCTTGGTTTAAATTACTTGCAACAACAGCAGCAGCAGTTAAGAAAATTAACATATATGTACCTGAGTGAAAACTTGTATTTTTTTCATCCCATGCTTTAATTGCTGCAAAAATATTTTTTATTTTTGTTTTCATATTTTCTATGATTAATATTAATGTAATAAAATTGTAACATAAAAAAAATAAAAAAACAAAAAAATGAAAAGATTTTTTCTCTTTTCATTTTTATACTCTAATTTTTTTAATATTTCCATTGTTTATTTTATTAAATAATGGATTTATTTTTTCTTTAATTTTAGTAGTTTCATCTAAATTTACTTCATTTAATTCAAAATTTTCTTTAGATAAATCTATTTGCTCAACTTGTTCTATTTTTTTGATAGAAAATATAGCTTTTACAACTTTATATTCGATTTCGTTTATTAAATCTCTAAATTTGTAATATGCTTTTTCTTTATAAACAGTTAAAGGATTTTTTCCGCTATATCATTCAAAAGCAACTTCTTCTCTAAGTTTACTCATTGCATCAATATGTCTCATCCAAAGTTCATCAATAGAACTTAAAACTATCCTTCTTTCTAAATTTAAATATTCATTTTCTGAAGCTGCATCTCTTTTTAAACTTTCAAATTCTTCAAAAGCTATATTAGAAATATATTTTGATAATTCTTCAGGATTAGAAATTCAAGATATATCATCAATTTCTATCTTGTCATTTAGAGCATCAATTCATAAAAATTCATTTACTTTTTTTATTATTTTATTGTTTGATGATTTACTAATATTTTCATTTTTTGAAAACTCAGCAGTAACTAGAGTAGAAATTTGATTTTCAATCGTATTTCTTATATCCTCATGAATATTTTCACTATCAAGAATTTTATTTCTTCTAGAGTAAATTATATTTCTATGTTTATTTATAACATCATCGTATTCTAAAATATGTTTTCTTACATCAAAGTTATGTCATTCTACTTGTTTTTGAACTCAAGTAACTCTTTTTGTAAGCATTCCACTTTGAGCTAAAGGTTCGTCATCTGGAAGGGAAGCAAACATTGGTGAATTAAATACTGAAAATAATTTATCTCAACCAAAAATTCTCATGATATCATCATTTGGTGAAATTAAAAATTGAGTAATTCAAGGATCTCATTGTCTACCAGCTCTTCATCTTAATTGGTTATCAATTCTTCTTGTTTCATGTTTTTCAGTACCAAGAATTATTAATCAACCTAAATCAGCAACTCATTCTCATAATTTTATATCTGTACCTCTTCAAGCCATATTTGTAGCAATTGTTATTGCTGATTTTTGACCAGCATTAGCTACTATTTCAGCTTCTCTTTCATGATATTTAGCATTTAAAACATTGTGTTTTATACCTTCTGCTTTTAATCTTTCACTTAGATATTCACTTTTTTCAACTGAAACTGTACCAACAAGGATTGGTTGTCCAGTTGCATTCATTTCTTTTATAAGTCTAACTACATAATCAAATTTACCTTTTTCATTTTTGAAAAGTAAATCTGGTCTATCTTCTCTAGCTATTGGTTTATTTGTAGGGATTACAAGTGTATCAAGTCAGTATACTTTGTAAAATTCTTCAGCTTCTGTAACTGCAGTACCAGTCATACCAGCCAATTTCCAATACATTCTAAAATAATTTTGAAATGTTATTGAAGCCAATGTTTTACTTTCTTGTTTTATTTCTACATTTTCTTTTGCTTCTATTGCTTGGTGAAGTCATTCAGAGTATCTTCTACCTGCTAAAACCCTACCTGTATGTTCATCAACTATTTGAACTTCTCAGTTTAAAACTAAATAATCTTTATCTTTATGATAAACTGCCATAGCTTTAAGTGCATTTTCTACATGATGAATATCATTATAATGATTTGAAACATATATATTATCTATTCTTAATAATTCTTCTATTTTTTTAATTCAATCTTCAGTTAGAGTAGCTGTTTTTTGTTTTTCGTCTATCTTGTAATGAATACCATTTTGTAAATGTTTTATAAGTGCAGCAAATTGCATATATTTGCTAGTTGGTTCATTGTCAGGCATAGAAATAATAAGTGGAGTTCTAGCTTCATCAATAAGGATAGAATCAACTTCATCTATAATAGCAAAAAATAATTTACTTTGAGCTTTTTCATCTTTTGAAATAACCATATTATCTCTAAGATAATCAAAACCTAATTCATTGTTTGTAGCATAAACTATATCACAAGAATAAGCAGCCTTTTTATCAAATTTATTTTGAGAATTTACAACAACTCAAGTTGTTAATCAAAGTGTACCATATAAGATCCCCATTTCTCCACTATCTCTAGCAGCTAGGTAATCATTTACAGTAACAATATGAACACTATTTCAAGTAAGTGCATTTAAGTAAGCAGGAAGAGTAGCAACTAATGTTTTTCATTCTCAAGTTTTCATCTCACTTATATTTCATTCGTGAATTGCTAAACCTCAGATAAGTTGAACATTATAAGGAATCATATTCCAAGTTACACTTCTACCATCTTTTAATTCAAAAGTTTTACCATTTATAAGTTTTGCAGCAGTTTTTACCAACGCAAAAGCTTCACATTTTATAGTATTTAATATTTCTTTTATTTTTTTTGTATCTTCTAAATCTCTAAAATTTAGTCATTCAAACAATTTTTTAAACTCTGCAGTTTTATTTTGTATATCTTCTAAAGTGAATTTTTCTTGAGCTTTTTCAAATTCTTTTATTTTTTCTACAAGGCGAGAAATTTCTTTTACTTTCTTTTCACTAGGGTCTCCAAATATGGCTTTAATAATGCTTTCTATCATTTTTCGTGTGATTTTATAATTAAACCTTGAGATTATAATAAAAAAAAGATATAAATCAAAAATAGTTTTTGCTTTTTTGAAAAGTATTTATATACTAGTTATATACTTATTTTTAATATAATGTAAATATGAGAAAAATAATTGTTTTATTAATAATGTTAACATTTGTTTTATCAAGTTGTTCAATAGATTGGAATGATGAAAAAGATAAGAAAATTACTGAATTGGAAAATAAAGTCGAAGAAATAATAAAAGAAAAAGAAAGTGATTTATTTAATAAAAAACAAGAGTGTAAAAAATATCAAGATACTGCATTTTTATTTCTTAAAGAATGAGACGAAATTGACTCAATATTTTATAGTAAAAAATTAAATTCTTGTTTATTTTCATTTATAACATATGAAACAGTATCATTAGAAGGTTTTGATAGAGATTATCCAATACATGTTATAAGAGATATATTTACACTTGAATATATTTTTAGAGAAACTGATTATCCACTATGGCAAGAAAAAATAAAAGAACTTAAATGAGAATAGTATGAATAAGTATATAATTGAACAAGAAATAGATTCTTTATTAAAAAATCATTATTTTGAATGACAAAAATCTATAACATCATTTGAATTTGAATGAATAACTTTTTCTGAAAAAAATTATTCATTTTGAGAGTGAGCATTTTGAAACAAGTGGATAATAAATTGTGAGCTAGAATGAGAAAATTATAAAGATGTTTTAAAAAATTATTTTGATAAAATTAGTAGAATAATTACAAAAATTTCTTTTATATGACAAGCATATATAAATTATAACTATTGAAGTTTATTAGTAAAAAAATGAGATATTTGATTATTTTTTTATAGATATAATGACGAGCCTGTATGACTAAATTTTTGAAAAAATAAGCAAGATATACTTTTAGATATGTATTATAATAAAGATATTCCTCAAGAATTTTTTAGCTATTGGTATGATTTAATAAATACAACTTCATATACATGAAAAATTTTATTATTATGTTGTTCTATAGAATCTTTATTGCCTAAAAAACATAAATGAAAAATATTAAATAAAGAACAATCTGAACATAATAAAGAAGTTAACAAATTAAGAAAAAAAATAATTTGAAATGATTTAGATAATGATTTATTTTGAAGAGATGATAAATGATTAAGACATAGAATTATTCATTGAGAATATTTTTCACCAGAAGACTTTAAAAAAAATTATGTTGTTGAAATTCATAATAGAATTATTGATTATTTTAATAAAGAAATAATTAATATAGATGAAAAAATACCATTATGAATTATTGATCCTCAAAGAAATTTGTTTATTAATTATAAGAGTCAATGATGTTATTTAAAATGAAGTAAAAAATTTAAACTTAATATTGTAAATTTATTAGATAATATAAAACAAGATAGAATTTTAAAATTTAAGGAAGATACATATAAAATAGTTTCTAATGTAGATAATTTTTAACAAAAACACTATGATTTCATATATAACTTGAAAAATAATTGATTTAGATTTCACTAATATGACTATTTTAACAAATAGTTGAGTAGGGTATGAAGTACTTATAAATGAACTTACATATTCAAAACTTGCTACTTTAGAAGAAGTAGAATTATTTATTTATCACTATAAAACAGAAAATAGTGAAAACCTTTTTTGATTTATAGAAAAAGAAGAAAAAAAAGTTTTTGGAGAGCTTATAAAAATCTCTTGAATAGGTTGAAAAGTAGCTATGCAGATACTATCTCTTTGAATTGAAAGACTTATTATGTCTATAAAATGAGAAGACAATAAAACTATAGAAAGTATAAAATGAGTAGGTAAAAAAATGGCTGAAAAAATAATTCTAGAATTAAAAGATAAAGAATTTGCTATAGATTTCAGAAAAACTGAAAATGTATTAAAAGCAAACAATATAGATTCATCACTTCATAGCTCTATTAAATCAACTCTTACCGCTATGTGATATAATCCAAAAGATATAGATAATATACTCTTTAATCTACCAGAAGGAATAAATGAAACAAAAGATATAATTCCATATGTTATTAAAAGTTTGAGTTAATAAAAATCTAAAAAACTAACATCTGATAAAAAATAATCTTTTTTGTTAATTTCTTATCAAAAATTTTTCTCTTTACAAAGGCATAAGTAAAAATTTTTTCAAAAAAATTACCTAAAAAATCTTGATTTTTATATCTACGAAGTAGTTTTTTAGATTTTCTTTAAAATATTTTTTAAAAGAAAATTATGAATTTAGAAGTAGTTTTAATACTCGTTGTTTTTGTATTGCTTGCAGTGATTTTTTATCTTTTTTCTAAATTGTGAAACAAATCTAATTCAAATGATAGTTTTAGATTACTTCAAGATCAAATTCTAGCACTTAACAAAAGTCTTGATTTTAAATTGTCAGAATCAAATAGAAATACTATGAGACAGTGAGAAATAAATACTAGTATTTCAAAAGAGGCATCACAAAAAATAGAGGAAATAACAAAAAAATTATCAAGTTTAGAAGAAACAAATAAACAAATAAAAGATATTTGAAGTCAATTAGAATGACTTGAATCTATACTTAAAAATCCAAAACAAAGAGGTATTTTGTGAGAATATTTTTTAGAAAATGTTTTAAAAAATATACTTCCTCCAGATAATTTTGAGTTGCAATATAGCTTTGCAAATGGTGAAATAGTAGATTGAGTTATATTCGTAAAAGAAAAGATTATTCCTATAGATTCTAAATTTTCGCTTGAAAATTATAATAGGGTATTAAGTGAAGATAATCTAGTGCAAAAAGAAATCTATATAAAAGATTTCAAAAATGATTTAAAGAAAAGAATCGATGAAACAAGTAAATATATAAGACCTAGTGAGGGGACTATGGATTTTGCTTTTATGTTTATTCCAAGTGAATGAATTTATTATGATTTACTTGTAAATAAAATCTGAACTTTGAAATCAAATACCGTTGATTTAATAGAATATGCTTTTAAAGAAAAAAAAGTAATTATAGTAAGTCCAACTAGTTTTTATGCATATTTACAAACAGTTATGCAATGACTTAGAGCTCTACAAATAGAAGAAAAAGCACAAGATATTAAGAAACATGTTGAGAAATTATCTAAGCATCTTGATGCTTATGAAGAGTACTTAGAAAAGCTATGAAATAGTTTGTGAACAAGTATAAATCATTATAATAATGCATATAAAAAATTTAATCTAATTGAAAAAGATGTTATTAAAATAACAGGTGAAGAACAAGAGAGTAACATAATACAATTAAATTGACCAGAATAAAATAAAAAGCCTTTAGTATAGACTAAAAGCTTTTTATTTTATAAAAATATTATGTGATATAAAAATACAATATTGCTTATTTTTATTTTTATTGTTTTGTTAAATATTAAAAATAAAAAAATGACTATTAATAGAGTATTAATTATTGTTTTTAACATTGTGTAAAAAAGTTTTAACAAGGTTGTTCTAAAATTGTTAGCAAAAATTAGAAAAATAGTTAAATTTCTCTAAGACACTTTATTTTTTTATATGTTTGATATGGGTATTAAAGTTATTAAAACAAGAGATTGAGATTTGTTACACTTCGATAGAAGTAGAATAGAGAGAGTTATAGAAAAAGCAGCCGAAAGTGTATGAGAAAAAAACCTAGATTTTGTAGATTTTATAACTGATAATGTAATTCAAGCATTAGAGTTAAAATTAGAAAAATTTGATAAATCTCAGTTTATAACTGTTGAAATGATTCAAGACCAAGTAGAAAGAGAATTAATGGAATCTTGATATTTTCAAGTAATGAAACATTTTATTATCTACAGAAGTAAAAGAGCCGAAGCAAGAGAAAAAGCAAAAGAAAAAGTAGAAAAAAAATTATCTGAAAATACATTTAAAATTATTAAAACTACTTGAAAAAAAGAAAGTTTTGATATGGATAAAATAGAAAAAACTTATAAAATCGTAAGTTATTGATTAGCTAGAAAATGTAGATTTGAAGAAATAAGTGATAGTTTTAGAAAATATATCGTTGAATGAATGAAAACAAACGATATAACTAAGATGCTTATTAAATCAGCTATAGATTTGATTTCTATTGAAAATACTTCTTGGCAATTTATTGCTTGAAGATTGGCTTTAATTGATTTGTATAAAGAAGCTTCAAACAATAGAAAAATGGATATCAAAAAAATATATGAAGCAAAACATTATGCTGAATTATTTGATGAATATGTAAAATTATGATTATATTCTAAAAATTTCTATAATTATTATACAAAAGAAGATATTTTAGAAGCAGGTAAATACTTGAAAAAAGATTATGATTTTGAATACAATTATACAACTATTTTGATGTATAAAAAAAGATATCTTTTAAATCCAAATAAGAAAATAAAAGAATTACCTCAAGAAATGTATATGAGTATTGCTCTATTTTTAGCTATGCCTGAACCAAAGGAAAATAGATTAAAAATTGCAAAAAAGATATATGATTATTGTGCTACTGGTAAAATTTCTCTACCAACTCCAACTCTATTAAATGCTAGAACAAATTTTCATCAATTATCTAGTTGTTTTAAATTTAATGTTGAAGATGATTTAAGAGCAATTTATCATTCTATTGAAAATATGGCACAAGTTTCTAAATTTTGAGGATGAATTTGAGTTTATCTTTGAAATATTAGAAGTAGAGGGGCAAATATTAGATGAGTAAAAGGTGCTGCAGGTTGAGTTAATCCTTGGATTAAAGTTATAAATGATACTGCAGTTGCAGTAAATCAATTGTGAGCTAGAGCTTGAGCAATAAGTGTAACTTTAGATGTTTTTCATAGAGATATATATAGTTTTCTTGATATTCAAACTGAAACTTGAGATATAAGAAATAAAAGTTTTGATGTATTTCCAGCGGTTTCATTTCCAGATTTATTTATGGAAAGAGTAGCAAATGATGAAAATTGGACACTTTTTGATCCAAAAGAAGTAACTGATTTTACAGGTAAAAAATTACAAGATCACTTTTGAGCTGAATTTGAAGTTTTTTATTCTGAGTGTGAAAAAAATGAAAAATTAGAATTAAAAGAAGTTATTTCTGCAAGAGATTTGTTTAAAAAATTTTTAAAAGCAACTGTTGAAACTGGTATGCCTTATGCATTTTTTAGAGATACAGTAAATAAAGCAAATCCAAATAAACATGCTTGAAATATATATTCAACTCAACTTTGTGTTGAAATATGTCAAAATACAAGTCCTTCTAAATTTATAGAAGAAACAATTGAAGATGGAAAAATAATTATAAAATACGAGCCAGGAGATAGCGTAGTTTGTAACCTAGCATCAATAAATGTTGCAAAAGTTAATACTCCTGACGATATCAAAAAAGTACTTCCAGTTGCTATGAGATTACTTGATAATGTAATTGATTTAAATTTCTATCCTATAAAAGAAGCTGAAAAAACTGCAAAAAAATATAGATCTGTTTGACTTGGATTTTTATGACTTGCTGAATATTTAGCTGTAAATAAATTGGCATACGATAGTAAAGAAGCAAGAACAGTTGTTGATGAATTATTTGAAAAATATGCATATCAAACTCTTAAATCTTCAAATGAATTAGCAACAGAAAGAGGAACTTATGAAGTTTATAAATGAAGTGAATGGTCTAAATGAATATTATTTCAAAAAGATGCTAATTGGTTTAGAAATAATTCAAAAATGAGTGCTGACTGGTTAGAATTAATAGAAAATATTAAAAAAACTTGAGTAAGATTTGCTTATCACTTAGCTCCAGCACCAAATACTTCTACTGCTTTAGTAGTTGGTACAACAGCTTCAATTTTACCTATTTATAAAAAATATTTTGTTGAAACAAATGCAATTGCACCAAGTGTAAATGTGGCACCAAACTTAGATGAAGAAAATTTTTGGTATTACAAAGAATATGTAAATATGAATATGAATGATGTAATTGATATGGTTTCAGTTATATATAAATGGATAGATCAATCAATCTCATTTGAATGGATGATAAACCCTGCAAATGTTTCTCCAAAAGAGCTTTATGAATACTATTTTAAAGCACATAGAGAATGAATTAAAACAGTTTATTATGTTAGATCTATGAGTCTTGAAGTAAAAGAATGTGTAAGTTGTAGTTGATAATAAAAATAGATATTTTATTTTTATTTTTAAATATATATATTATGGAAAAATCTATAGAATTAAAAGAAAAAATACAACAAATCTATCAATTTGATTTATCTTCATGAAGTAGATTAGAGGATTATTTGTGAAATACTTTTTATGTATTATCACAGAGAGAATTTTTATTATGATGATGAAAAATTTCTATAGAAGATATTTTAATATTAGAGAATGAATATAAAAAAATAGTAGAAATAATTTTAAATTCACCAATTCAAAATTTAGTTGATAAATTAAATTCTAACAAACCATCTGAAAATTGAACAAATCCAAATATAGAATCAATAAAAATAGCATTTTGAATTAATTAATACTATATGTTGTAAAGTATATGATATAAATATAAAAATAGTCAATTCAAAATATATAAAAATTCTTTTAAAAAACTACATATTGTATATAGTTAAATTAACTATATACAATATGTAGTTTTTGTTTTTCTAAATTTATTTTAATATGTCTATATATAAAGTTAAAAAAAGAAATTGAGCAATAACAACTTTTGAACAAAAAAAGATTGAAGATGCTATAATAAAAGCAATAAAATCAGTTGGTTGAGATGATTTTACTCAAGTTATTTCTATTACTAATACAATAATTAGTTTAGTTGAAAAAAAGGTTTGAAAAAACATACCAACTGTTGAGCAAATTCAGGATGAGATAGAAGAAGTATTAATTAAGGAATGACATGATAGTGTAGCTAAAAGTTTTATACTTTATAGACAAAAAAGAAATGAATCTAGAACTGATAAAAATGTAGTTATAGAAGTAGGTAAATCTATGGAAGAATATTTAGAAAAATCAGATTGGAGAATAAATGCAAATGCAAATTCTGGTTATTCACTTTGAGGTATGATTTTAAACATTTCTTGAAAAGTAACTGCAAATTATTGGTTATCTCATATATATCCAGCTGAAATTTGAAACTTACATAGAAGTGCAGATTTTCATATTCATGATTTAGATATGTTTTCAGGTTATTGTGCTGGTTGGAGTTTAAGGGCATTACTTGAAGAATGATTTAATGGTAGTGATAAGAGAGTTGATTCTTCACCTGCAAGAAATCTGCAAGCAGCAGTTAATCAAATGATAAATTTCTTATGAACTCTTCAAAATGAATGGGCTTGAGCACAAGCATTTTCAAGTTTTGATACTTATCTTTCACCATTTATTCATAAATACAAAGAAGAAATAGAAAAAGAATTAAATGAAGTAAATGCTTCATTTAAAGATGAAAAAGAAAAAAAAGACTATATTTATAATAAAACATATAAATATGTTTATCAACAAATGCAAAACTTTATTTTTGGTTTAAATGTACCAAGTAGATGGTGAACACAATCTCCGTTTACAAATATAACTCTTGATTGGACTTGTCCAGAAGATTTAAAAGAAAAGGCATTATTCTTAGGTTGAATTGAAAAAGGATATTATAAGAAAAAATATTGAGAATTAGAAGAGGAAATGAAAATTATAAATAGAGCTTTAATTGAAGTTTATATTAAATGAGATAGAAATGGTAGAGTTTTTACTTTTCCAATCCCAACTTATAATATCACTCCAGATTTTCCTTGGGAAGATCCTGATATAGATTTATTGTTTGAAATGACAGCTAAATATTGATTACCATATTTTCAAAATTTTGTAGGGTCACAATATAAAAGAGTTAAAAAACCAGATTGAACTATAGAAAAAATTGAAAATCCAGATGCATATAAACCAGGTGCAGTTAGATCAATGTGTTGTAGATTACAACTTGATTTAACTCAATTAGAAAAAAGATGAGGTTGATTATTTTGAAGTGCGGAAATGACTTGAAGTATATGAGTTGTTACTTTAAATATGGCTCGTATATGATATAACTCGGCTTGAGATAGAGAAGCATTTAAAAATCAAGTAGTTTATCTTATGGAACAAGCAAAAATATCTCTTGAACTAAAAAGAAAAACAATTACAAAATGGCTAGAACAATGACTTTATCCTTATACTTATAGATATTTAAGAAGTTTTAGAAATCATTTTTCAACTATTGGTTTAAATGGTATGAATGAAGCAATTTTAAATTTTACATCTTGAAAAGAAGATATTTCAAGTGATTGGTGAAAAGAATTCACTATGGAAGTAATTGATTTGATGAGAGAAAAACTAAAAGAATATCAAGAAGAAACTTGAAATATGTATAATCTAGAAGCAACTCCAGCAGAATGAACAACATATAGATTTGCAAAAGAAGATAAGAAACAATTACCAAATATAATTCAAGCAGGGACTGAAGAAGCTCCTTATTATACAAATTCTTCTCAATTACCAGTTTGATTTACATCTGATCCATTTGAAGCACTTGATGAACAAAATGAACTTCAATGTAAATATACATGAGGAACTGTATTACATTTATATATGTGAGAAAGATTAACAGATAGTAAATCTTGTAAGAACTTTGTTAGAAATGTGTTAACAAATTATAGTTTGCCATATATAACTATTTCTCCAACTTTTTCTATTTGTCCTAAACATTGATATGTAAATTGAGAACATGATTTTTGTCCTAAATGTGATGCTGAAGTATGATATAATTGAAAAAAATTTGATATAAAAACTAGGGAAATATATACAGATGATAGTGAAAAAATGAAAAAAATTGAAAATGAAGATGTTTAAAAATTAAAAATCCACCATTTAATTTACTAATTTATTAAATAAATAAGCAATTTAAGTAGGGGTTATATTATAATTAATTAACCAAATAATATTATGTCAGCAGTATTTATAAATAAAGAAGGTATGGAAGTTGAAAGAACTAGATGTGAAATCTATACTAGAGTTATGTGATACCATAGGCCAGTTACAAGTTTTAATATTTGAAAAAAGAGTGAATTTTATTCTAGAAATTATTTTAAAGAGACAAATCAAAATTTAGATTTCATAAATAAGTATTGTTAATTATAATAATTTAAATTATATATTTAATATAAATATTTATGAAGAGAGCCGATATTAAAGTTTGATTTGCTTGTAATAATCATTGTACTTTTTGTGTTCAGTGAGATAAAAGATACAAATATAAACCTAGAACTTTAGATGAAATAAAATCAATTATATTAAATGAATATAATTTATGAGCTAGATCTGTAGTTTTCACTTGATGAGAACCAACTGTTCATCCAAATTTAGTTGAAGCTGTTTCATATTCTAAAGAATTATGATTTATACAAATTCAAATTCAATCTAATTGAACAAATTTTGATGATATAGAATATATAAAAAAATTACTTAATGCATGAGTAACAGAATTTAGTCCTTCAATTCATTGATTTAAAAAAGAAACTCATGATAAGCAAGTTTGAACACCTTGAGCTTGGGATAGGGTTGTAAGATGATTAATTAATTTAAGAAAACTAAAATGTTTGGTTATTATTAATTCTGTAATTACAAATGATAATTATAAAGAAATTCCATTACTTGCTAAGTTACTTATAGATTTAAAAGTAAATCAATTTCAATTTGCATTTGTTCATATATTATGAAGTGCAGATAAAAATAAAGAAAGTGTTGTTCCTAAAAAATCTATTGTTATACCATATGTTCATAAAGCACTTGATTTAGCAAAAAATGCTTGAATTCCTGCTTATACTGAAGCAATTCCTTATTGTTTAATGCAATGATATGAATATGCAATTTCAGAAAATATAATGCCAGAAACTTCTATAAATGATGCAGAAATGAGAACTGAAAGTTATGCAGAATATAGATGGAATGAATGAAAAACAAAAAGAGAAGAATGTAAGTCTTGTTCTAAATATGAACTTTGTGAATGACCGTGGAAAGAGTATCCTGATATGTATGGTTGGGATGAATTTGTTCCTTTAAAATAAAAATATGCAAATATCTGCAATAAATAAATTTTCTTTGATAGAGTTTCCATGAGAAATTTCTACCATAGTTTTTACTCCTGGTTGTAATTTTAGGTGTGAGTATTGTCATAATAGTGAGTTCGTATTACCAGAAAAACTGAAAAATGTTTTAAAAAATTTAATAATGGAAAAAGCATTTTTTAATTTTTTGGAAAAAAGAAAATGAAATCTTACTTGAGTTTCAATTTGTGGCTGAGAGCCTACTATGCAAACTGATTTAAAAGAGTTTTGTAGAAAAGTTAAATCACTTTGATATAAAGTTAAGCTTGATACAAATTGAAGAGATCCATTTATAATTAAAGAACTTTTAGATGAAGATTTGCTTGATTATGTTGCAATGGATATAAAATATGAGATATGAAATTTTTCTTATATAGCATGAATTAAATTAGAAGAAAAGATATATTTAGAAACTATAAATATACTTTTAAATTCAACTATAGATTATGAATTTAGAACTACAGTTATTAAGTGAATTCATAATGAAGAAATAATAGAAAATATATCAAAATATATTTCTGGAGCAAAGAATTATTACTTACAAAATTATAGGTCAGGAAATACTTTAAATCAAAATTTTAATTGAGAAAGTTTTAACCAAAATGAGCTAGAAAAATTTAGCGAAATCTCAAATAAATATATAAAAAATGTATGAATTAGAAACTAAAATATTACTTTTATAAAAGTAATATTTTAGTTATTTTAATAATTAATTTACAAATAAATGAAAATAAATAAAACAGATATTATATGAGAAGTTGCATCAAAATATCCAATTACAGTAAGTGTTTTTTTGAAATATTGAATAGAATTTTGTTGTAAATGAAATATTACTTTAGAGGAATCATCAAAAAGAGATAATTTTGATTTAGATTTAGTTTTATCTGAGTTATCTAAGCTTGTTGATTTTAATAATTCTGAAGATATAGATTTATCATCAAAAACATTACCTGAAATAGCAGAGTATATTAAAAATACTTTTCATTTACCAATTAGAGAGCTTTTGTATCCAACAGAAGTTCTTGCTAAGAAAGTTGCAATGGTTCACTGAGAATCACATAAAGAATTATATGAAATTAGAGATATAGTAGAGGGATTAGTTCCTGTTTTAGAAATGCATTTTGATAAGGAATGACAAATTTTACATCCAATGTTAAATGAGTTACAAAATAATTTTGATAATAATACTGAATTAAAACCATTACATTGTGGAAGTATAAAAAATCCTATAAGACAAATGGAATCAGAACATGATAATTATGGAGATATGCTTTTAGAGTTAAAAAAATTAACATCAAATTATACTTTGCCAGATGGAGCATGTAGAAGTTATCAAGCTTTGTATGCTAATTTACAAAAACTAGAAGAGGATTTAATGAGACATACAAATTTAGAAAACTTTATTTTACACCCTAGAGCAATAGAAATTGAAAATAAAATTTCATGAAATAGTAGTTGTGGTTTTTAAATAAAAATATATGATAGAAAAAAAATTAAATTTAATAACTTTTTCATGACCACCTTCTTCTTGAAAAACTTCAGTTATAATTAAGGTAATTAAAAATTTTTTGCAAAAATGAATTAAAGTTTGAGTTGTAAAAATGGATTGTCTTATGACTGATGATGATAAATTATATGGAGAATTAGGTATTCCTGTAAAAAAAGCATTATCTGCAAATATTTGTCCAGATCATTTTTTTGTTAGTAATATAGAAGAGATATTTAATTGGTGAAAAAAACAAGATTTAGAAGTACTTATAACTGAAAGCGCATGACTTTGCAACAGATGTAGTCCTTATATAAAGGAAATAAAAGCAGTTTGTGTTATTGATAATTTAAGCTGAATAAATACTCCAAAAAAGATAGGACCAATGTTAAAATTAGCGGATATAGTTATAGTTACTAAGTGAGATATAGTTTCACAAGCAGAAAGAGAGGTTTTTGTTTCTAGAATAAAAACTGTAAACCCAAAATCAATAGTAATGAATGTAAATTGATTAAATTGACAATGAGCCTATGAATTATCAAACTTATTGATGGAAAATAAGGAAATGTATGAAACACTAGAATGAATGAGTCTTAGATTTTCTATGCCAACAGCAGTTTGTTCTTATTGTTTAGGAGAAACTCGTATATGAAAAAGATTTCAAATGTGAAATGTAAAAAAAGTAAATTTAGATGATTAACAATATATTATGATAAATTATTTAGAATTTTTAGATAAAAAATTATGATTTTTGTTGTCTTCAATTCCTAAATTAAAAGAATATTTAGATACAAATTGAATTGATTATTTAGAAAAAGATGAATTAAGTTTAAAAGATTTTTTTAATAGCTTTTCTGATAATTTTTATATAGAAAAAGCTACAACTAAGCAAATATTATCAAGTAGTTTTTATGAATTTTATATAAACCTAATTAAGCAAAATAGTAATAATTTACTATTGGATATACATGAAATTACTATAAAATCGTGAAAAAACAAAAACTGAATAAATGAAAATTTTTCATCTTTAACAATTAAAAGGTGAGAGGTAATATCAATTGTTTGACCTACTTGATCTTGAAAATCTAGATTACTTGCAGATATAGAATGGATGGCCTGCAAAGATACACCAACAGATAGAACTATATTTGTAAATGGAATACTTCCACCAAAAGAACTTAGATATTCTAGTGATTTTAAGTTAGTTGCACAATTAACTCAAAATATGAATTTTATTATGGATTTAACAGTAGAGGATTTTTTAGTATTACATGCAGAAAGTAGAAATATTTCTGATGTTGAAAATACTGTAAAAAAAATAATAGAAGAAGCAAATAAATTATCTTGAGAATCTTTTGATTGAAAAACATTTATTACATCTCTCAGTTGATGACAGTCAAGAGCATTAATGATTGCAGATATTGCTATTTTAAGTAAATCTCCCATAGTTTTAATTGATGAGATTGAAAATGCATGAGTTGATAGAAAAAAAGCACTTAGTTTATTACTTAGAGAAGATAAAATAGTTTTGATAGCAACTCATGACCCTATATTAGCATTGTCTTGAAATAAAAGAATAGTTTTAAAAGATGGTTGAATAAATAATATAATAGAAATAAAAGAGGAAGAAAAAGCAATATTATTAAAATTAGAGGAATTAGATAAAAGTATTTTGTTTTATAGAGAAAAGCTTAGAAAGTGAGAAAAATTAATATAAAAAACTATAAATTTTATAGTTTTTTATATTGCAATATTACTATATTTAGTATAATTGTTTTATATAAAACTCAATATATTGTAATTTTAGAAAATATGTATTGTATAAATTGCTGACATGATAATACCAGAGTAACTGATTCAAGAACTTCTGAAGATTGAAAAGCAATAAGAAGAAGAAGAGAGTGTGAAAATTGTCATAATAGATTTACTACTTTTGAAAAAATTGAAACTACTGATTTGATAGTTGAAAAATCTTGAAACAGAAAGCAAAGGTATGATAGAGATAAATTGGAAGACAGTATTTTAAAGGCTGTTAATAAAAGAAATATAAGTATAAATCAAATAAATGACTTAATAAGAAAGATGGAATTTAAATGGTGAAATAGAAATGAAATAACATCAAAAGAAATTTGAAAAAATGTTTTAGATTCTTTATTTTTACTCGATGAAGTTGCATATATCAGATATGCTTCAGTTCATTTAAATTTTGAAAATTCTAGAGATTTTATTGAATTTATAAATAAAAAAACATTTTAATTAATTTTTAACAAGAAATTAACATAATTTTAAAAAATAAAATGATTTTTAATTTAAAATCATTAAATTACTTTTTAAGTATATTTTTAACAAAAGTTTTAAAATGACAGAACAACAACTGAAAGCAAATCCAATTTTTAATCCAAAATGAAATGATGATGTTGCAGATAGAACAATAATAAAATGAAATACAACTGGTTTATTTCAATTAAATGCAGTTAAGTATAATTGGGCAAAAAGTTTATATCAAGTTATGGTTTGAAATTTTTGGCTTCCAGAAAAAGTAAAATGACTTTGAGAAGATGCTAATCAATTTAAAAAAGAATTAACTGCTGATGAAGCTAGAGCATATAAATGAATATTATCTTTTTTGATATTCTTGGATAGTATACAAACTATGAATTTGCCAAATTTTTCTGAATATGTAACTGCTCCTGAAGTTAATCTTATACTTTCTATACAAACTTATCAAGAAGCAATTCACTCTCAATCTTATGCTACTATTTTAGAAACAGTTGTTGATTCTAAGGATAGAGAAGAAATATACTATTTTTGGAGAAATGATAAGCATTTACTTGAAAGAAATGAATTTATCGGAGGTATTTATCAAAAATTTATTGATAATCCAAATGATGAAAATTTCTTTGCTTGAATAATTTGAAATTTTTTACTTGAAAGTATTTATTTCTATAACTGATTTGCATTTTTTGATACTCTTGCTGATGCATGAAAAATGGTTGCGACAGATAGAATGATAAATTATATTAGAAGAGATGAATTAACTCATGTTACTATTTTTGCT
Source organism: uncultured Candidatus Peribacteria bacterium (assembly GCA_964415565.1). Taxonomy (GTDB): domain Bacteria; phylum Patescibacteriota; class Gracilibacteria; order BD1-5; family UBA6164; genus JABWCI01. The sequence goes on from CAYQAV010000131.1 coordinate 19,491, forward strand.
AATTTAATTAAAGAAATCAAAAAAGAATTTCCTGAAATGTATAGTGAAAAACTTATACTTGAAATGATGGATACAGCAGTTAAACAAGAAGTAAAATGGTCTAAACATATTCTTTGAGAAAAAATTATAGGTATGGGTCATGAAAATATAGAAAACTATACAAAATGGCTAGCTAATGAAAGATTAAATATGTTAGGTATAAAACCACTTTATCCAGATGTAATAAAAAATCCATATAAACATCTTGATAGATTACAAGATAATAATGGTGAAAAATGAAATTTCTTTGAATCTACAGTTACAAATTATGCACAATCAAGTGCTATGAAATGAAGTTGGGATTTCTAGATAATAAAAAAAACTGCCAAAGGCAGTTTTTTATTATCTTAAATTATCTTCATGTACACTATTTGCTGCAAGACAACCTTCTGCAGCACTCATAATAGTTTGTTTAAATTTATTTGAATTTGTAGTTACATCTCAAGCAGCATAAAGTCATTTTACACTAGTTTCTTGTCTTGCATCAACTACTAAACATCATTCACTATCTTTTTCTAATCATAAATTATCAACAATTGAAGTATTTGGTAGTGTTCCAACAGCTACAAATATACCATCTGCTTTTAATTCTTTACCTGATTTTAATTTTATTCAAGTCATACCAAGAGCGTCTCAAACTATCTCTTCAACTTCTTCATTTAATACCATTTCAATATTTTCTTTACTCATTGCTTTATCTACCCATGAAGTTTCAGCTCTAAAAGTATCTTTTCTATGAACAATATACACTTTTTTACAAATATCTGACAAATAAAGAGCTTCAGTTATTGCAGTATTTCATCCTCAAACAATAATAACTTCTCTATTTCTAAAAAACAGTCAATCACAAGTAGCACAATAACTTACTCATTTTCATAAAAATTCTTTTTCACCTTTTGCTCAAAGATGTCTATGATTATTTCAAGTTGCGATAATTACATATTTTGATTTAAATTCTTTTCAAGAAATTGTTTTTATATGGAAATTATCTTTGTGTTTAGTTACTTCACTAACAAATTCGCTTAGTATTTCACTTCCTGAACTTAAAGAGTGTTCTTTGAAAGAATCCATTATTTCTTTTCCTGGTGCAGAAATAGTTCATGGCCAATTTTCAACTCTATGAGAAGTTGCCAAAGCTCAACCAGGTTGTGCTCAAATAATTAAGTTTTTTATCTTATATCTACTAGCATACATTCAAGCAGGGTATCAAGCTGAACCAGCTCAAACTATAATTAAATCATAATCTATATTAGTCATTTTTAAATATTAGTTATTATTAATAAAATAATTTATAAAAATTATTTATGAAAGTATTTTAATAAGTTTCTATACTTTGTAAAGTAAATTTTATTATTATGAGAATTATTCTCATTTATTAAAATTAATATAGGATTCAGAAATATTTAATTGACTTATATAATATTTTATTTATATTTATATTACTTTTTCAATTTTTTTCCTAAAAGGAGGAGGTTAATTATGAATAAGCCTATTCCTATGAGTGGAAAAGGATATACTAAAACTAGCCGAAAAATTTGGCTTATGAAATATGAAAGGGATACTTTTAATATTGAAGCAGCTTTTGCTAAAAAAGAAAAACAAGAGTTTGATTTTGAAAATAGAGTTGAAATTTCTTTATTAAAACAAAACAATCTATTAATTATTCCAACTTGTTTTTGTATAAAAGAGAAAAAAAAGTTTTCCATATTTTACTTTATTATGGGATTAATCTTTTCTTTCTTTAAAATGATTAAGTCATCCTGATTTTCAGGATGGCTTTTTTCTTTAAGTATTTGATAAAATTAAGAAAAAATATAGAATACAATAAATAAAATTATAAAAAATATATGAGTAGACAAGTTTCAAATAGAGAATTAGAACAATTTCAAGAAAATATAGAATATCTAGGTTGAGAACTTAGAGTTTTTTTGGCTGATATTCTTCCAGAAGATATAGAAATAAGACACAACATGGAGGATAGGATGAGAGAACTTGAAAATCTTGTAAATACATACGGCTGAGTTGTTATCGTTAAGCATATTCAAAATAAAAGTGTTCCAGATTACAATACTTTTATTTGAGAATGAAGACTTGATCAAATAATTGAAGAAATGCAAAGAGAGGAAGCAAATATTTTGATCTTATGAAATATTTTAAAGCCAAAACAAATCTATGCTATAAATGAAAAACTTAAACCAATTTGAGCAAAAGCTTGGGATAGAGTTGATCTTATCTTAAAAATATTTGAAAAAAATGCTAAAACTAAAGAATCAAAGATTCAAATAGAATTAGCAGCAATAAAACATATGTGACCTCGTATTTTTGATATGTGAATGGAACTTTGAAAACAAGCTTGAAAAGGTAGTTGAGAGTCAAATACTGAAATAATGAAAAGACATCTTCAAAGAAGAGTTTTAAATATAAAAGAAGAACTTTCTCATTTTGAAAAAGTTAGAGCTCAACATAGACAATCAAGAGATAGGAAATGAATTAAAACAGTTTGAGTTGTTGGTTATACAAATGCCTGAAAATCAACACTTACAAATAGTTTAACAAATAAATGAGTATTGGCAGAAGATAAGCTTTTTGCTACACTTTGAACAAGTGTTTGAAAAATGTTTGTTGAAGCAAGTTATGATGAAAAAACATTTCAATATATTGCTCCAAAAGAGATTCTTATAAATGATACAATTTGATTTATAAGGGAACTTCCACCTCAATTAATAGAAGCATTTAAATCTACTCTTGAAGATTCAATAGAAGCAGATTTACTCTTACATGTTATAGATTGCTCTGATCCAAAACTTGAAAATAAAATAAAAGTAGTAGAAGAAATACTTGAAACAATAAAAGCAAATCAAAAAAGAATCTATGTTTTTAATAAGATAGATTTCTTATGAAATGATGAATTTATAGTAGAAGAAAACTGAGAAAAAATAGTTTATAAAACTAAAAAAGAATATTTAAAAGAAAAATACTCTAATTTATGTCCTATATTTATTTCTGCATCAAATAAGGAAAATTTAGAAGAATTAAAAACAAAAATAATAAATGAATTAAATTTTTAAAAATATCTATATGATTAATATGTATGTTTGATTATTAATAATTTTTTTTGTATGAATAATTTCATATGCTATTATTACTGTTATAAAATTTTCAATCAAGAAAAAATTACCAAATAATAGAAAAATTTATTTAAATAAGCTTTTTAAATGAATTTCAAAAAAAATATCAAGTAAAGAAAAAATAATAGACTATGATAAACTTTATCATAAAATACTATTAGAAATGTGATATGAATGAACATTTTGAGATATATTAAAAAAAGAACCTAATGAAATTTGAAATATAAATAAGGTTTGGGAGCTTCATAAACTTAGAAATAAACTAGTTCATGATTTTGATTTAATTGATGAAGTGTTTTTAAGAAGAAAAGAAGAAGAGTATTTTAGAGAGTTATTTTTTATATTAAAATAGATAAAAAATAAATGTCAATCTAAATTTTCTTTAATTTTAAGCCAAAAAAATAAAAAAATAAAAACAATTTAATGCGAATTTAATGTCGTATGAGTACAATAAAAATATCCCGAGAAAATAATGAGAATTTAGGAGAGCTCACATTATGTTTCCGGGATTTTTTTATTGTAATAAATTTAAGCTCTTTTTCAAGAAGCAGAACTTAATCTATCAATCATTTCATCATTTGTTTGCCAATTAACACAAGCATCAGTTATACTAACTCAATGTTTCAAAGAATCACTTAAAGGTTGATTTCATTCATTTATATTTGATTCAATCATAACTCAAATAATTCTTTTATTTCAAGCTTCTATTTGTCTTGCTATATCTTCACATACAATTGGTTGATTATTGTGATTTTTACTACTATTTGCATGAGAAAAATCTACAACTATACCAGTTTTTATTCATGCTTTATCTAATTTTTCAGTAGTTGCTTTTATATTTTCAGAATCATAATTTGTTCAATTTGCACCACCTCTAAGAATTATATGTCAGTCAGGATTTCATGATGTTTTTACTTTTGCAACTCTTCATTCTTTTGTTACTGATAAAAAACTATGCTTTCATCTAGCTGATTTTATAGCATCAACAGCAATTTGTAAATCTCATGTTGTACCATTTTTAAATCAAACTGGCATAGATAATCCTGAAACTAGTTTTCTATGTTCTTGACTTTCAGTTGTTCTAGCTCAAATTGCTCACCAAGTTACTAAATCTCAAATATATTGTGGAGTTATAGTATCAAGAAATTCAACAGCAGTTGGAATTCACATCTTATTTATTTTTAGAAGCAAATCTCTAGCTATTTCCAAGCCAGAGTTTATATCACAACTATCATCTAAATATGGGTCATTTAATAATCATTTCCACCCAACTGTTGTTCTTGGTTTTTCAAAATATGTTCTCATAACAAGAAATAAATGAGGATTTTTTTCTTGTATTGATTTTAAAAGTTCAGCATATTCTAGAGCTTCATCTGGATTGTGAATAGAACAAGGTCAAGTTATAACAAGTAATCTTGGATCATTTAATTGAATAATATTACTAGTTGCTATTCTACTTAATTCTATAAATTCTGCAGTTTTTTCATCAAGAGGAAATTTTTCAACTAATTCTTTTGGAGTTATAATTTCTTCAATTTCTTCAATCCTCTTATCATCAACAACTGATAGGGTATCTTTTCTAGGTTGGTTCATAAAAATATTTTTAAAAAATAAATAAGTTATAAAAAAAGACCTTTTTTCAAAGGTCTTTAGTTTTTATAAAAAGTTGTTTAAATTTTATATACTAAAAAATCATCCTTTGAAGAAGAATTTGTTTCAAAAGAAGAAAAAATAATTTTGTTTTAAATTTCTCATTTTTTTTAGTTAAAATTTACATATATATTTTTATGTATTTTTTGTGTTATGTCAAATGTTTTTTTTAAAAATATAATTTTTTTGTTTTTTATTTTAAAATTATATAATAATAATAGATTACTTATTAAACTAATTTTTAATGTCAAAAATAGCAATTGTAACAGCGATGAAAGAGGAATCAGAACATATTATTTCTCTTTATGATTTACATAAAACAAAAAAACTAAAAAATATAACTATATTTGAAAATGAAAAAATGGTTTTAGCTTTAGCTTGAATTTGAAAAGTACAAGCAAGTATAGCTACAACTTATCTTTTTTTAAATTATGAAATATCAAAATTAATAAATATTTGAATTGCATGAAGTTTACTATGAGATAAAGCTTCAATAGGAGATGTTTTTCTACTAAATAAAATTTCTCAACATGATATGTATTTGCCATTTGATGGCGAACATTTGTATTATGCAAAAAAAGAAATAATTATAGAAAATACTATTAATTTAGATTTTTCAGACTTACCATTTAGTGTTACAAAAAATGCATATTGTCTTACTTGAGACCAGTTTATTGATGATGCAGAAAAGGTTTTAGAAATTAAAAAAATTTATAATGCAGATGTTATAGAAATGGAAGCATTTGCCATAGCTTCAGTTGCTCGTGAATTTGATAGTTTAGAAAAATGTATATTTATAAAAGCTATTTCAGATTGAGCTGACAATGATGCAAAAGATGCTCATATGTGAAATCTAGATTTTGCAATGAATAATAGTATAAAAGTTTTAGAAAAAATAATATCTTAATTTATAAATAAAAAAAAATGGAAAAAATAGCAAGTTTTATGATAGATCATACAAGAATGTTTCCTTGAGTTTATGTTTCAAGAAAAGATGAAGTTGGAAATAGTACAATAACTACTTTTGACTTAAGGATGACAAAACCAAATTGTGAACCAGTTATGAATACTGCAGAAATGCATGCAATCGAACATTTAGCAGCAACTTTTTTGAGAAATCATAGTGAATATGGTTCAAAAACTATTTATTTTTGACCAATGTGATGTAGAACTGGGTTTTATCTTTTATTAAGTTGAGAATATGAATCTAAAGATATAGTTCCATTACTTATAGAATTATATACTTTTATGTCAGAGTTTGAATGACATATTCCTGGACAAAGTGCTATGGATTGTGGAAATTATTTAGATATGAATTTACCAATGGCTAGATATATATCTAAAAAATATTTAAATGAAGTTTTGCTTAATTTAAAAGATTATAATTTAGTTTATCCTCAATAATTTTTAAACCATGGATTTTAAAAAATATATTAGAGAAGTTAAAGATTTTCCAAAAGAGTGAATTGATTTCAAAGATATAACAACTCTTTTACAAGAACCAAAAGTTTTTAGTGAAGTAATAGATCAAATATCTAAAAATATAAGTGATGCAGATTTGATTATATGACTTGATGCAAGATGATTTTTGTTTGCAGGAGCATTGGCATACAAATTGTGAATACCACTTGTAATAGTTAGAAAAAAAGGGAAATTACCATATGAAACAATTTCTGTTGATTATGAATTAGAGTATTGAAAAAATACTTTTGATTTAAATATAGATGCAGTTGAAAAATGACAAAAAGTTGCAATAATTGATGATTTATTGGCTACTTGATGAACAGCTCTTGCTGCTTGTCAATTGGTTGAAAAATTGTGATGAAAAATTCATTCACTAAATTTTTTAATAGATTTAACTTTTATAGATAGAAAAGATATTTTAAAGTGATATAAAATTAATTCACTTTGTGAATATTAAAAAAAGCTAGAAAACTCTAGCTTTTTTTGTTTCTGATAACTTCAAAAATAAATACAAATATAGCATTGTATAGTCTTTTTAATCTATCTATTTTTCTAGGTCAAGTAATTAGTCTATAAAGCCATTCTATTCATAATTTTCTCCATAGTTTAGGTGCTCTTTTTTGAAATCCTATAAAGTAATCAAAACTTGATCATATAGCTAGTCATATCTTTATATTTTCACATTCTTTCATTATTTCAACAACTGATTTTTCTTGGCATTTCATTCAAAGAGTTGAAAAAATTATCTTGCTCTTACTATTTTTAACCTTGTCTATAATTTCTTCTTTTTTACTTGGTTCATAAATAAAATAATCAAAATCTAGTTTTTTAAACTTTTCTTTTAAAAGTTTAAAAAACACTTTTTGAGACTCTACTTTTTTTGTATCAGATGGATTGTATAAATCAATAATTGTAACTTTTATCTTGTTCTTTTCACTGTATTTTATTAAATCTTTTGTTAAATCACTTCAACAAATTCTTTCACCATATTTTTTGTAAAGATATTTTCTTTTGAAAAATAAATTGAAAAAAAAGTAGGGAAGAAATAGTGTATTTATTATTTTTCCGTAATTATTATCTATTATTTGATATGCAATATAAAGTCATATTCAGTCAGAAGTCTTGTAAGTTGCTTTATTTATCAAGTTTTTAAATTCGCTATCTTTCTTTGTTTTTAAAAGTATTTCAGGATTTGGTGTGAAAACTATATTTTGTATTTCAAACTTAGTTATTTTTTCAAATAATTCTTTGGAAGAGATATTATCTATTTTTATTCAAAATATTTGCATATATTTGTATTAGTTTTATTATTTACTAAAGTATAAATAAATAAATCAAAATGCAAAATTTACAAGAAAAAAATATAGCTATAGTTTGCGATTGGATAAAAGATTGGTGAGGAGCAGAAATAGTTTTAGAACAAATGCTTGAGATATTTCCTAAAGCAGATATTTTTACTAGTATTTTTTTCTGAGAAGAAAATGCTATTTTTAAAAATAGAAATATTAAAACTTCATTTATTCAAAAAATACCATTTCTAAATAAATATCATAAATTAGCACTGATTTTTAGACCATTAGCTTTTGAAAGTTTTGATTTGAGTAGTTATGATATAGTTATAAGTTTAAGTAGTGCAGAGAGTAAGTGAGTTATCACTAAACCTGAAACGCTACATATTTGTTATTGTCATACTCCGACTAGATATTTTTGGAGTCATTATCATGAATATATAAATATGATGGAGTTTGGGATTTTTAATCCTATTTGAAAATGGCTTATGCCAAAAATAGTTCATAAACTTAGAATTTGGGATTTTGTAGCTTCAAAAAGACCAGATTATTTTATAGCAAATAGCAAAAATACAGCAAATAGAATAAAAAAATATTACTCTAGAGAAAGTGAAGTTATACATCCTTGTTTAGATATAGAACAAATACCTTTTGAAATGGTAAAAGAAGATTATTATTTTTATAATGGTAGGTGTATTCCATATAAAAAATTTGATTTAATTGTTGATACTTTTAATGAAAATTGAAAAAAAATAAAGATTGCTACAAATACAGACAATAAACTTTACAGAGACTTAAAAGCAAAATCTAAATCAAATATAGAGTGGATTTTTACAAATAATTTAGAATATATAAATAATCTTCATTCTAAAGCAAAAGCTTTTTTATTTCCACCTGAAGAAGATTTTTGACTTGTTACAATTGCAGCAATGGCTTCTTGAACACCAGTTATAGCTTACTGAAAATGATGAGCATTAGAAACAGTTGTTTATGGAATTACTTGAGTTTTTTTTAAAGAACAAACAGTTAATTCACTAAATATTGCTATTGATAAATTTGAAACACTAAATTTTAATCCTGATGACATTAGAAATCACGCAATGAAATTTGATAAAAAAATTTTTAAGGAAAATATAGTTGAGTTTATAAATAAAAAACTAGGAAATTAATTTCCTAGTTTTTTTTTAAAATTTTCTAAAATTAAAGATCTTTCATTTTGATTTAATAATGGATTTAAATCTCATAAATCAGAATGTTTATTATCTATTTCTCAGATGCTATGATTATCGCTTCAAGCAGTTATTATAATCCCATATTTTTCTCTGAATTTATAAATTGTTTCTATCCATTCTTTACTTGCTATTGAATTAATTTCAATTCAATTTATTCAGTTTTCAACATAATATGGATATATGCTTTTAAAATATTCTAATCATTCTTTTTTGAAACTTAGATTTGGATGAGCAATTGATATAATTGCATTATTTGTTCTTGCTAGAACTCAACATATTTCAATATTTGGTTCATATTCTGGTACGTCAATTCAGTATTTTAATCAATATTTACTATATTGTTCTCAAACTTCTTTTAAAAATATTTCAAAAAAACTTTGAGGATTTATATCTATTTTTCAACTTATTTTTTGAGCTAAAATTCTATTTTCTGGAGTTAGAAAAATATATTGTCATATATTATACCTATTTAAAGTTTCTAGTTTTTTTCACATAGATAAAAAATAATTTAGAAATTCATTTAAATCTATTTTAAATCCAGAATTTTTTAATTTTTCAACTTGTTTTATTATAAGAAGTTGCTTTTTTTCTACTGTATTTTCTAAAATATCTCTTATATTTTTTCAGAAATTTCTTGAATAACAAGTTAAGTGAAGACTTTTTTTATTTTTTAAATCTCTAGCAGATATTTCAGTAGAATAACAAGAATTTATTCATTTTTCTGCAGCTTCATTTATAAAATCCTCTCAACTTATAACATCATGATCTGTTAATGCTATAAATTGTAAACTTTTATTAAAAGCATAGTTTACAATTTCTTCATTTGAATTTTTTCAATCTGAGGCGATTGAATGAAAATGCATATCAAACATATATCTATATTTAAGAAGTAAAATATATTTATATCATGTCTATATTTCAAAAAATATATTTTATTTTATATGCTTTTGTAATTTATTATTTTAAAAATTTATAATTATCTTTATTTTAAAGTAAAATATTGTATAATTAAAAGTGTAATATATTTTTACATATTTATATATGAGTGAACAAATATTAAAGAAAATTTGATTAAATGAAGATGAATCAAAAATCTATCTTTTTCTAATTTCAAATCCGAAAAAAACAATAATGGATTTATCAAAAGAGTTAAGTATAAATAGACCAAAACTTTATAAAATACTTCCTTCAATGCTAGAACAATGACTTATTTCAAAGGTATTAATTTGAAAAAGAATTTATTTTATTGCTGAAAATCCGAAAATTTTTAATTCATATCTAGATAATATAAAAAAGGATTTTGAAGATTATATTCCAGAGCTTGAAAGTTTGTTTTCAAATAATTTTTCTAAACCTGTTTTTAAGCACCTATCTTGAAAAACTGGTATTAGAAATATATTTTTAGATATATGAAATACACTTAACAAATGAGATATTTTTTACAGATATAGCTCAAGAAACAATGTTTCAAAAACAAGCATAAATAAAAGTGAATATGATAAATACAAAAAACTAAGAGATGAGAAAAGACTTGAAAGGATGGTTATAACTAACGATTATTTAAATAATTTAAAAGGAAACAAACTTGATAAAGAAGTTGTTATTGTTCCTAAAAATTTTGATCTTTTTGAAGATAATATAACAAAGATTATTTATGCTAATAAAGTGGCAATTATAGATTACAATACCGAAGAATCTTTTATTATTGAAAGTTATATTTTTGCAAATTTTGAAAAAAAATTATTTAAATTACTTTTCAATTTTTTGAAGAAAATAAAATAGATGAAATATTGTAAATATATTATTTTTATGTTAAAATATTTTTACTTATTAATTAATACAATTTTATGGAAACACAAACTTTTGGTTTATTATGAGAATGATTAAATTTATTTTTATGAATTGGTTGAATACTTTTATTTTGTTTAATTTATTTTATTGTTACTTATAACTCAATAATTAATTCAAAAAATAATGTTAAAGAATCATTTTGATCAATTGATACAGTTTTACAAAATAGATATAATTTAATACCAAATTTAGTTGAAGTTGTTAAACAATATATGCAACATGAATCATGAGTTATCTCTAAAGTTACTGAACTTAGAGCTAGTCTTATGTCAAATTCAAATAAAACTTCATCTGAAAGATTTGAAAAAGAAAATCAATTACAAGCAGGATTAAAATCTATTTTTGCTGTTGCAGAAAATTATCCAGATTTAAAAGCAAGTGCAAATTTTTTAGAACTTCAAAATTCTTGGTCAGAAATAGAAGATAGATTACAATGAGCTCGTAGAGCATACAACTCTTCAGTAAAAGAATTAAATAATAAAAAAGAAATGTTTCCTTCAAGTATGATTGCATCAATGATGACAATTGAAGAATATAAAATGTTTGAAGCAGATGCTAGTGCTAAAGTTGAAAAAATGGATGCAAAAGCAATGTTTTCATAGAATAAATAAAATATAAAATAAAAACAAAATATGAATTGATTAAGAGAATATGCTATAAAAAAATGACTAAATGATGAAAGTGAAATAAATAAATTAGAATCATTTTTTGATGATTATGAAGTAATAAAAGGTTTAGAAGAAGCTGAAAAAAATCGTATAAAAAGATATATGTGGCTTTTTCCATCTTGTTTAATAGCTTTTTTTGGAGTTGTTTTCATAGCATCTTTATGAGTTATTCAAGTTGAGATAGGTGATACTTGAAATTATAGAAATAGTGTTGCTTTTGATGGTATTTACTATTGATCAATATTATGATTCTTAGTTTTCGGAATAATTGTTGGTATTTTTCGTAAAAGAATTGAATGAGCTATAAAAGAAAATATCTTATCAAAACTTTCTAAACAAATATATGAAAAATTAGAGTATAATTGAAACAAAAAATATGCATTTTGAGATATTAAGGAACTTAGAAATGTTAATTTTCTAAACTCATATGAAAGAATTGATAAAATAGAAGATTCTATTGCTTTTACACTACAAAAAGATTGAAGATATGCAACAATTCAAGGTTATGAGCTTGAAACTTCTGAAGTTAGATGATCTTGAAAAAATAGAAGAAGAGTAACTACTAATCATTGTTATCTTTTAAAAACAAGACTTCCAAGTGCTCGTATAAATATAAATACTGATATATTTATAAAAACTGATAAAGCTGATAATTTTTGACATAATATTATTATTTCTATTATTATTTGATTAATAGTATGATTTTTTATAGGTATGTTTTCTCAAAATATGTCTGTTTGAATTATTTCTTTTTTAGTTGTTTCATGAATTGTTTACTTTTTTGTAAAAAAAAGTAATAATAAAAATCGTGTTAAACTTGAAAGTATAGAATTTGAAAAACTTTATGATGTTCAATGTTTAGATCAAGTAACAAGTCGTATGATTATTACTCCAGCTTTTATGGATAGATTAGTTCAATTATCGCAAAAAACTAAAAACAAGTATGAATTTCTTTTTAGATGAGATGTATTTTATGTAAAATGGAATTTATCAAAATCATATTTAGAAATAAATACTTGGAAAAAGATAACAAAAAATATAGAAACTTTTATAGATTGGTATTGAGAAATGAAGGAAATTATTTCTTTTATTAAAGATATGCAAATACTTTATTTATCTAAAACTGAACAAATATATGTAGACTGAGAATTAGCACCTCAATATGAAACAATGAATGAATCAGATTTAGTTTGAACAAATAATGTATTTGGTAATATGTTAGGTTGAAAATTTTGAAATATATGAATTGGTAATTTTTCTTGAAAATTTACCTTAAAATAAAAAACTAGGAACCGAAGGTTCCTAGTTTTTTATTTTAACATCACTTTTGATAAAAATGTATTTATTTTTTCTTTATTTTCATCTAAATTGAAACAATTATAATTTCTATAATGTTTTAAAATTAAATTTATTAAATTTCAATTTTTAGATATATCTAAATCATTTATAGGATTAATTAAAACAATATCATTTTTTGTATCAATATTTAAATTTCATATACTTGTAGTATCAAAAGTATTATAAGTTGCAGTTCACCAAATACCATTTGGATATTTTAAATTTGGAATAGCAACTTCTAATTTATTATCTGTTTTTGTATATATTTTTTCGTCTCACTGAGTGAAAAAATAAAATTCTTTTTCATTAGATCATATCCTTAATTTTATAGTATAATTTCAAGGATTTGAAAAATCTATTAAGTTTGTTAGTCAAATAGTATATGTACTTGTTCATATAAAATTTTTATACTCTTGAGTTGCTCAACTCATAAAAGTATAAGTAAATATATTGGTATTAAAATCTTTTTCATCACTTACTTCATCAATATTGAAGTCAGTATTTATATTAAGAGAAGTTATATTAGAATTTATATTATTATTATAAAAACTTAAATAAATTTTATCAATATTATTTTCAGTTACTCATGAAAAAGTAAATATTTTATTTGGTACAATTACTGATTCACTACTAAATTTTAATATTTCTCAATTTCAACTATTGGCTATATAAAGTGTTTTTCAAACACTATCATAATATAATCAAGTTGGTTCGTTTAATCCATCATTTTCATCTAAAAGTGTGTGAATAGTTGTTCATGAAAGGTATAAAATCCTATTATTTAAAGTATCACTTACATATAAAACATCTCAATCAGAAGCCATTCAAGTAGGAGAATTTAAATATATTCAAGTAGCACTTGTTCACTCACTAAATTTATCTCAAAAAACTCATCTTCAAATAACTGTATTTCATAAATTATCTGTAACCTTATGTTCTTTTTGATATGAAATATAAGTATTTCATTTATGACTAATACTTCAAGTTAGATAATTATTTGTAGTTATATCTTCTCAATTTTCAAAAAATGGAATAAAGTTTTTTATAAAAATATGTTTTGTTTTTGTATCTTCGCTACTTACATCATTACAATAATATCAATCTAAAATAGAAGATCCAATATATGTAAAACCTCATTTATCAAATATATTTTGTCTTTTAAATATAACTCATGAACTTGTAAAATGTAAACTTCCTGAATTTTCTATACTTCAAAGCGTTTCATATATGTCAGATGCAAAATCGTTTAAATCTGAAGCATTTGTCAGAGATTTTTGTTGCAAAAAAATATTTTGCATTCAACTTGATACAAAAACTCAAATAGAAACCATAAGAATCATAGAAATAGTTATTCAAACTATTAATTCTATCAGTGAAAAGGCTCTTTTTATTTTATTTTTAGAATCCATTTATCAACTATATATTTAGCATTTAAATTATTTTGTTTTATAGAATTTATATCTTCATTTATTTCTTCTAAATAATTTATAAAAGTTAAATTATTTTTAGAATATATGATTAAATTTTCTAAGAAATCTATGTATTCTTGTTTTTCTAATTTACTTTTAAAAAAGTAAGCTATTAGTTCATTACTTTCTTCTTTTAAATAGCTTTTTATCAAACTTAAATAAAATGCATTTTCTTTTTTAATTTGTGAAATATTTAAGTCAATTATTTGAACTCTTGAAATAATTGTTTCTAAAATATTATTTTCTCCAGAATTTGTAGTAAAAATGATGTTTCAAACTCAAGGTTCTTCAAAAAATTTTAAAAGTGAATTGCTTGAAGTAGGGGTTAATCTAGAGATATTTTCTATAAAAAATATTTGAAATTTAAAAGGTGATTTTGAGTTAGAATATTCTACAAAGCTTTTTATTTCTTTAATTTTTATTTTTTCTCAGTCATCTTTTAATATATATAAATATACATTTGGAATCTCAAATTCTTTAAGTAAGGAAATTGCAATATTTTCTACTTTCTCATTTAGTAAATCTAGGTTTTTTCCAATAAACAAAAAAGGAGACACTTCACCTCCTTTTTTTATTTTTTCACTTATTTTTGATACTATATTATCCATTTTCAGCTGAATTAATTATGTCATTTATTAAAGAGTCTATATCATTTAATATTTCTTCTTCAGTTATGTTGTCTTTAGAAGCTTCTTCATTTGTTTCAACTATAGTTTCTATATTTTTTTCTACACTTGCATTTTGTCCACCAGAATTTGTTTCTATTTTAATTTCTGTTCACTTTTCATAAAAAGTGTATTTTCATTCTTCACTTATTTCTCCTGTTCAAGTTACAGTTCAAGAATCAGTATTATCAATACTTATAATAGCCCCAGAATCAGTTTTTGGAGTTGTATTATCGTCTTTAGAAAGAGTACAAGAACTAATAATTAGAGTAAAAAGAGTTATTATTATTAATTTTTTCATAGATAAAGCATTAAAAATTACAATTGTTATTATTTTAATTCAAAAATAAAAAAAATCAACAAAAAACAATTTAATGCAAATTTAATGTGCCATGAGTATAATGATATTTTATTATTAAATTTGAAAAATGATAAGTAAAATAAACTCTATTGCTATAAACTGAATTGTTTCTGATTTGATAGAAGTTGAAGTTGATATAAATACATGACTTCCTAGTTTTACGATAGTTTGATTGCCTGACCAATGAGTTCAAGAAAGTAAGGAAAGGATTAGATCAGCTTTAAAGTCTAGTAATTCAAAATTACCAACTTCTAGAATTACTATAAATCTAGCACCAGCAGATATAAAAAAATCATGACCTAATTTTGATCTAGCAATTGCAATTGGGATATTAAATCATGAATGAGTTATAAATGATGATTATTTAATAGATAGTATATTTGTCTGAGAATTGTCTCTTGATTGAAAACTTAGAAAGATTTCAGGAGTGCTACCAAGTACTATTTGAGCAAAGGAAAAATGATTTAAAAGAATATTTTTACCACTTGAAAACTCACTAGAAGCATCAATTATTCCTTGAATTGATATAGTTTGAATAAATAATTTAACTGATTTAATTGATATCTTAAATAAAGATAAACCGTTAGAATTAATTCCAAAACTGGATTTTAAAAATTTAAATAAAGATGATTTTATAGATTCTAAATATGATTTAAAATATATTTTATGACAAAATCATGCAAAAAGAGCTCTTGAAATAGCTGCAAGTTGAGGACACAATATAATTATGAGCTGACCACCAGGTTCTGGAAAAACTATGCTTAGTAGAGCATTTTCAACAATACTTCCTGATTTAACAATTGATGAAGCAATAGAAGTTTCAAAAATTTATAGTATTTCAGGACTTTTAAATAGTGAAAATCCTATAATTACAAGAAGACCATTTAGAGTTATACATCATACTGCAAGTTCTGTGAGTATTATTTGATGATGAAGAAATGCAAAACCAGGTGAGATTTCTCTAGCACATAAATGAGTTTTGTTTTTGGATGAAGTTTTGGAGTTTAATAAAAGTGTTTTGGAGGTTTTAAGACAACCAATCGAAGATTGAGAAATCACAGTAAATAGGATAAATGCAAGTCTGACTTATCCAGCTAAATTTATATTAGTTTGAGCTATGAATCCTTGTCCTTGTGGTTTTTTATCTGATCCAGACAAAGATTGTATTTGTACTTTTAGGCAAATAGAAAATTATAAAAGCAAACTTTCATGACCACTTATAGACAGGATAGATATATTTATAGAAGTACCAAAAGTAAAAGTATGAGAATTTAAAGTTGATGAAAAATATGAAAATGCAGTTACTTCTAAAATCATAAAAGACAAGGTTGAAAAGTCTAGAATTATCCAATTAGCTAGATTTAAAAATACAAAAATCACTTTTAATAGTGAGATGACAACAAAGGAAATAAACAAATATTGTCAGCTTGATAGTGAAAGTGAAAATATCTTAAAACAAGCAATTGCAAGTTTAAATCTGTCAGCTAGAGCTTATTATAGGATACTCAAATTATCCAGGACTATAGCGGATTTAGAGTGAAGTGATGATATAAAAAAAGAGCATATATTGGAAGCTCTTAGTTTTAGGAAGAGGGAGGAGAAATAATATTTAACTAGCATTTTCAAAAATTATTTTTATAATAAAAACAAAAATTAAATATAATTATAGATTAATAAAAAAAATTTATGAATAATCAAATATTATCAAAATATGATACAAAAATAACTCTAGATTTTTTATTAAAAGAAAAAGAGTCAGTTATTTTTGAAAGAAAATGAATTTTTAAACCAGATGGAGATATTTGATTTTCTCCTTCAAAAGTTGCTAGTGAGATTATTTGAATGTTAAATGCTGATGGTGGTATTTTGGTTTTATGAATTAATTCTGGAGAAATACAAGATTTAAAACTTTTATCAAACACAAAATTTAATGATTATTTACAAGTTGTTCATCAATTTATAACTCCACCTGCAATAGTTAAATTAGAGGAAATTTATATAGATTGAAAATGTATTTTAGTCTATCATATACCATCAGAAAAAGAAAGAATTTTTTGTAGAAAAGATAATGAGGAAGTTTGGTTCAGAAATTGAGATGAAACAATAAAATTAGATAGAGAAGCAGTAAAGGTACTAGAATATAATAAATCTATAAGAAAATTTGAAGAAGAAAAAAGAGATGACTTTGATAAAGAAGACCTGAGAGAAAGTGTTTTGGAATATTACAAAAAGAAAATAAATTTTAACTGAAGTTATGATGATTTATTAGTATATAGAAATTTAGCAATAAAAAAAGATTGAAAGTATATTTATAATAATGCAGCAATCTTACTATTTGCTGAAAATACTGAAAAGTATATAAGTTCTTCTTCAGTAAGATATGTAAGATATTCTTGAATAAAATTAGAATCAGGAAGAAATTTTAATGTTATAAAAGATCAACCATTTGAATGATGTATACCAAGACTTATAGAATTAGTAAAAAGATTTTTGAGTAGTGTTTTTAGAGATTATTATTATTTAGATTTAGAAACTTGAAAATTTAATAAAATTCCTGAGTATCCTGAAGATGCTTGGCTGGAATGATTAGTAAATGCATTAACTCACAGGTCTTATAATATTCACTGAAATGTTATTTATATTAAACATTATGATGATAGACTTGAAATTTCAAATTCTTGACCATTGCCAATGTGAGTAACTGTCAAAAATATAAGAGAAAGGAGATTTTCAAGAAATCCAAAGATAGCAAAAGTTTTATATGAAATGTGATATGTAAGAGAATTAAATGAATGAGTAAAAAGAATCTATGAATCAATGGAAAAGTCTTTTTTATGTGAACCAGAATATATTGATAAAGAAAATATTGTTACTCTTGTGTTAAAAAATAATGTATCAAAGGATGAAGACACTATTTCTGAAAAAACTATGAAAAGAATAGAAAATATATTTATTTCTTTGAATGATAGTGAAAAACAAATACTTAGTTATTTATTGATTAATAAAAAATCTACAGTTCTAGAATTGAAAGAGAATATTAATATTTCAATTCAAATGATTAGACAGTATATTAACAATTTTATAGAAATTGAAATAGTTTCTAGAGATAGTGAAAAAATTAGAGACAAAAATGCTATATATAAAATTAAGAAATAGATTAATCTAAATTAATTTAAAATAAGGAAAGTAAAATTAAATATAAATTTGTCTTTATTTTAAGCTATTTTATAAAAACAAGGAAAGTTTAATAAAAAATAAGGAAAGTAAAATTAATATTAAAATCTATATTATGCAAAACAAAGAAATCACATTTTCAGATGCAATAGAACAAGTTATGATAAATAATTGATTTTATGCACCACTTTCTCTTATTTATAAAGAATTTTGAAAATATAGAGAAAAAACTTGATTAACTACAGATAATACAATTCAAGAAAGAGTTCAAAGAGATAAAAGATTTACTAAAATTGGTTATTGAGTTTATGCTTTAACTGAATTTTTAGATAAATTACCAAAAGAAAAGCCTATAAAAACAGAAAAAGATAAGATTGAAAGAATGCATTCAAGAATTCAATGAATGCTTATTGAAATTTGAAATATGAATTGATATGATACATATACTCCTGATAAAAATTGAATTTTTATAAACAAAGAAATTTGAAAACTAGCTACTCTTGATAAAATTCCACAATTCACATATGAAAAAATTATCAATGATTCTATAAGATTTGTTGATGTAATTTGGTTTAATGAAAGATGATTTCCTGCAAAATTGATAGAAGTTGAAAATTCTACAGATTTTAGAGCTTGATTTATAAAAATGAATGAAATTCAAGATTTTAGAACTGATTTTTTATTTATTGCACCAGAAGAAAGAAAAAATAAATTTGATACTGAAAGACAAAAAATTGCATTTAAAAATATAAAAGATAGATGTATATTTCAAACTTATGATTTTGTAGAAAATTGGTACAATAATCATATTGAATGAAAAAAGTTTAAAATATAATTTTACTACTTATAATCTGTTGTAATTCATGAGTTTTCATGTAAAATAAGCCAATATTTAATATTGACTTATTTTTTTATGAACTACCTTTGATCAAAAAAATCATTAATAGAATTTATAGAAAAATCTATAAATTCTATAGTTAGTGAAAAAAAATATACATTTTCTGATCTTTTTGCTTGAACTTGAATAGTTTGAAGATATTTTAAAGAGAAATGACATAGTGTAATCGCAAATGATTTGCAATATTATAGCTTTGTATTAAATAAAAACTATATCTGAAATCATACTGATTTATATTTTTCTTGATTAAGAGAAAAAATCCCAGAATTATTTGTTTGAGATGTAAATAATTATAAAGAAATAGTTTGTAATTATCTAAATTGATTGAAATGAAAAAAATGATTTATATATAAAAACTATTCTGTTTGATGAACAAAATGAGAAGAATACGAAAGAATGTATTTCTCAGATGAAAATGCAATGAAATGTGATGCAATAAGAAGTAAGATTGAAAAATGGAAAGATAAAGAACTTATAACTGAAAACGAATATTATTTTTTATTAACAAGTTTATTAGAAAATATAGATAAGGTTGCAAATACTGCTTCTGTTTACTGAGCTTTTTTGAAAAAATTAAAAAAATCAGCAGAAAAAGTTATGTTTTTAAAACCAGCAGATTTTTTCTTAAATGATCACGAACATACAGTTTATAATTCAGATGTAAATGAATTAATTAAAAATACTTCTCACGAAGTTGTATATTTGGATCCACCATATAATGAAAGACAATATAGTGCAAATTATCATGTACTTGAAACAATAGCAAAATATGATAAACCAAAACTAAAATGAAAAACTTGAATGAGAGATTATAGTAAACAAAAATCACTTTATTGTAAAAAAACAGAAGTTAAGAATTCATTTAGAGAATTAATCCAAAATATAGATGCAAAATATGTATTTTTGAGCTATAATTGTGAATGATTAATGAATATAGATGAAATAAAAGAAATAATGTCTTCAAGATGAGAATATTGAGTTTTTACTAAAGAATATAAAAGATTTAAAGCAGATAAAACAGAAAATAGAAATCATAAAAAAGTATGAGTAACTGAATATTTACATTATGTTAAAATAATGAATTAAATAAAAAACAATCATTTTGTCGGAGCTGACAAAATGGTTGTTTTTTATTTTTTCTAGCATTTTCAAAAAATATTTTTATAATAAAAACCAAAATTAAATTTAATTATAAAAGATGAAAATAAGTATTTTTGCTTCGATTTGAGCACAAAACCTTTGAGATGAACTGATATTAAAAAACGAAATAAAACTTTTAAAGAAAGAGTATTGAGAAGATACTAAATTTAGAGTTTTTACTTACGATAAAAAAAATCCATTTTTTATTGACGAAAATGTAGTTTATAGTGAATATTTTCCAATTTTAATAAGAGAATGAAAAAAAATATTTAAAAATTTAATCAATTTTTTTATATTTATTTTTAGTGTTATTTGAAGTGATTTAATAGTTATAGGTTGAGGTTGAATCATATATGACAATGAAGTACAATCTACAAAAAATCCTCTAGATTCTTGGATTTTTAGAGTAAGAGTTTTTAGATTTTTTAGAAAGAAATTCAGATTTTTTAGAGTTTGAATAAATATTAAAAATGAACTTAGTTTAAAAAAAGTTAAAAAAATATTTAAAAAAGCTTATAAAATAGAAGTAAGAGATAATTATAGTTTTGAATTATTGAAATCTTTGTGAATAGAATCAAGTATAGAAAAAGACCCAGTTTTCTATGATGCTTGAGAATTAGTAATTGATAAATCTATAATTTGAACTATTTCATCATATCATTTTGATAAAACTTTATTTAAAGATTTTGACTTAGTTTGAAAAAAAATTGGTTTGGCAATAAGAGCTTGATATTTTTTTGAACAATCAAACATATCTTCAAGGATGGAAGAGTGAAGAGTTAGAGAAATAATAAATTATTTAGTTTCAGAGTGAGCAAGTGTTGTTTTATTACCTCATAGTTTTCACGAAACTGATGAATTGGCAAATGATTTCTTGTTTATGAGTAATTTTATTTGAGAAGAGTGAGTTAGTATAAAAGAAAATATGACAGAAGTTTATGAAACTTATACAAAAAAAGAAATTGATATCTGCATTGCTATGAGATTACACTCTATAATTCTTAGTCATGTTTATAAGATTCCTTTTATTTGAGTTAGTTATTCTACAAAAACAGATGAAGTTTTAAATGAATTAAAAAAATAATATGAAACAAGAAATCTTGAATTATCTTCTAACTATTCCTAAGTGAAAAGTTACAACATATAAAAATATTGCTAATATATTTGGTGTTCATCCTAGAACTGTTTCTCAAACTATGAGATATAATAAAAATCCAGAAATTTTTCCTTGTTATAAAGTTATAGCATCAACTTGAAAAATAAGTTGATACAATACTTCAAGATGAGTAGAAGAAAAAATAGAAAAATTAAAAAATGATGGTATTGAAGTTATAAATTGAGTTGTTGATAAAAAATTTATTATATAAAAAAAACTCTGATTTTTAAAAATCAGAGTTTTTTTTATATCTTCCAATCTATTTCTTTTTCTCATCTTTCAAGTAATATTTCGTTTACTTTTTTAAAATGATTATTTCATAAAAATCATCTGTGTGCTGAAAATGGGGAAGGATGTGGACTCTCTAAAACTATGTGTTTTTTTGTATCAATTAGTGATTTTTTACCTTGTGCAAATGCTCACCAAAGTAAAAAAATAACATTTTCTTTCTCAATACTTATAGTTTTTATTATCTCGTTTGTAAATTTTTCCCAACCAATTTTAGAATGACTTGCTGGATTTCAAGCTTGTACAGTTAGAATTGCATTTAGTAAGAAAACTCATTGTTTTGTCCAAGGAGTTAAATCTCAAGAAGTAGAGTTTTTTATTCACAAACTAAATTCAATCTCCTTGTAAATATTTTTTAAACTTGGAGGAAGTTTTGTTCATTCTGGAACTGAAAAACAAAAACCTTGTGCTTGTCATGCTCAATGATATGGATCTTGTCACAAGATAACAACTTTTAAATCTTTGAAATTTGTTTTCTCAAATGCATTAAAAACCATATTTAAAGGAGGATATATAGTTATAGAAGAGTCTATATCTTTTTGTATTTCAGTTCTTATTCATGAAAAATAATCTTTTCTAAACTCTTTTTCAATAATATCTTTCCAATCATTTTTTATATAGTTTTCTAGTTTCATTATTTCTTGAAATTATATTTTAAATTCATAAAATCATCTTACTTAAATTTTCTAAAAAATAAATAATTATTATGGAATTAAAAACAAAGATTATAAACGAGTTAAAAAATAAAAATTTTCCAGACTTAAAATTTCTTATGAGTGTTGAAGTTTTAGAATTGGCAACTGAGATATTAAATGAAGAATTAGAAAATGAAAAAACAAAATTTGAAGATATTTTAAAAAAAGAAAATTCATCCCTAACTTTTGATAGTTTTGAAGATGATTCTATTCTTGATTATTTTTGGAGTTTATTAAATCATTTTGAAAATGTAGAATCAAGTGAAAAACTTAGAAATATAATAGAAGATTTTAGACCAAAATTACAAGATTTTTGAAATGAAGTTGCTTATAATAAGCCTTATTTTGAAAAAGTTAAATATGTAAATGAAAATTTAAAACTTGATACAGAGCAAAAGAGAATAATGGATTTGAGAATAAAATCATATATAGATAGATGAATTGATTTAGCAGTTGAACAACAAGAAGAAATCAAAAAAATAAACAAAAAACTAGGAGAATTAAGTGATAAATTCACAAATAATATAGTAGATGACCAAAAAACTTTTGAGTATTTAATTATTGATTTTGAGCTTATAAAAGATTTGCCAAATGAAGTTTTGGAAATTGCAAAAGAAGCTTGAAGTGAAAAGTGATGATATCTTTTTGATAGTGATCCAACAAGTTATTCTGCTATTATGAAATATTGTTCTAGTCAGGAAATAAGACAAGATTTTGAAAAAGCTTCTTATACAACTGCATCAAATTGAAAATTTGATAATAGAAAAATAGTTTTAGAATTATTAAAACTAAAAGATACAAAATCAAAATTGCTTTGATATAAAAATTATGCAGAACTTAGTTTAAATGATAAGATGGCAGATTCTCCAGAACAAGTTTTTGAATTATTAAATTCTATAAGTGAAAAAGCTATAAAAAAAGCAGATTTAGATATACAAGAATTGAAAGATTATTTTTCACTAGATAATATAGAAACTTATGATTTAGGTTATTACACAAGGATATTAAAAGAAAAAAAATATGATTTAGACGAAAAAGAGATAAAAAAATATTTTGAATTTGAAGATGTTTTAAATTATCTACATAGATTTGTAGAAAATTTTTACTCTATAGAAATAAAAGAAACAAAGATTGAATCATACAATAGTGAAGTAAGAGTTTACGAAATATATAAAGATAATAAATTAATTTCTTATTATTTTTTAGATGCATTTTATAGAAAAGGGAAAAGACCAGGTGCTTGGGCTGATAACTTGAGAGAAAAAATGTATTTTCCAGAATCAAGTGTTCCAGTTATCTTAAATGTTTGTAATTTTCAAAAGGCAAATAATTGAAAAACAACTCTTTATTTAAGAGATGTTGAAACAATCTTTCATGAATTTGGACATGCACTTCACGAAATGCTTTCTGAAAGTAAATATAGTGAATTATCAGGTTTTTGAGTTGAGTGGGATTTTGTAGAACTTCCAAGTCAATTGCTTGAAAATTGGGTAAGTGATAAAGATAGTTTAAAAAAATTATCAAAACATATTGAAACTTGAGAAAATTTTAGTGAAGAAATTATGTCAAAATTGGAAAAATTGAAGACTTTTATGACTTGAGTTTTTGTTGCTAGACAAAATGAATTTGCACTTTTAGATATGAATTTATACAGTTCTGAAATTCCTGACAATATAGAACAACTAGATAAAAAAATACTTGAAATAGTAAACAAATATAGCATCTTTAAAAGATTAGATGATTACAAGATGTATTGTTCTTTTAATCATATATTTGGTTGATGATATGCAGCAGGTTATTATTCATACACTTGGGCAGAAATAATTGAAGCAGATATTTTTTCAAGAATCAAAGAAATGTGAATGTTTGAAAAATCAACATGAGAAAAATTTCTAAAAACTATTTTATGACAATGAACTAGAAAAAAAGCGACAGAGTTATTTTTTGATTTTATGTGAAGAGAAGTTGAAAATGAAGCATATATGAAAAGATATTGATTAATATAATCAAAAACCCCACGCATGCGTGGGGTTTTTCTTTTTTTCAAAATCTGAGATGCAATCTATCTTTTAATTTCAGATAGAATGACGCAAATGTGAAGATAGCACTAATCACAAGTAATATTCCACCAATATAGTCAAGATATAAATCAAACCTGTTAAGGCTGACTACATATATGGTAATTACTTTAAATACTGTTTTTGTTTTTCCGACCCAATTTGCTGCAGGGTTGCTAGTTTTTGATCTCATGAATTGACCAGCGATGTCTACCATTGAGATAAATATCGCAGTAAATACAAAAAAGTTATTATTAGCAAACAAGCAAACTATTGCAAGGATTATTAAGTCCAAGAATTTGTCTGCAAATGGGTCTAATACTTTTCCCAAGTTTGTTACATTATTCAAGCTCCTTGCAACTGCACCATCAAGTGCATCGGTTACGAATAAAAACACATAGAATTGCAATAAAATTGAGCTAATTACAGTTTCTTTGTAAAAGATTACTGTAATTATTGCCAATGGTATAGAGAGATAAACTCTCCACATGCAAATTCCATTTCCGGATAGGAGAGGTGCATCAATATAAAGTTTAAACCTTTCAATTGTATTTACAGGTTCTATTTCATACTTATGAATAGCAAAACACTCTCTTATTTTTCTATATCGAAGTCCTCTGTAAACAATCCAAAGAATAACGATAACAACTATCAAACTACTCAAAAATTCCATTTGTAAAATTTGATTTTCAGCAAAAGAATTTTTTAGCAGTAGAAACTCTAATGCATAATTATCAAACATGACACTTCCTCCAAAAGCAAAAATTTGATGTTATTTATTTTAGATTAATATTATAAATAGTCAAGAATAAAATTTGTTTTGATTTAATATTTATTTTAAATATTATAAAACTAATTAATTAATAAAAAAAATAGATGAAGATTTTGGCTTTTGAAACAAGTTGTGATGATACAAGTATAGCACTTTTTGAAGATAATAATCTTATTTTTATGGATACTGCAAGTCAGATTAAGATTCATCTTGAAACTGGTTGAGTTGTTCCTGAAGTTGCAGCAAGAGAACATGCAAATGTAATATTTGAAGTTTTAGATAATGTATTAAAAACTACTAACACTAAACTTGAAGAAGTGGATTATATATGAATTACTACAAGTCCTTGATTATTACCATCTCTTTTAACAGGAACTACTGTAGCGAGCACTATTTCTATGGTTTTAAATATTCCTATTATTCCTATAAATCATATTCAAGCTCATATATTTTCAAATTTTTTAGAAAGAAAAGAAGAAGAAATAAAATTTTCACTTGCTTGTTTAACAGTTTCATGAGGACATAACGATATTTATCTTATGAAAAATATGTGGGATTTCACAAAGATTTGAAGTTCAAGTGACGATGCAGGTTGAGAAGCTTTTGATAAAGTGGCAAAAATGATGTGATTATGATATCCAGGATGACCAGTTATCTCTAAATTGGCATCAGAGTATGAAAATGAAAATTGAACCTCTACAAATCTATTTCCTAGGGTTTGGCTTGTAAAAAAAGAATCAAATTTTAGTTTTTCAGGATTAAAAAGTAGTGTAAAAAGGGAAGTAGATAAAAGAATTTCTCTTAAATGAGAGTTAAGTATAGAAGATAAAAAACAAATAAGTTTTGAATTTGAAAATGCTATAACAGAAGTTTTGGCTTGGAAGCTTATTTATGCAGCAAAAGAAAATAATTTAAAAACTGTTATGCTTTCATGATGAGTTAGTGCAAATAATAAATTAAAAGATGAAATACAAAAATTGGCAATAAAAGAAAAAATTGAATTTATCTATCCAAAAAAATTGGTTTATTGTATGGATAATGCTGCAATGGTTTGAATTATAACTTATTATAAGATAAAATATAATCAATTTGAGCCTACAATTTGAGTTGTAAAAATATAAAAGAGATAAACAATTTTGTTTATCTCTTTATTCTTTTCATTCTAATTTTTCTTTTATTTTTAAATTATCTTTTAAATATATATTTCCATTTTCAGTTAATATATTTTTTATAAGTTTATCTCAAAATTCAAGTCTGTTATAGAAATCTTCTGTTGTAATTATTGCATATTTTATCTTTCTACCATAAAATATTTCTGAAAGAAAAGTTCATAATTCTTCTTTATCTATCTCTCAAATAAGAAATATATCAAGTATAGATTTTCAAGGATTTAATAGTTTAGTTTTTACGGATTCATTTACTATAATTAATTCTAAATCATTTTTATTTTTGAAAAATTCTTTGATTTTTTCCATTGGATTGTATGATTTCACAAATATATTTACAAAGTCATTAATTAAATAAAATTTATTATTTACAAAAAATATCTTCTTTTTTAATTCTGTTTTGTTTTTTAATATTCATAATTCACTTAGACTATCTAGTTCTCTTTTTATTGAATTTATTTGTTCATTTAAGTCACGAGATAATAATCTCATGTGAAATCCTTCATTGTTTCCAGATTCGTATTCTAGAAAAAATTTCTCAAGTAGTTTGGTTCTACATTTTGATCAGAATATTTTAGATATATCTATTTCTCTCATTTTGAAATATTTTTTACTTTAAATAATGTATTATCTTCTTTATCATGAATAAAAATTCATTCAAGATAGTGATAGTGTAAATGTTCAGCACTTCTTCAACTAGTTGTTTGTCTTATAAATGAAAAATAATTATTTTCTCAAAAATAATTTTTCATATATATTTCTATATTTTTATAATCAATTAATTCTTCATCACTTAATTCAATTGTATGTATTCTATGTTCTATGGGAAAAACTAGTAGATTTTGCTTATGTCAATAATAAGGATATTTGTTATATCTTATTTCCCAATATTTAGTTTTATGAACTAAAAGTTGCTTTTCATCTTCTTCAATTTTGCAAAAAGGACATATATCTTTTGTAAGATAAATGTTTTTTTCAGTGTATTTTTTTCTATCCAAAAATATCATATTTTTATAAGTATTTTTTAATCTAACTAAATTTAACTAAAAGTGTATAAAAATCAAATTTTTATTGATTTATAGCACTTTTTAAATATATTATTTTAGATATTTATTTATAAAATATATTTGTATGAAGAATAAAATGAAGAGTTTAAAACAAGAACTTACAGATAGAGGATTATTATACCAATTTTCAAGTGATGAATTATTTAAAAAATTTGATGAATGAAAAGGTAGTTTTTATTGTGGATTTGATCCAACTGCTGATTCTTTGCATCTATGAAATTTTATTGGTTTTATGGTTTGAGTTCATCTTATGAGAAGATGAAATAAATACTTTGCATTAACTGGTTGAGCAACTGGTATGATTTGAGATCCAGGATGAAAAGATAGTGAAAGAAGTTTTCTTTCACCAGAAATTTTGGACAATAATCAAAAGAAAATATCATCTCAAATTACATGAATCTTAGAAAATTTGAAAAATTTTACTTGAAATGAATTTAAGTATGATTTTGTAAATAATAAATATTTTTATGATTGAATGTGATACTTAGATTTTCTTAGAGAAGTATGAAAATACATAACTATAAATGTTATGATGAGTAAGGATACAGTTAAAAAAAGAATTGAAGATCCAGATAAATCTATAAGTTATACAGAGTTTTCATATATGCTTTTACAAGGTTATGATTATTGTAGATTATTTAAAGATGACTGAGTTACTCTGCAAATTTGAGGTCAAGATCAATGGTGAAATCTAGTAACTTGAACTGAACTTATTAGAAAAAAATATGAAAGTGAAGCTTATGCTTTAACTTGGCCATTGATTACTGATTCAACTTGAAAAAAATTTGGTAAAAGTGAATGAAATGCTATGTTTTTAGACAAATCTAAAACAAGTCCATATTTCATATATCAATATTTTATGAATACTGCTGATGATGATTTAGCTAAATATATGAAGATGTTGACTTTAATCGAAACTGAAGAAGTAGATGAAATAGTTGCTAATCATATGGAACATCCAGAAAATAGGGAAGGACAAAAAATGCTTGCTTACAAGATAGTTGAAATAATTCATGGAACTGAGGAAGCTAATCTAGCTTTGAAAATTTCAGATTTTATGTTTTGAGATAATGATAAATTAGGGATATTAAAATCACTTAATTCAGAAGAAATTGATACTTTTAAATTAGCTATGTGAGGTTTTAAATATAATTGAGAAAACTTATTTGAAACAATAGTTACTTCTGGACTTGAATCTTCAAATTCAAATGCTAGAAATGCAGTAAAATCAGGCTCAATTTATATAAATGAAGAAAAAGTAATTGATTTTAACTTAGAATTAAAAGATAGATTTATAAATGATAAAGTATTACTTTTAAGAAAAGGGAAGAAGAATTTTAGGATAATTGTTAAGTATTAATTGATATTTATATATTAATAATATAATAAAATTGTATTATGTAATATTATTTTTAATTTTTAATTTATATTATTTATGAAGAAAATACTTTCATTTATTATAACTGTTTTTATATTGTCTATATCTTTTTGAGCTATTGTTAACTCAAATGTTTCATACAATATTTTACCAACTACAATCACAAATGTAGCAAACAAATCAAAATTAGATTTGTTTTTAAATAAAGTTTTTGATGCAAGATTTACTTTTAATAATGATCTAAATTATTTACTTTTTCTAAATAATTTAAATTCAAGACTTACTTCTTTGGGAAATAAATATTCATCAAATTCTGATATACAAGATATGATAAAATATCTAAATCTATGAATTAATAATATTATTACTATAACAAAACAAAATTCTGATGTAGATAGTTTTTTATGTGAAATACTTTGAGATTGTTGAGGTGATACTACATGAAGTACTGGAACTAATACTAATCAAACTATTTCTAATAATGATTTGGTTTGTAAAAATATATGAACTAGAAGTGAATGATGGTATAACTCTGATTGAAAATTAATTAAATATGATACTTGTTCTTCTAATACTAATACAAATACAACATTGGATCAAGTAACTCCGCCAGATCTTTGTGAATGTACCTTTACAATGGATTCATATGGATGAGGTGGAACATGTCAAGGAGCTATTACTAGTAGCGTACCTAATTACACTGTCAAAAATTCTACTGTTTGCAAAATTTATAAAAAAGATTACACAGATGCAAGTTGTAATAAGATGGTTATGAATTGAAAAACATCTTCATATACCGATAATAATAAATGTGATATTACAGCTATTAGTAACACTAATACTAACACTAACACTAATACTAATACAAACACAAACACTAATACAAACACAAACACTAATACTAATACTAATACAAATCAAACTACTACTGTCTATGTATCAAGATTTTCAAGAGTAGTTGAATATTATATGTGCTGAAATAAAGAGAAAGATGCTAATTGAGATATTAAATGACTAAGAATGACTGCTATTTATGGTAAAGATACATGGACAGCAGATGCAAAACCTATTTGATTTCCTGTGAATTCTTCAAATATAAAAGATATAAATGGAAGTTCTCCATCTTATACAGACTGTAATGTGAGATGTCCTTATCCTTCAGCACAATATAATGAACTATGTTGAGCTACTAAAATTATAGAATCTACTGAAGATGTGACAAAAGAAGTCTCTGCTGATGAAATAAATAAAGAAAAATCTGATCCTATATTAACAGCTAATGTAACAAAACAACAAGTAAAAGCTTGATGAGAATCTATTACATTTTCATGAAATTTCCCTTTAGTAAATGAATGTAGATTAGATTATAGTTCAGTTTGATGAGGTGGTTCTAGTTCTATTACTTATAAAGTTTCATATCCATTATTTGTTAAAAATGGTAGTTTTATAAAAATTACTTGTAAAGGACAATTATTCAAAGAATTTAAATTTACTGAAGAATCATCTGAAGTAGGAACAACAACTAATTCAAAACCAACTTTATCAGTAGATAAAACTAGTACAAATATATGATGATTTGTTATTTTTTCTTGGAATTCAAATTGATGAACTAATTGTTATACAGTTGTAAATTGAAATAAATCTTGAGATTTAAGTTGAATATCATGAACTATTCCTATTAATAATCTTCAAACTGCAACTACTTATAATAATTATGTTAAATGTAAGTTTAACTGAATTGATAAATCATCTGATTTAGTAACAGTAACAGTATTACCAGCTCCAGCTCCTATTCCAACTGTAATGTGAAAATCATCATGATCTCAAGATTTTATTGATCTTTTAGCTACAAATAATGATGGAACAAGAGTAAATAACTTAAGAACAAGAGCTTGAGAAAATGCAACGATGAAATTTTGAAATATTGGGTGAACTGCTACTTGTACTCTTAATTGAGATAATGTTCCTAATTATATCACTACTTCAGGTACATATACTTATTCTTGTAAAAATACTACATCTACTAAAACAGTTACTTTTTCTATTACTGTTTTACCTACTGCAACTCTTTCTCCAACATGTAACACACCAGAAGATTATTATCATAATTTACGGCCAGATGTACCAGTAAATCAATGATTTATTCATTGGAATAAATTTTGATATAAAGAACAAAGACAATCTTGTTGGCCTAAACCAGATTATGCTTGAGAAGTAAGACCATATGTACAAGGTATAATAGCTCAATATTGACAAACAGATCAAGCTTATCAATTAATTACTACTGCAGCAAAAAAATTAGAAGCATCATGATATGATATGGAACAAATTATTCCAGAAGTAGCTTATGGTATAATAGGAAAATCTCCTACAACATCAGAAATAAATACAATAAGAACTTATTTTAGTACCCATTAATAATTTTTATATTCCATATTATTAAAATATATATATATTATTTAATAATTCAGTTTAGTTATATTAATTTTAAATTGATAATTGAAATTAAATATTGTTTCTTGCCAAAATAAACAATATTATTTATAAAATAAAAAGGAAAAATGGATTTTTACTCCAATTTTTCCTTTTTATTAATTTAATCTATTTTAATTATATTTTATAATTTTAAATTTTCTTCAATTCTTTCAATAATTATTTTATTTATATTGTTTGCATCATTATTAATTATATTTATTAAATCACCTAGATTTAAAACAATAACTTCTAAATCAGTTATTGCACTTACTGTTGCAGTTCTTTCTTCTTCATTTAATAAAGCAATTTCTCAGAAAATATCTCAAGGATTTAACTCTGCAATTCTTTTTCATCAGATTGATATTGCGACTTTTCATCTTTTTAAGATATATCATTCTCAATTTGAATTTTCTCATTCAATAATTATTAATTCTCAATTTGAATATTTTCTTTGTTCACAATTGTTTATTATTGAATCTACTATTTCTCTATTAAATCAATGAAATATTTTTAATGAATATATATTTTCAGGCATAAAAAAATGTTAATATTTAAATTATAATTAAATATTAACATAGATTTTTTTATTTTGCAAAATTACATACTATAACCATCTTTTTCGTATTTTTCTCTAAAATCTTTTATTAAAGCCCAAAACATATTTTCAGTATATTTAGGAAAATTTTTTTCATTTTCCCATATTATATTGTATTTTATCTTGTTTCTCATTGTATTTTCTCAAACGGGACAATTACATGAAGAATATGGAATTTCTTTTTGTTTTACAAAATTAACTAAGTCTTTTTCTCTTATATATGCCATTGGTCTAATAAATGTTATATCTCATTTGCTCATTTTATTTACTGGAGGCATAATTTTTAGTTTTCTTCATTCTATCATATTCATCATAGTTGTAACAACTATATCATCCATATGATGTCAAAAAGCAATCTTAGTTGCATTGTATTTTTTACATAATTTAAACATTGCAATTCTTCTAGCATATGCACACCATTGGCAACTTTGTCATACTCAATCGTTTAATTTTGATTCTTCTGGTAAATTTATATTCACTTTCTCTAATGGAATATTTAATACTTCTTCAAAATATTTTCTTTTTTCTTCAAAATTTATATCACAATCAATTAAAAATTCTTTAAAAATATAAATTCATCTTATTTCAAATTTATCTTTTGCTTGTTTTCTATATTCATTTAGTAAATATCATAAAACCATTGAGTCTTTTCATCCTGAGACTCAAAGAAGTACAGTTTCTCCTGATTTTATCATCTCAAAATCTAGTAATGCACCTCTTAAATTTTTTAGTAATTTTTTTTCTAGAGCAGTCATATCTTATATTATTTTTTAAATTTTCTTGATTTTATTTATTTTTATTTTTTAAACAAATAAAAAACTAAATTTTTATAAATTTAGTTTTTTATATTTTAAATGAACAAATAATTATTTAATCATTTCAACTTCTACACCAGAAGCAGTAACTTCAACACTAGTTGTATCTTCCATAGTAGTACCAGTAGTAGTTTCTTCAGTAGGAACTACATCTTCAGTATTAATTTCTAATGGTTCTTCTATATTTATTTCAACATTAGTTGGATTAACTATATCATCAACAGGAGTTTCAACTTCATTTTCACCACAAGATGCAAGTAAAGTTAAAGCTAATACACTTAATAGTGCAATTAATTTTTTCATAAGCATTTTATTATATATATATAAAAAGTGAGCTAATTATAAATAAATTTATAATAAAGCAATATATAATTATTAAAATAACTATTTTTAAATTTACAAGTAAATTTTTAGTTGTATAATATATAAATTATATTTTTTTATCAATAATTTTTGTAATTTTTAATATTTTACTTATAGTATACAAATAATATTATATTTATAACATCATTTAATAATGATAAGAAGAAGATGAAGTAATTCTGTATTACAAAAAAATATAAAAGATTATATAGTTCCAATTATATGATGAATATTAGTTTTATTTTTAATATTTTCTTTATTTTCATGAGATTCGTGAAATGAAACTAAAACTAATATTGAAAATCAATCTTGAATTTCAGTAAAATTGGATTCTGATTTATCAAGTGCTACATTAATCTATCCTTGAGATTATAAAAAAGAATTAGAGTGAGATCAAACTTTATACAAATGAGAAAAAGTTTTAGTAAAACAAGGAACGGTTAGTTTAAGTCTTGATAATTTAGTTAATTTTAAGGTTAATAGACTTTGAGAATTAACTTATCTTGAAAACTGAGATTTTTTAGTTACATCATGAGAAATATGGCTTGATACTTCAAAATCTATTAATTTGAATATGAATTTTGCAAGTCTAAAAATAGATGAAAATTCACATTTATCTTTTTCTCAAAATGAAGTTGAATCAACAATTTATTTAATATCTTGATTTGTAGAAGTTACTAATTTGGTATGAAAAAATACAGTTTTAGCACCAGGTGAAAAAATAACAATTTCAAGGGCTGATGCTTCAAAAAAAGATTTAGATTTAACAATTATTAAAGAAAATATAGATCAATTTTTCTTAAAATCTGATTGGTTTATATTAAATAAATGAGCAATATATGTTTCTTTAAATTCTAAAGAAAATACTGATAATATTGGCTCTTGAACAACATTTACTTGATCTACTATAGTTTGAAGTAACGGTGATTTATTAACTTTTAATAATTTAGTTGATGAATCAAATGTTTCTTCTTCTTTGATTAAAATTTCTTGATCATATGTCAATTCAGATATTTCAAGTATTACTGTAAATTGAAAAAGTGCAGTATTGGATAAAACTACAAATACTTTTAAATTTGAAAATATTGATGTATCAAATAAAGAAAATGATTTAGTTTTCAAAATTTACGATGACTCAAATGATATAATTTCTAGATTTGTTTATACAGTTTATTATAGTTTAGGTTCATCAGGTAATATTACTTCTACAAGTTGAAGTACAACTAATTGATTTAAGGTTCAAACTTTTTCAGCAGATTGATCAGATTTTACATTTACAGCACCAACTACAACTAATACTTATACTTCAAATGAAAACTTTATAACAATAAAATGAAAAGTTAATGCTGAATGAATTGATAAGGTTACAGTTAACGATTTTGAGTTATGATCATTTAATGGTTCTACTTGGAGATATCATGCTGATGTTGAATATAATAATTTAGCAGATTGAACAAATGTATATGAAGTAAAATATTTTTCAGATTGAAAATTAGTGTTTACTAATTATTATACTATAATTAGAAAATGAAATAAAACTAATGATGAACCATTAATTGAAATTTCTACTGAAAATACACAATAAAAAAATCCTTAAAGGATTTTTTTATTGTGTATTTTTTTAACAAGAACATCAACTTCCACACCCACCAGGAGCACAACTAGAACCAGTTTCTCATCCACCAATTATACTTATGAACATAGCTTTAATTTCTTCATCACTTGGAATTATTCATTCAAAGATTGTATCCTTAAAATCAATAGATTCTTCTTCAACAATTAACGCAGGTTCACTTTTTATATTTAATTCAGTTTTTAGTGTTTCATCATTTGTAAGTTCAATACTTATAAAATCTGATAATCCAAGTTCTTCTAATGCATTAATTACTTTTGTATTTAGTTCATTAGTATTCTCTACACTTCAATATATTTTTACTTTCATTTTTTTGTATGTTATCATATAAATAAAAATAGTATTTGAATTATACTTCAAATACTATTTTTTAAAAATTATTTTTATTATTTTGTTTCTTCAACAGGAGTTTCAACTACAACTGTCTCTTCAATTTCAACTTTAGCTGGTTTATTTGCAGATACAACTATATCATCAGAATTAGCATGAATTTCAAATTTATCAGAAATTTCTAAATCAGAAATCCTAATAACATCTCAAATTTCAACTAATTTTGATAAATCAACTACAAAAGAATCTACTAAATCTTTAGGTAAAACTTTTACTTCTATTTCTTTGATATGTTCTTCTAATATAGCACCTTCTTTTATAGCTTTTGAATTACCAACAAAAGATAAATGAATTTTAGTATGAACTTTTTCACCTTTAGTAATAGCAATAAAGTCAATATGTTGAAAATCTCAGTTAACTGGTTCTCTTTGAATATCATGAACTAAAACTTCAATAGATTTTTTTTCTATTTTTATATTAATAATATGAGATTCTCAAGATATTCTAAATAGTTTTAAAAACTCTGAATAATCTATTTTTATAGCTATAGGTTCTTGTTTTTTTCAGTAAACTACAGCTGGTATCATTTTTGCCGCTCTTATTTCTTTGTTTTTTTCCTCAGTATTTCTAATTTGAGCATTTAAATTTAGGTTTTCCATAGTCTTGATTTGATATATAATAATATTTTAAATTAAAAAGCCTGCAAATTCTAATCATAAAACTTAAATTTGCAAAACTTTTTTGAAAAATTCTATTTTTATGTTTTAAATATAAAATTGCAGTTTTAAACTTTTATTTTTTTTGCAATTTTATCTAATTATAATTTTATTATCACTTATTTCAAAAGTTAGTTTGTATAATCAAGATTCATTTAATACCAATATTTCTCAATCATAATTTATATAAAAATCTTTAATTATTTTAGTATTTCATTCAATTTGTCATACATATGTTAAATTTTGAGTATTTTTATAGTTAGTAGTATTTGGTTTAAATATCCAAATTTTATTGTTTAATAAAATATAAACATAATTTAGATTAGCTCTAGCAATTATACTTGTACTTTTTCACTCTTCTAATACATAACTTTTAGGTAATTTATTTATCATTATTGATTCAAGTCTATATGGTGAAGAAAAAAATTTAACTATTGATAAATCTTTTTTTAACATATAAAATCATCAATCAATCGCAATTGATAATACATCTCAAATTTGTTTTAAGTCTTCATCTTTTAAATATGATTCTGCTGCTTTGAAATTATCTCAAGAAGCAATATGTTTATTTAATTGATTATTAGTTCATAGAGTATATATATTTGTTGAATATGTGCTAATTGATTTAATATCTTCCCATTTAGTTTGTCATATTACATTCACGAAATTAAAATATCAATTTTTTGTAAATTTAACTATTTTAGATGTATTTGTTAATAAAAATAAATTGTTATCTATAAATAATCAATCAATAAAATATTCGTTTTCAGCTAAATTATTAAAAGTATATATTTGAGGTTTTGCTGTTGATAATATAGGTCATACAACTCATTTTTTCTCAATTATATAAGGAATTAAATTATTTTTAGCTATTTTTACTGTGTTATTTCATTCTATCAATTGAATTAAATTATTTTCATTTTCTTCAAATATTTCTATTTTATTGAATTGTTTTTTTAATATATTTATACTTTCAGTTAATTTTGCTAAATCTCATAAATATATTTCTTGTTTTTGTACTTCGGAAACTAAAGTTTCAGCTTCTTTTATATTTTTTTCAAATGCATCTGGATTTGCTATATTTTCAGATGCCTGACTAATAATATTTTTAATTTCATTTATGTTTACTTTTGCAGTTTCTTTAACTTCTGTTTGAGTAGTTATTGAAACTATTGTTGAAAGTGAATAATACAAGAAAAATACTGCAATACTAATTCATCAAATTAGAATTATATTTTTTATAAGTTTAGATTGTGTTTTTAATTTATCAAATACAATTAAACTTTTTCATATTATTTTTTTTGAAAAATTATTGTCTATAGCTTTTGCTAAATGATTTTTTAATATTTCAAATTTTTCATTTTCTTTTATATATTTTTTACTTTTAAATTTCATTGAACTAACTAGACAATTAGAATCAAGAATTTCACTTTTTAGTATATTTTTAATATTTTTATTAAAAATTTTTATATCTTCTGAAAGTATCAATCAGTCAATAATATCACTTTTAGATAGAAAATTTAATAATTCAATAGT
This sequence comes from uncultured Candidatus Peribacteria bacterium, assembly GCA_964415565.1. Classification (GTDB taxonomy): domain Bacteria; phylum Patescibacteriota; class Gracilibacteria; order BD1-5; family UBA6164; genus JABWCI01. The sequence continues at coordinate 56,899 of CAYQAV010000131.1, forward strand.
TGAAGAAATAACTATTTCTCAAGAAGTTAATTTTCATTCTGAAATATATGAAAATTCTTCTTTATTTTCTCATTTTTCAGTTAATTCAATTATTTCAGAGTTTTTGTTTATAAGACAAGCAGATGATTTTCAAATATTTGAAAATGTATAAATATTTTCATTTAGTATTCAAATAATCATATCAAGTTCATCCTTTTGTTCTTGATCTTGTTTCCAATTTTTAATATATAAATTTATATGCTCTAATGCAATCATAAAATCATTATAAGTATCTGTTTTACTTATTTTATCTATTAAATACTCAAGAGTATTATTTAATAAATTTTCAGCTAATTTTTGGCTTGAAGAACTTATTAATATAAAACATTCTAGATTATTATCTAGATTTATATTTCTTTTTATAATTGTATTTTGTTTTTCAAAATCTACTTTTTTTACACTAATTTCAAACATTTTTATTTTATTAAAAATTATTTTTCCTTTAAAAAATTATATAAAAAAGTTTTAAATTTCAAAATTGAAATATATTTTTTTTTAAATATAATTTAAATCTAAATATATTTTAACTTCAAAAAATTGTTATTAGTAAGATGAAAAAAAGAACTTATTTGAAAAGTTCAAATAAGTGGTTCAAAAAATGCAGCACTACCTATGCTTTGAGCGGCTTTACTTTTAAACTGAAAAGTTAAATTAAAATCTATGCCTAAAATTTGAGATGTTCAAACATTTCTTGATATTTTGGAATGAATTTGAGTTAAGTATTCTTGGGAAGGGAATACATTATTTTTTGATTCATCAAATATAAATAATGTTAATCTTAATTTTGAAAAGATAAAAAAAATCAGATCTTCTATTTTCTTACTTTCACCATTATTACATTTTTTTGGTAAGATAAAAATACCATTTCCAGGTTGATGTAGCATAGGTAAGAGACCAATTGATGCACATTTAAATTGATTGGAAGCAATTTGATATAATTATACTTTTGAAAATGACGAAATTATTCTTGATTGAGTTTTAAAAAGTTGAGACAAGATTTTAAATGCTTGATTTTGAGTTAGCTCAACTGAAAATTTAATTGTTGCAAATGTACTTAGAAATTGAGTAACAATTATAAAATCGGCAGCAATAGAACCACATGTTATGAATTTAATTAGTTTTCTAAGAAGGGCAGGAGCTGACATAAAGATAAGATATAATCATGAAATTATTATATCTTGAGTTAGTAAATTATCGTCAGATTTTGAATTTGAAGTTGTTACTGATTATATAGAATCAGGAACATATATGATTATTTGAGCATTAGCTTCAAAAGAATACTTGGATATAGTTGATGCAAGAATAGATGATTTATATGTTTTTATAGAAAAATTAAAGGAAGCTTGAGTAAGAGTAGAAGATTTATGAAATGATACACTTAGAGTTTATAGAGCTGAAAAATTAAAAGCTATACAAGTACAAACAAATTTATTTCCAGGTTTTCCAACAGATTTACAATCGCCATTTGCTATACTTCAATCGCAAGCAGAGTGAGTAAGTAAGATTCATGAAGTATTATTTGAATGAAGATTAAATTTTTTAGTAGAACTTGAAAAAATGAGAGCAAATGTTGCAGTTATGAATCCTCATGAAGCACTTATATTTTGACCAAATAAGTTAAAATGAGGTGTTACAGTAACTTCTTGGGATTTAAGAGCATGAGCTGCAATGGTTATTGCTTGACTTATAGCCGAATGAGAAACAAAAATTACAAATGTTGAATACATATATAGATGATATGAAGATTTTGTAAATAAATTAAAAGATATATGAGCTGATTTAGAAGAAGTTAATGATTAATTTTTAAAATAAAGTATTATGAGAGCATTTTGAATATTTTTAATAATTTTTTGAGCTATAATTATTTATTTTCCTGAAATTATAGCTTATTTATTATGATGATTATTAGTTTTTATATGATTTAATATATTATGATTTGGTATCATATCTAAAAAGAAAAATCCAACTGAAAATTATGTTAAATTTTGAAACTACAAAATTTTTAGGTAAAAAGAGAGTTTTTTAAAACTCTCTTTTTATTTTGTTAAAAAATTATATAATAAAACTAATTTAAAAATAAATTTAATATATGTTAGAGTCAATTTTTATATACATATTACTTTTTTTGATTTCATTTTTTCCAATTGTTATTTGGGCTTATTCATTTTCATTTATAGATGATAATCCACTTAATAAAAAGAGATTTATGGTTTGAATCTTGTGATGAATCTTGTCTGTAATCCCTATATTACATTTAGATAAGATTATGAACTTTTTGAACTTTGAATATTTAAATGTTTTTTATTTTGCATCTAAGATAAAAGATTTACTTACAAGTTTTGAATTTTGAGTTTCTCTTAGTTTATTTTTATTTTTAGTTGTTATATTTTCGTTTTTTCTAGGTTGATTTTTTAAGCAAAAATCTAGTATATTAAAAATTTATATTAAAAATATAATTAGTTTTTTGATATTTATATTTATCTTAAGTTTTGTTTTATTTATAGTGAATTTTTTATTACAAAAAGTAGATTTTAGCATAGAAAATCCGATAATGTTTTGAACTATTATTTTCAATACATTTAAATTAGTTATATTTTATTATGTAATAGTTGCTTTTATCGAAGAAGCATCTAAGCATTTTAATTTTTTACAATCAAGTGTTTTTTATATAAAAAATGTAAAAGATTGAGTTTTATATGCTATATTTGTAGCTCTTTGATTTAGTTTTATAGAAAATATGTTATATCTATATAATTATTATTTAGTATCTGGTTTATCTTTTGAGCTTATAAAATTGTATTTTTTCCGTTCCGCTTTTTCAATTATGGTTCACATCTTATCAAGTAGTGTTTTAGCTTATTATTTTTCAAAAGCACTTATTTTATATAGATGAAAAGATTTAAGTTTGCCTTATTTAAAGATATTTTCTTACGGTTTATTACTAAGCATAGTTCTGCATCTTATTTTTGATGTTGCTCTTACACTAGGTTTTATTTTTATTATTTTTATATATTTTATTTGAGGATATCTTTATGTAAGTTTTATATTTTATAAGGAAGACTAAACTTAAAAATATAATAACTATATTGTCTAGTCATAATTTTTTGAAAAGAGTATGTATTATATATAATTTGTTTAGTTATAATAATATTAGGCTAATGTAAAAATTGTGTGCTAGAAATTTATAAATTTCTTTCATAAAGCCATAGTGAAATAAACGAAATTAATCTCTTTAAATCTTTTCAACAATTACTCTGAGGTTTCTTTGAAATATTATTTTTAATCTATCTTTTTATATGAGTCAAACATCTTTGAATTTTAGCATTTGGAAATACTTTTTCAATTGCTTTTTTAATATTTTTAGCTCATTCTACAACAACTCACTCTATTTGATATTTAAATTCATCTTTAAGAACTTTCAAGTCTTCTTTTATATATTCATATCTTTCTGAATTATAAAATCAAAAATAGATTACTTTTTTATTTATATAATCATAGTAAATAATTAAACAAATCTTTTTAGTAATCCAAGTTCAATCAATCATAATATATTTAACATTATCAAAAATTAGATCAATTTGATATATAAAATTATTATCTAATTTTCCTCTGATATATTTTAATAAATCTAGTGTATATTTTGATTTTTGAAGTCATAATTGTCTTGATGAATATCATTCAGTTAACCAATCAGTAAATATTTTTTCTAATTTAATTTGATGGATTTTTGTATCATGATTTTGCGTGACGAACTAAGATTATAGTTTTTATATTATTTATAAATATTTTTAAATATAATTATTTATTATTATATTGCAATTTACTCTAAAAAACTATAATTAAACTAAAGTATTTTTAACACAAAAAAATATGCTGTACGAAAAAATAAAGCAAACCTTAAAAGAAAAAGATATTTATTTTGATGAAATAAAACATGAAGTTTCTGAAACTTGTGATGATTCAAAGAAATTTAGGATTGAGGCTTGATTGGATTGAGTATGAAGTAAGAATATAGTTTTTCATGCTAAGTGAGAATTTTATCTTGTTACTACGATTTGAGACAAAGAAATAAAAGCAAGGAAATTTAAAAAAGAATTTTGCACAAAAGATATCAGATTTGCTTACGGGGAGGAAATTAAAAGTCTACTTTGAGCAACTATTTGAAGTATTCCACCATTTGGTTTTTGAAATGAAAATATAAAAATATTTATTGATAAAGAAATATTTTTTCATGATTATTTTATGTTTAACCCTTGAATTCCTACAAAAACAATTAGAGTTAAAACTTCGGATTTATTACAGATATATAAATCACTTAAAAATGAAATAAAAATCTTTGATTTTTCTATGGAAGATGCAAGTTTTGAGGAATTAATTAAATAACTTATTTTTTAAATATATAAAAATGAATGTAGATATAATCTTACAATTTTTTTTAGCAATGTGACTTTGAGCTCTTGTTTGAATGGAAAGATGAATAAATGAAAAAACTAAATTACTTAGTAAATCATCTATTTCTTTTTGAGATATAAGAACTTTTTCTTTGATTGCACTTATGTGAGCTATAAGTACATATTTAACTATGGATTCTGGTAATATTTTTTTTATAGCCTGAGCTTTGGTTATAGTATGACTTTTTATATTGGTTTATTATACTTATAGTATTTTTAAAGAAAAACAATTTTGATTAACTACAGAATTAGCATCAATTATAACATTTTTTCTTTGAGTTTTTATTATGGTTTGATATTCACAAATTGCAATAATCATGTCTATTGTTTTGACATTTTTATTATCATCTAAATGACTTTTGACTACTATTCTTGATAAAGTTAGTAGAGAAGAGTTAAATAATACGATAAAATTTGCGGTTATATCAATGGTTGTTCTACCTCTTTTACCAAATGAAAAATTTTCTATTTCAGAATTATTGAGTTATATTTGATATACAAATCCAATAAATAACAATATATTAAATCTAGAATTTTTAAATTTTTATTGAATTTGGTTTTTCGTAGTTTTGATGTCAGCAATTTCATATGCATGATATGTAATGAGTAAAGTTATTTGAGAAAAAGGTAGTATTTTGGCAAGTTGAGCTATTGGTTGACTTGTGTCAAGTACGGCAGTTGCAGCTTCTATGTCAGAATCAAGTAAAAATGATTTTAAAAATACTTCTATGTATGTAGTTTCTACTCTTTTAGCTTCAACAATAATGTTTGTTAGAGTTATAATTATAGTATTATTTTTTAATATAAATATGATTTCTTCAATACTTCTGCCAAGTTTATTAATGCTTTGTTGAATGATTTTATATATGGTATATTTTTATCATAGTTCTATAAATAAGGAATTAAAAGTTGAAACATTAAATTTTGAAGAAAAGAAATACAGTAGCCCTTTTAGTGTTGCTCCAGCATTAAAATTTGCATTATTTGTATTATTTATTAAATTTGTTGCTTGAGTTTGATCTTTGTATCAAGATGTTTGGTGAGATTATTTTTTCTATGTATTATGAGTTATATCATGACTTGCAGATGTAGATGCGATAAGTCAAACAATGTCAGTTGATGCAATTGACTGAAAAGTATCAGCTGAACTTGCTGCAATGACTATAATTATAGCAGTTATTTCAAACAATTTAGTTAAGTGATCTATTGCTATTAAATTTTGAGAAAAGAAGTTTTGAAATTCAGTTATGATGTGATTTGTGGTTTCTATGATTATGTGAATTGTTGGGATTGTGTTCTTAAAAGTAGTGTAAAACAAAAAAAGTTCTAGAAAATCTAGAACTTTTTTTGTAAAATATTTTATGTCCTTTTGTGAAATATCTTCATACTTTTGTCACCAAAAGGTAGCAAAAGTTTTAGGGGTTTTTGAACTAGCTTGTTAAGTTTTATCTCTTACGGCTAATAATCACTATCTCAACCTCTAAGACCCCTGGATGTTTCTAGAAGTTTTTTAAAAAATAATTTTAAGAAAAAAAATGCAATATAACACTCAATGAGAATTTACATCTGTTTTGTGCTCATTGCGGATTTTTAAGGCTGCATAAGCCTTAAAGAATTTTGGTACCTTTTGGTCACAAAAGTACATATTGTTTTCTTTTGGTTACAAAAGTAGGAAGTGTTTTCTTTTGCCTTTAATCATATTTAAAATATAATCAACTTATTATTAATAATAAAAAATAAATGAAATTTGTATTATCAACAATCGCTTGAGTAGAAAGTATGGCAAAAAAAGAAATAGAAAAACAAGGTTGAATTATAGAAGAAACTATAGATAGACTTATAACTTTTTCATGACCAATTGAACTTATTCCTAGAATAAATTTATGGTCTAGAGTATGAAATAAAATGTATATTTTATTAGCAGAAAAGGAAAATGTAGTTACATTTGATGAACTTTTTGATTTAGTTTCAACTATTTCTTGGAAGAGTTATTTTAAAAAAAATTTTCCTATTATTGTGAAATCAAACTCTACTAGAAGTGAACTTTTTTCTGAGAGAACGCTTCAAAGTTTAACTAAAAAAGCGATTATAAAATCAAGAGTTTGAAATGATTGAATAGTTGATGAAGATATTTCTTTAGAAAAAATGGAAATTTTGGTTTTACTTATTGATAATAAAACTAGAATTTTACTAAATACTTCTTGAAATGCTCTGCATATGAGAGGTTATAGAAGTAAAGCTTGAGAAGCTCCTATAAAAGAATCTCTTGCGGCAGCTCTTGTTTTATTATCTGGTTGGAAATTTAGAGAACCATTTTATGATGTTTTCTGTGGTTCTTGAACTATTGCAATTGAGGCTCTTATGCTTGCAAAAAATATAGCACCAGGACTTAAAAGAAAATTTGCTTTTGAAAAATTATGATTAGTAAATCCTGAAATAATAGAAAATGAAAGAGTTTTAGCTAGTAAAAAACAATTTGCTTGAGAATATATAATTAGAGCAACTGATATAGATCCTGAGATGATAGAATTAGCAAAAGAAAATGCTAGAATTGCATGATTAGGATGAGAAATAAATTTTGAAGTAAAAGATTTCAGAGAATATATGGATAAACCAATTTCATGAACTCTTGTTTCAAATCCTCCTTATGGAGAAAGATTGAAAGATGAAAATTTAAAATCTATGTATAATTCGATAGATAAATTATTTAGATTAAATCCAGATTTAAATGGTTGAATAATTTCTAGTCTTATGGAATTTGATAATTTGATTAAAAAAGAAACATACAAAAAAAGAAAACTTTATAATGGTGGGGAAATGTGTTATTTTTGGAAGAAAAAAATATAATTTTTTATTCATTTTATTAATTTATACTTGAGCAAATTAGTCATTTATTTTTAATTCCAGTTTAGATATAAAATATAAATTAATTTATATTTTGAATAAATGTAAACTTTTTGATTTTTTTTAAATAATAATATAATTGATGATACAATTTTTATTTTAATTTAATCTATTAGAATATGTATAAAAAAATAATTTTTTGTTTATTTTTGTATTTATCATTTTTTTGATCATCATTTGCTATAGATGATACTTTAACTAGTAAAATAACTAGTGATTGGTGAAATTGATTTTGTTATGATATAGTATTAAAAAATACTACAAATAATCAATTAAATGATTGGAGTTTATATTTTAATTTGTGAAATAGTTCTAAAATAACATCTATTTGGGGATGAACTTATATTCAAGATAACTGAAAATATACTGTGAAATCATTAAGTTGGAATTCAAAATTAGAACAAAATACAACTGCAAATATATGATTTTGTGCGACTTGATCTGATTATCCTAGTCAACTTAATTATTCTTTTGAATCAAATTTAAATAATAATGATAGCACTTCAGATGATAATGATAGCACTTCAGATAATAATGATTCATCAACTAATTCTAATGTAATTTTAAAAAATTTCTCTGTTAAAAAAGATAATTTAGAAGTTTTCTTTGAATCAACTTCAAATCGGGATTGATGATATTGTAGGAAAATTATTTTAAAAAACATTTGAACAAAAGGTATTACAAATTGGAAAATATGATTTGAATTAAATCAAAATTTACAATTATGGTGAGCAGAATTTATAAGAAAAGATAATAATTATGAAATTATACCAAAATCATGAAATCAAATCATTTATTCTTGAAAAAATATTGAATTATGATTTTGTAGTACTGGTAAAAATTATGATTTAAATCCAAGTATTATTGAAATATCTTACACTCCAATTTATACAGAACCAACTGATTCAACTGATTCAAATACAGATTCAACTAATGATTCAAGTATTATACAAAGTGAAACAAAAGTATATATACCAGAATCATCTTTACTTATTTGATATTATCCTTATCGGGATATTTGGAGAACTCCATATAATGAATTGGAATATGATAAATTAGATATAATTAATTTTGCATTTATATTTCCAAATTCAGATTGATCTTTACGTGTTCCTCAAGAAATTTATTATAAAAAATTAATTGATGAAACACATAAATATTGAAAAAAAATAGTTATATCAATATGATGATGATATGAATCAGATGATTTTTCTTCTGTAGTTTTAGATGAAATAAAATATAAAAAATTTGTAAATGAAATAGTAAAATTTGTAAATGACAATAATTTTGATTGAGTTGATATAGATTGGGAATTTCCAAGAAATGAAAAAGAAGCTCAAAAATATTATGATTTACTAACAAATTTAAAACAAAAAATGCCAGATAAAATAGTGTCAACAGCAGTTTCTATATTTCCAAAAGTTATTGATATGGAAAAAATTTCAAAAATTGCAGACTATATATATATAATGGCATATGAAATAGAATGATGACGGTCTGGCATATCAGGTCATAATGCACCTTTATATAAAAATTCAAATATGCAATATGATGTAAGTATATCTAATTTTATGGATACTTATTATTTAAATAAAAATATTGATAGATCTAAATTTATATTATGATTTCCATTTTATTGAAAAAAGTTTTTAACAAAATCACCATATACTCCTTCATCAATTGCAACTGAAATTTTATATAGAGATATACCTAACGATTGTACAGAAAAATGGGATGATATAACAAAAGCAGTATATAGAGTTTGTTCAGATTATTATATATCTTATGATAATGAAAAATCTTTTCAAGAAAAAATAAATTATACTGTTGATAAAAAACTATGATGAATGTTCATATGGGCTTTATGACAAGATGATTGAAAGATTTTATCAAACATAGTTAAAAATAATAACAATAATACAATTATGAAAATTAGTAATGCAGAAGCTTCTAAAAATGTGGAAAAACCTGTTGTAATTACTAATAATATTAAAAATAATAATGCTGTAAAAGTTTGACAATTTGAAATTAAAATTAAGAATTTGCTTAATGTATTAGAAATAAAATATACAGATAAAAAGATAAAAGATTTTTTAAATTGAATTTATGATATATTAGATTCTATAACTGTAGAAAATATTGATAAACAAGATTTGATAACATCATATAAAGAAATATTATTAAAATACATTAATTTATATTAAAACATATATAAAATATTTGTAAAGTTTATAAAAATATGATATATTTATTTAAATATAATTAAATTTAGATAAATATGTTTGAATATGCAAATATAACTTGGGAATTTGTATGAATGATTGCACTTGTTTTTAATATAATTTCATACTTAGAAAAAAATGACAAGATGATGTTTATCATGCTTGCTATATGTTCGTTTTTTTATTGAATTCATTTTTTATGATTATGACTTTTAACAGCATCAGTTATAAATTTTTTTGATGTATTTAAAAATTTAGCTGTTATAAAACACAAGAAAAACATTAAACTTTTTTCTATATTTGGGCTTAATTGTAAAAAGTGTGTGGCTAAAATAAGGAATATTTGGTATAATAAAGCCAAATACTCCTTTATTTTTAACTATGTTAAATAAAAATAGCCATAAAATCTGTAAAAAATGTAAATCAAAGGAAATAAAAA
>CAYQAV010000132.1:0-15040 GCA_964415565.1 uncultured Candidatus Peribacteria bacterium
TACATTTTTTACAGATTTTATGGCTATTTTTATTTAACATAGTTAAAAATAAAGGAGTATTTGGCTTTATTATACCAAATACTCCTTATTTTAGCCACACACTTTTTACAATTAAGCCAGAAATAGCATTAACTACAACTCAAGTAGAAAAAGATTATTCAAAAAAATATAATGATGTTCTTGATTTATATTTCAATAAGATAAGATATTACAAACAAAAAGATAAACTTATTAGTTTAGAAAAAAAATTGGAACCACTTTTAGAAAAATATAATAAAAGAACATATTTAAATTTAAAACAAAAAAAAGAATTAAATTTAATTAAAAATATATATTATAGATCAAAAGTACTTTCATTGTATTATGTAAAGTAAAAAACAAAACTCCCACCTTCGGTGGGAGTTTTGTTTTTTCTAAAAACTATTTAATTATATATTCACTATTTACCTTATATAAGACACTTGCTACATCTCTAGCAAAATGCTTATCAAAAAGTTTTATAACTACATAATCCTTATAATAATCATATTTAAGAGAATAGTTTTCATTAACTGTATATATTCTTCAATCAGGAAATATAGTAAATAGTGCTTCTTTTGTAGTATCAGATTGTCTATAAATAACTAAACTTCAAGGATTATATGTTACATTTTCTGGTAATATATAATAATTATAATTTGTACTATTTAGAAATTGTAAATATAAACCTGAGTCTACTATTCAATCAAAGTCATTTACAACTTTTATTGATTTATTTCAATTTACTCTAATTATTTCATAAAATATATCACTAAATGTATCTTTCAATATAATTTTTGGATAAACATAATCATTTTTATAATTATTTGATTCTAAAACTTCAATATTATAATTATTAGAATCTTTTCATAAAAGTATATTTTCTAATTCATCTAAGATTCAAGCATTATTAACTATATTTATCTTTCAAGTTTTTTCATTTATATTTGCAATAACAATATTATTTTTCTCAATTTTCACTCAAGTTGTTGTTCAACTTCAAGCCAAGAAATCATAATTTCAACTATTCGTTAATGCTAAATTATCTCAAATTGTTCAAGATAATTTTGAAACCATTCATCATCTAACTCTGTATAAACTTACAGGTTCATTATCTAAGTTTTCATCTAATACTCAAGATATATCATTATTAACAAAATTATTTATTTCAGGGATTGGACTATATATTTCAAATCCAATTTCCTTATATCAGATATTTCAATTCTTATCTACAATAGTAATTCAAACTTTTTTATTATATAATTCTTCAAATTTTCAAACTTCAAGAATTATTTTCTCATCAGTTTTTACAAAATTTAGATTGCTCATTATACTTGAGTCATCGTCATTTTTAGGATTTCAATCTCATGAAGAGTCTTTTTCTAAATCAAAATCAATATATATTTTTGAAATTCAAATAATTCAAGAATTTTCGTAAATATATTTCGTTATGTCTATATTTTGTTTTTGATAAACAGGAACTCTTATAGAAGGCATATTTAATTCAGGAGCATTATTATCAGCTTGTACTTGTGGAGATAACAATACTTGATTACTAATAGTTGAATTTATATTATTTTTAAAAGATGAAATCTTTGAATAATAAAAATCATTATCTCTACTAGTTGATATCAAATATCTATCTGATACATATCATAAATCATATAATTCCCAATCTGAAATGTACTTAAAATCAAGAGATAATTCAGAACTATCATAATAATTCAACTCTATATAAGTATCATCTCTTACATCAAAATCATTTCAAATATAAGCAATTTTAGTACCTTCAAATAATGGTTTTCAAATAAGAGTTCTAATATCAGTTCAAGAAAAAGTTTTCTTTCATCCTGTTTTTATAAATCAATTTCAAGTTATTCAAACAATATTAATACTTGACGTTATCTCTATATTTCTATGTTTTGGAATAATTATTGATTTAATTTCTGAACTTCAAGGTAATACATATTTTAAAACTGTATTATTGTCTCAAGAATAAATTTTAGTTCAGTTTGATATAGAAACTACATTTCAATTATTTAAATCATCTTGTATGTCAATTAATTCATCTGTATTTACTTCTATTCATCTTAAATCTCATACATTTCAAATACTAACTATATCATTTCTCTCAATATATAGTCATTTATCTTCTACTAAATTTATATCTCAAATTCAAGATATAGCATCAATTACCGATTTTTTTCTAAATAATGGAGTATAATTAGAAAGTTTTTCATTTAAAAATTTATCAACTACATTATAAAAACTAAGCCTATAATTATTTATATTTTTCGTTCATAAAAATGAAATATTTATAATTGAATTTGTAGATGTGTTACTTAATGCATTATTAATTGCACTTATATAAGCATCTCAATTAACAAATTTATTATCACTTGAATTAATAACTAATGGTGATTCATTTAAATATGTTTTTTTAACTTTATTTAATAAGTTTTCTTTTAAATACAAAATATTATTAACAAAATATAATAAATCGTCATCAGAGTCATTATCAAAATCAATTATAGTTGTTTCTTCATTTCATTGTAACTCATCTTTATAATCAAATAATCTATAAGATTTGTTATTTTCTAAGATATAAAGTCCTTCATAAACATAAGAATAATCTGTAGTTTGATTTGTAGTACAAGAATTAGTTGTTGAATTTGTAGAAACTGTATTTACAGAAGTAGTAGCAGCCAAAAGTTTAGAATTATCTACTCATTTATTTCCAGAAGTATATTTAGATAATGCAGTGTCTACACTAGCAAGCAAGTCTTTTCAAGTTTCTTTAATTTCTGTATTTACAGAAGTTTCGTCATCATAATTAACTATTGCATCTGTCTTTTCAAATGCTTTAGAATTATATTTTTCAAGCATTGTATTATATTCAAAAATACTTCTATTTTCTACTTTTGAAACTTTTTTAATAGGATTGTTTACTAAATTATTAAAATCTTTTTTATCTTCTTTATTTTTTATAATTTCAGTATTTATAATATCTTTTAGAGTTTCAAATTTATCTAAATTATTTTTTTGTAAATCATCAATAATCTTATTTTCTCAAGAATAAGTGTATGAATCTACATTTTTCCATAAATCTCTTAATTCATCAAATCTAGAATCAGAAGTAAATCATTTTGACGAAAGATTTTTTGAAATTTCTTTTTTAAATTTGTTATTACTTATAGTATTAGTAGTATTTTTTGAAATATAATCTTTTCATGCAAATATATTTCTTATAAGTATATTTGCAACCAATTTATCAATAGATGATTTATATCAAACATTTTGATTAATACTTTGATCTCAAATATTTATATTTATATCAGATGGTATAACATTTCTAAAATCTAAATCATTTGTACTAATATTAAAAATATTTGTAAAATCTGCTGTAAAGCTATTTATTGGCATGGCAACTTGTCTAGCTAATTCTACTATAAATTCAGTATCAAATTCAAGATTAACATAAGTAGTTACTTTTATAGCATCTATAAATGGAAATGAAAATTGTGGTAAACTTAAATTTAGAAAATCAGTAGGTAAGTAACCCGCTCTCTCTGTTAGAAATGCAATTTGATCTCAAGCTCTCCATTCTGGAACAAAAGGTGAAGATTTTAAAATACACATAGCTTTTGTAACAAGTTTCAATATATCTAAAATCGCTTCTAATTGTGCAAACATTTTTGGAAGAGTTGGAGGTGGAGGTAAATCTGGCAATTCTACAACTGGTAATGTTGGTAAATCTGGTAACTCTGGAATTTCCAACTTTGGTAATATTGGGACTGAAGGAAATGTTATATTAACATTTGGCAAATCAGGTAAATATAGATTTGGTAATTGTGGTAATAATATAGGTCTAGGATTTATTTCAAACTCAGGTAACATTATATTTAAACCTGCTCTTATATTATGTAAATCCAAAATTATATCTGGCCATTTTGGAAATTGTATTACTGGAATATCAGGAATAATCATACTTATTAATTCAAATTCTCATCATATTGAATCTTGTCTTTCATTTTTACATTCCTTACATTCTTGTTCATAATCTACAAATACATCAATAAGTAATTGCCATGATTTTAGAATAGCTTTTATTAATATAAACAGTTCTACCCAAGCTTTAAATCTCTCCCCATTTTTTCAAATCCGTCATCATAAAACAGTAGAAATAGTATCTATATTACAAAGTATTTGTTCTAAATAATATTGTTTTTTATTTAAATATTTATTAATTTGTTCTGGTAATTTTTTATAACTTTCTAAAACTTCAACATTTGCTTCAAGTGATGAAATCAATGCCTGAGTGTCCAAAATTACTTTTTGTGATTCATTGTTAGATTTTTCACATTCTGCTTGTTTTAGACTATCTGCAAAAGAACATGTTTTTCATAAAGTCCAAGAATTTTGAGCTCTTGTGAACTCTTTTTTCCGTGAATCAAGTGTTGCTTGCCGTGTTAATATTGTCTTGTCAATTTCTGTTAATGAAATCCAAGGCAATGACATATCAACAGGAACTTGCTCTATTTTTACCAATGGTAGAGATCACATAAATTCATATGCTTCTTTAATTCAAGAGCTATATTTTTTAGCATCTTCAACTAATCATTGAGTAGCTCAATTTATAGTATTAGCATATCATTTTAAAGTTTCATTACTAATATTACTTGTATCAATTTGAGTAGAAACATTATTTAAATTTATAGCATCATTTTGACTTCTATCACTATTTCAACTATTTTTCATCCAATTATCTTTATTTTCTTGCCAACTTAAATCAGTGTCAAAAATTCAAGAAAAATCAGGTAGTATAATAAATAATGTTGGAAAATCAGTCAATTTATTTACTATTTCTTCTATTTGTCTAGTTACCCAATTCATTAAAAATCAAGGAAAAGATTGGATTCTTTTCTTTACCATCTTAGTTACATCTGAAAAATCTACATTTCAACTTGATGGATCTATTGTTACTGAAACTGGAGTTCAACTTGTTCAAATTGAAAAAAGTGGTCAATTTCAAGTATTAGAATGATTAGAAACTGCATCTTTTACACTTCATAAACTAGAATATGATCATTTTCAAGTTATGTATTTATAATAATTATCAACATAATTTTTATCTATATAATTTTGTTCATCTTTTGAACAATTTCAATTTATAACTCAAAAACTATTTCCGTATACAGGATATCATATAGAAGATGGATCTCATTCTGATCAATCATTACTACATCATAATAATGGTTTAGCTACAACTATACAATTTCATCCTGGAAATAATGGAGAAATTCAGGGCATATTAGCATATCAAGCAGTACTTGCTGGTCATCAAAAACATGCAGCTAATCAAACTCACCCTGTAAGAGTTGGAGTAACAAATAATCTAAAAAAGTTAGATGCACTATTTGTACCAAAATATCATCATGCTCATATAAATGTAGATTTAGTATCTGCAGATCAAATATTTCATAAAGCTTCTCACCATGCTTGAGCTATATTTGCAGAACTACAAGATGCACTAGCATTTAATGACATTGGTGAAATAGGATAAACTGAAGGAATAGTTATACAATAAGGTGAAAATCAGATATCTAATCTTGTTAATGCAGAAAAAATTGGTATTCATTCTCATATATTTAAATCGTCTAATAATAATTTACCATTAAAAACTGGATCATTTCATGGTGCTAAAGGTGCCCAATTTAAAGGTGAAGAAATACAAGAACCATTACTAAATCAACAACTCAGTCAATTTACAATTGACTGAAGTGAATCAAGTCATGAATCAATACTCTTTCATGTACTTCATAAGTCCAAAGTTATATCATGTGACAGTGTAAAACTATCTTCATCATTTGGTATTCAATCATTATCACTATCTTGAAATAAATTAGATAATGTATCCTTTGAAAATTTACTTAAATCAGAAGTATTTTTTGTAAGATTATCTATATAGTCTGGTACTCAATTGTTATCTAAATCAATTGAATTTTTTGCAACATCATCTGGTAATTGACTATTATCACAACTTGGATTTTTAGTTCATTTATTGTATGATCTAATTCAAGTAGATCTAAAAATTTCAACTGGCGTACTACAATTTTTTAAATCATCTTTTAAAATAATATCACCATAATTATCATCTCAAGCTTCTCATTTTTCAAATAATCACACTTGCATATATCAATATTTAAGTGGTTTTACAATTCAAGTATAATTAATTGTAATTGATTCATTTGAATTAAGAGAAAAACCATCAATCAAAAGATCATAACTATTATTTGGTCTTTTTACTACTAAATTTTTAGTATTAAAAATAGTTTTTTCATCAAGTGTAAAATAATCAAAAACATCTTCTACATAAGCGATATTATTTAATTTTTTTCAAGAAATATTTGTAAGCTTAATTTCAACATCAACAAAATCTCAATTTGATAAATAATCTCAATTTCTATCTAAAAATACTTTTTCTACTTTTATTCAAGCATTGTCTGCAAAATCTGATTTTATAAATGTTGTTTGATCAATAGTATCTGGTAAACTAGCAAGTGAATCAATACTTGTAATATTAGATAATTTTAAAGAATCTGCTTTTGAATATGCTAATTGTTCAAATATAAAACTATTTACTAAGTCATAGTCCGCTGACTCTTTTTTATCATTTTTAGTTCAATTAGTAACAGAAGTTTGTAATTTATCTAAATATTTTTTATTTTCACTTAATAAATCACTATTATCATATGTATAATCTATTTGATATAATCAATCAAAATAAATAAGTCCTCCTTCACTTCTAACATCTGAATTTAATACAATTCAATAATCATTACTAACGGTTAATTTTGTAAATGTAGGATTAACTGATCAACTTGTTCAATAAAATATATTTATTTCTCAAGCATCATCAAGAGTTACAATATCAGTTATTCAATCATTATCCATGTCAAAACTTTCATCTCTAACAATTCTACCTTTTAAATTAAATTTATTTGCAAGTGAAATCCTAGAAAAATCCTTATTAACATTATTTAATAAATATGGTTTTCAATCTTTTCATACAAAAAATATATCATCATATCAATCTCAAGTAAAATCTCATGTTTTAATTAATTCACTACTTCAAATATCAACAATATAAGCTAGATTTCATTTATCTAAAAATTCAGAGTCTGCATTTATATTTTCAAGAAGTTTTAAATATCAATCATTTTTAATAAGTAATATATCTTTTTTAGAATCCTTATTATAATCAAAAACTCTATATCAATCGATTCATTCTTCATTACTTATTATATTTCAAATTGTAGAATCAAATTGTTTAAATTCACTTGAATTATTAAATGTTTTTTTAATCTTTTTTAAACTAATTACTGGATCTCATATATTTATTGATGAAAAACTCATGTTTTTCATTAATGACTCTCAAACAGTATTTCAAGCTGAAAAAGAAAGTAGGGTTTTATTTTCACCTCACCAACCTAATCCTCATATTTTCTTAAAATTTTCATAAGAAGAATTATTACTTTTTGAAAAAGTATTTAATCAATCTGTTGAAGAAAAAGGATCATTATAATAAATAACAAGTGTTTCATTTTCTCATTTTCAACTAGTATATGAACCATAGAATGAAGAATCAATATATACTAAAATAGCATTTTTTATAGTTTGAATCTTACTATCATATGCAAGCTTATCTCTTGTAACATTTATTGATGAATCAACAAAATCAAATCATAATTTTCAAACAACATTATTTCAAGTTTTTAAATTTAACTCTAAATAATTATTAGAATTTGAAACAACTTCAAATCCAATATTTCATAATCTTGTAATACTTCCATCTTTATCTATTTCTAAGAATGTTTTTCATGTATCATCTTTAAAATACATTTTTCATCCAGATGTATAAAATCTATATTTTTCATCTAAATATTTTCAAAAAATAGTTGTTTTAGAATTATTTAAACACTCAGATATATCTGAGTCGCAAACTAATAGATTTGTATTATCAGGAAATGAATAATTTATTTCTCAAATATGAGTATTTAAAGAATTATTAAATATATCTAAATATAATTTAGAACCCTTAAATCAAACATTTGTATTTATATCTTGGGTTAAATCATTTGGAGAATACATCTTTAAAAATCCTCAATTTTTTCAAATTGAAAATGTATTATTTGCCAAATATGGATTATTTAAAATCGAAGTTACTGATAATGCCTTACTATTTTTATCAAAAATAAGTGATCAAGCTAAATAATCAACTTGTTCCACATCTCAATAATTTGCTCAAAGAAGAGTTGTATAAAGTGAATTATAACTGCTTTTTTCTATTTTTGATTTATTCCAAACATAAAAACTTTCAATTTTTGCTGCATTTTCTCAAACTCAATTAACAACAATATTTCAACTTTCATCTACAACAGTAAAACTATTTAAAGAAAGTGATGGATTTGTAGTAACTTTAAAATATCAAATTCATGGATTAACTGTTCCATAAATTTTGAAATTTGCTTTTCATTCGTTAAATGCTACCTGATTTTTATCTGATGTTAAAACATGACTATATTGAGATAAAATCTCTAGATTAGCTTGTGTTGTGTTATCAGTATAAACTAAATTATTAAATCTATCTTTTAATTCTACACTTACATTTGAATAATCAGTAATATTTGCTTCAATTTTTGATTTAGATAAAACTAAATCTATTTTCATAGCAACATCTGGCAATATATCAATTGTTTTTGTAATTATTTGTCATAGTCATTCAACTTGGATTTCTAATGGAATATTTTTTCAAGCTGTAGTTTTTGTGGTAAAAGAAGCAATTCAAACTCAATTAATTATTTCAACGTATGGTTTAGATAACTCTAAGTAATTAGAATTAACATTAATATAAACTCTAGAGTTAAAATTTGATAATAATTTTCAATCCTTATCCTTTATGTCTATCTTGTATTTATAATCTAAACCTCAAACATAGTATGCTCATGAAACAGATGTTGTATCAATTTGAAAAGTATCTAATACTGTTATATCTTTACTTGTGGAAAGAAGTAATTTTCAATTTTTATCATATAATCATATATTTACTGAATTTTCTCAAGATTTATCAATAGATTTTAATCTAAAAATTTTATATCATTCATATGTAGTTGTCGTAAAATCAGTTTTATCATTGTCAACAAATAAAAGTGATTTTCCATCAATATTCATCTTCAAATCATAAAATTCTCATGAAACAGGATTGTCAAACTTGTCTAATATAGTTATATAATTTGTTGATACACTACCATTTGTTTGAAGATAATTTGTTCATATATTTAAGTCTAACTTACTTGGAGCCTCTGGTAAAACTTCAAAAGACTTCTCAGTAATTGAACCAAAATTATCTTTTATTACTAATTTATAAGTTCATGCATTTTTCAAAGAAAACAAAGGTTTAAATCAAGAAATATCATTTAAACTAAGCTTTTCTAATAATTTATCTTTATTATATAATTCAATACTAATAGGATAAGAATTTCATATTACTTTTCTACTTTTTGAAATATTATCTAATTTAATAACTAGTTTTTCACTTGAAGTAGAATTATTATTTATTAAATTAGAAGTTTCATCAATTGTAGATTTATAACCATCAATTAAATAAACATTTGCTTTATCACTTGATAAAACTGTTGATATTCATGATTGTACATCAAGTCATGAATTTGAATTTTTTAAGCTATAAGTAGAAATAAATATACTTTCTCATCTTATTTCAATTTTTAATATATTTGACTCTAGGTCTATAACTTTTGTCTTATTATTATCATCTATATTAACACTAGCTCTTAAGTAGATATTAGCATCAGTATTTTTTGTAGTAACTCAATATTTAGCAACTCAAGCTGTTGATCTAATCTTTAAATCTTTAAAAGTAACATACTTATTTAAAAGATTCTTATCACTCTTATAAACATCATTTATATCAAATAATGTTTTTTTATTAAAATCAGATATATCCTTTGTTTCATCATTTGCAACTTCTGCCTTTATAATTTCAAAGTTTATATCAGTTGCATTTAAAAATGTTAAATTTTTATTATCACTTCATTTTAAGATTGCTCTTAATTCAACTTGCTTGTTATAATAATACTTATTTGAATCTGCATCCAAAGAAATAGATCATAATGATAATTTATTTTCAATACAATCATTAACTCCATTTTTATTTACATCTCAATTACAAGAATTTAATTCATTTTTTTCTTCATTTGTAAGTAAACTTGGTCAACAAGCTCAATCTGAAATAGAAATAGTTGGTGGCATCATATTTCATAGCCGACACATAACTGCAGGTATCCATTCCCAAATTGGAACTCACTCTGGTGGCGCACATTTAAACAAACTCTCATTATTTGTTTTAGTTTTTCATATATTTAATCAAAGCATTTTAGTTGATAAATCTTGATTTTGTCAAATTAAGTCAGAATATGGATTAACAGCTTTTGATTCTGGGTCAATTCAAATAAACATATTTGAAGCATTACCTGATGCTCATAAATATGCTATTTCATAAGTTTTTTTATTTTTTGGTAAAAAATATTTATCATTACTTCAAAATTGATTTGATAAATAATTTTCAAAAACAAAACCATATTTTGAAGAAACTGAATTTAAATTATTCCAATAAATTGCAAAAACAAGCATATCATAATAACTCAAATCTTTTGATTCTCATCAAATTGTTATTTTTTTAGATCATTTGCTTTGTAAATAACTTTTTAAATCAAAGCTTGGACTTGGATAAACTCAAGTTTTAAAATAAGGATTAATTTGTGAATTATTAATAAATCAAACCTTAGCTTCCAAAGCAGAATTATCACCTCAATTTCATAAAACTCAAAATAATTCAGACAAAAAATTAGATTCTTCATTTCATGTAGAAGTATTAGTTGTAGTTCAATTTCACAAAACTCAAAATAAATCAGAAAGGAAATCTCATTCTTCTGATCATGATGTCTCTCATGTTTTTCATTTTAAAATTAGAGAGTTAATTTCATCTGATTTTTCTAAAAGTAGTTTATCAAGTTCAGTTGAAACTTTATCAATAGATAAATCAGAGGTATCATCTAATTTTAATCTAAATAAATATGGATAATTTATTTTTGCATATGTTGCATTCGCAGTAATAAAATCTATATATCTATCTTTATCAACTGCTAATGAAGGAGCAATCATTGAATTTATTTGCTGAGTCAACTCAGTTGAATTTGGAGATTTATGCTTAATAAATGAATCTATAGTTTTATAATCATAAGTATATATCTTCCGTTTAGATGGTGAATTTGTAGTTAATCAAGTATTAACATCTGTTGTTGAATAAGCACTACATTCACATGTATCTCAAAAACAAGATTCAGTATATCATACTTGTTTAACTATATTTCAATTAAGTTTTATATATTTTTTTTCACAAACTCATGCAGAAAGTGTTAAAAAATTTTGATCAAAAGTAAGTGATGAATTATAAATATTTCATACTCAATTTGTATTTGTTATACATGACCATCAAGGGATACTTGAATTTAATCAATTTGTTCAATAAGTTGGAATTTTATAAGTATTTTCCCATGTTGAATTTTCTCAAACAGTTTTATACTCATATTTATCTGCCAATAAATAATTATTATCAGCACAAAAATATGGATTTTGTATTTTTGAACTATCTGTAATTTTTTTAGATCAATTTATATCATATAAATCGACTATTGCTCATTTATAATCTACATTATTATTTAAAATAATATTTCAATTTGAAGTTTCGCCTTGATTTAAATTAAATGGAGAATTTCTTCACCATAATCATTCTAGAGATAATCATGATTGTAAATTTGAAAAACATACATTTCAAAAAGGAGACAATGTATTTTTATCTGGTTCAATATTATAAATATTTGTTCCTCTATTTGCTTCAACAAGTTGTCATCCATTAGATAAAGAACCTCTATAAAAACTACATTGTTCTGCAGTTGTTATTGTTGATGTTTTTTTTCAAAATAAATAATTCTCAAAAGTTTCGTTTACAGATTCATCAATATAATTAAAAGTAACCGGAATTGCAATTTTTCTTGATAATCAATTTTCAACTAATTTATCTATTTCTAACTCTAAATCATCATTTAACTCTTTTATAATTTGATCATTTACAATATCAAGTGCACTAATTAAATAAGGGATAAAATCAACATTTACCTCATCATTTGTATTATATCTTCATGCATTATAAACATTTTTTCTTAAATCTCAGATTGATCCTGGTGAAAATATTTCAAGGAATTTTTTAATAGAACTATTAATTATATATCTTGATTGAATATCTGGTATATTATCTAAACTTTTATCTACTTTACTTAAAAGTACAGAATCTATATTAGGATTTACTTTTTTTGCTAGATCTGAAATTAAACTATTTGAATCTCAAAGTATTTCTTGTTTAAGCTTGTTTGCTAAATCTTTTGTAAATCTATTGTAATTTATATCTTCTTTATTTTCTAGATATCATTTATATCAAACATAAGAATTATAATTAACAGATTTTGACTCTCTAAATGTATCAAAATAAAATACATATGGTTCATAAATTGAACTATATCATTCATCTAAATTTCAATTTATAGAATTTTTACTTAATTCATATAATCAATTTCAAGTATAATAATCATGATTTTTATCAAAATAATCCTTTAATGCATCTATATCATTTCAAGAATCTCAAGTATTTGGAGATATAATTCAATGCCAAATTTCAGGTTTAGCTTCATCTTTATTTTCTATATTGTATTTGTATTTTTTTTCTCATAAATCATAAATATAAGATTTATCATCAAAATCAGTATAAGGCAATATTGTTTTTGAAACTTCATTATCTTTATAAACTATTGGTAATGGAAGATTTCAAACTAAAACTGTTCATACTAGTTTTGATTCAAATGATATATCTTTAAGTCATTTATATCATTCATAATAAAGTGCTTCATTCATAGAAGCAATATCATAACTAGTTGCTGTTTTTGGAACTGGTAATATAACAACCTTTGTATTTTCTAAAACATTTGAAATATCCTTACTATATCTTTTTAATTCGCTAGATACATCAGAATAAGTATCTTCATCAACAACTATAGAAACTAAATCATAATATTCACTTCCTGATGCTGAAGCCAGGAAATCAAAAAATGGTATCTTAAAAGTAATACCTGAAAGTAGTGAAAATATTAAAAAACTTGATAAAAATTTTTGAAATTTTGAATATCTCATGACCTAGTTTTTTATGTGAATAAATAAACAAAAAAGAGTTTTTAACATTTTATTAAAAAAACTCTTTTTTACAATACTTTTGTACTACTTTTTTGTACATTTTTTTCTATATTTCTTAGATAATTTTCTTTCCTCACATAAAAGGAACTAAAACTTCTGGTATAATTACATCTCAATCTGCTGTTTGATAATTTTCAATTATAGCAATTAAACACCTTCAAATAGCTGAAACTGTACCATTTAAAGTATGAACGAATTGTAGATCTCAATTTGAATCCTTATATTTTATTCAAAGTCTTCTTGATTGATATTCTCAAACATTACTACAACTAGTAACCTCTCTAAATTTTTGTTGTCATGGCATCCAAGCTTCTAAATCATATTTCTTCATAGCAGGATTACCTAAATCACCGCTACAGATATTCATTTTATTGTAAGGAATACCAAAAGATTGCCGAACTTCTTCTTCAACTCAAACCATGAAATCATGCATAGCTTTACTTTCATCATTTTTACAAAAAACTACCATTTCAACTTTATCAAATTGATGTCATCTTAAAATTCCTCTAGTATCTTTTCAAGCACTTCAAGCCTCTCTTCTAAAACAAGGACTATATGCAACATACATTTTTGGTTTTTCCAAATCAAGAACTTCATTTGAGTGATAACTTGTAACTGGAACTTCAGAAGTACCAACTAAAAATAAATCATCTTCTCCTGGATTTACAGAGTAAATTCCATCTTCTCAAGCAGGAAAAAATCAAGTACCAAACATAGCTTGTTCTCTAACTAAAACTGGTGGTAAAATAGGTTCAAACCCTTTTGACATCAATTTTGAAACTACATAATTTATAATAGCAAATTGTAGTAAAACTATGTCTCATTTTAAATACCAAAAACGGGCTCATGAAACTTCACTTCATTTATCTATATCAATCCAACCTTTTTTTTCTCAAATTTCCCAATGTTCTTTTGCTTTAAAATCAAATTTAATAGGTTCTCAAAATGATTTTTCTATGGTATTTCCTTCATCAGTATCTCAAATAGCAGCTGTAGGATCTAATAAATTTGGAATCTTATAGTACAAAACTTTCCAAGATTCTTCTACTTCTTTTTGTCTTTCTTCAAGTATAGATAATTCATCTCATACTTTTTTCATTTCTGCTATTTTTGCTGGTCTTTCATCGTTTGATAATGTAGGGATTTCCTTACTTACCTTATTTTTAATTGCTCTATATGAGTCTACCTTTATGATTAAATCCAATTTTTCTCTATCTATTTCCAAAAACTCATTTAAATCCAATTTTAAATTTCTTTTTTTAATAACATCTTTTACCAAATCTGGATTATTTCTAATAACTTTTATATCTAACATTTGACTTAATTACTAACTAAATTTATGTAATTATAGAGAAAAATAGAAAAAATCAAACAATTACTTTAATTTTATATGATAAAAAGAATCATATAAAAAATGATATTGTTTAACTTTTAGTAAAATTAAATAAATTTACATTTACTAAAAAAAACATAAAATGAAAAACATAAAAATTTTATTAAAAAACAGGCTTAATTGTAAAAAGTGTGTGGCTGAGATGATTAAATTTTCCCATATAAGAGAGATAAAATTAGTTTAATTTTTCTCTCTTTTTTTAATCCTCTATGAAGACTAATTTTAGGTTTAATATGTCAAAATAATCAT
>CAYQAV010000133.1:0-6577 GCA_964415565.1 uncultured Candidatus Peribacteria bacterium
TCCAAAACAAATAAGCTGAAGGTGGACTCTAAAGACCGATGAAAGACTTAGCAAAGACACTATCTACAGCTATATATATAATAACCATCCTGAGCTAATATTAAAATATTTTTTTAAAAAAATGAAATTGATAAATTATATAAAATTAGTAAAATTATGAATGTAAAATATATATAAATTATTTTTAAAATCATGTATAAAAAAATTAAAAATCTATTAATATCAAATATACAAATAAATCAAACTATAATACTTATAACTATACTTATAATTTGAATTCAATTTTATTGATTAAATTTAAGTTATTTAAAATTGATTATTATTTTTTCAACAACTATTATTACAGATATAATATTTATAAGAATTAAAACTTGAAAATTTCATTTTCCATTTTCGTGATTAAATTCATGATTTTGAATAAGTACATTTTTAAGAAGTGATTTATTAATAATATACTTTTTTGCATGATTGATATCTATTCTTTGAAAAAATTTAATTAGAATAAATTGAAGACACTTTTTCAACCCTTCAAATATGTGAATTTTTGTAACGCTACTTTTATTTCAAAATTATACTTGGACTGAATGATTACACTGGTGAAATTATATATGAGAATTAAATTATAAATATATATTAATAATTTCTATAATATGATTTCTTTGAGTTTTTATAAATTACAGAGTTTATGAATTCTTTAAATTTAAATATTTTATCGATTATTTAGCTCCATTCTTCTTTTTACATATTATATTATTCTTAATAATACCAAATTATGTAAATATAAGTACAGCTATGGAATACTTTAGTGTAACGTTTTTTATATTTATGTTTTATATGATAAGTGATCCTAAAACAGTTCCTTGAAAATCATTATCTAGATTTTTTTATGCAATAAACTTAGTACTAATTTTTTATATATTAACATTTTTTATAAATTATATATATGCATTATTATGATCATTATTTATTAGTACTATGCAACTTCCGTATATTTGGTACTTAGAAAATAATTTAATAAAAATAAAAAATAAATATAATTTAATAATAATATATTTTTATATAATTACTATATTGTTAATTATAGTATTAATAAGTTTAATTTATATAAATTGAAAACCCGATTTTATAATAAAAAATATATGTAATAATTTAATTTGTTAATAAAAAAACCGATAAAGCGGTTTTTTTTTGTTATATATTTTATTTTTTAAATCATATAAAAGTATTTTTATTTTTTATTGTAATTGAATTTAAAAGTAAAAATACTTTTGAAATCCACATAACTGTAAAAAGTGAAACTAATATTCAAAGTCATAACATTAATCAAAATCACTTAATTAAATTAATTCAAAATATAAATAATATAAATGAAACTATAAGTCATGTAAAATTTGAATCCCATATAGCTGACCAACTTTTTCTAAATCAAGTATCAGTTGAAACTATAATATCATTTCATTTTCTCAACTCTTCTTTTATTCTTTCAAATATAAGAATATTAGAATCAATAGCTATTCATATAGATAATATAAGTCCTGCAATTGAAGCTAGTGTCAATACTATTCATAATACTTTTACTATCGATAATAATATAAGTACATATAATAATAATGATATAGATGCCATTAGACCAGAGAATCTATATGTAAAAAATAAAAATAAAAATATTAATAAAAATCACATATATCAAGCAATAACTAATTTTTCAAGTGAACTTTCTCAAATTTTTGAATCAATAGTTTTTTCACTAGTTAAATAAATTGGTGCTGGTACTACTCATGTATTTATATCGTTTGATAATTTTTTTGCCTCATCAGGAGTATAATTTCAAGTTATAACTGCTTTTCAACCATATATTGCTTCATTTATAACAGGTGCTGTTAACATCTCTCATCAAACAAATATTGCCATTTGTTGACCAATTAATCTTTTAGATAATTCTCAAAAAATCTCTGCTCATTCATTATTAAAAACTAATTCAATCATTGGTTGAAATGCATCATTAAATTGAACTGATGATTGTGAAAAATATTTATCGTCCAGAACTCTTCAACTAGAATCAATAGCCGAAGTCCATTCAGATGGAGTTTTTGATATAAATAGATAATTAATTTTTGTGTCTTCTAAACTTTCAACTAACAAATATCAAGAATTTCAATCTAATAATTCTACTTCATTTAATTGATTATTTTTTATTTCTTTATCAGTTTTTATAAGTTTTTCTAAACTAGAAACAGTTCAAGAAACTATATTTTCATAATTTAAAGATGTTTTAGCCGCTAAAACTGAAAATTTTTCTCAAGCAGAAATTTCGTCTAAAGCAGATTGTGCTATATTAGTTCTAGCATCAAAATCTTCTTGTGTAAAATTTGCTTTTCTCTCTTTAAATTGAATTTTTACTACTTTTCAAATTGCTTCTTTAGCTTTTTCTATATTTAAACTATTTTCTAAGCTATCATTTCATTTTAGAGGAATTTGAACTATTATGTGGTTTTCTCATGCATAAGATGCATCATTTATTTCAGAGTCATTTATATTTAATGTTTCCACCCTTTTATCAATTATTGACTTTAATCATTCTACAATTTCTTTTTCTTTTTTACTATTATAATCTGAAGCTTTAGAAACTTCTGATAAATCAATTTTATAATCTAATTCAATTCATCATTGTAAATCAAGTCATAATCTATAATCTCCTCCTGAAAAAGGAACATTTATATTATAATTATGCCATGGAAAAACATATGACAATAATAAAATACCTGAAATTGAAATTAAAAAAATTCTAAAAATTAAATGTCTCATAATATTGTAAGTATAATAGTAAGTTCAACTAATTATATGTTTTTTGAAAAAAAGTAAAAAAATAATACTAAAAGCCAATATTTTTGCTTTGACAAAAATATTTTTTATGTTATTAGCAAACAAAAAAGAAACTACTTAGTAGTTTCTTTTTTGTTTGCTAATTGTCAACAAGCAGCATCTATATCATCTCACATTGTAGCTCTTATAGTAGATACTACACCATAATGTTGTAATATAGTTTGAAATTTTTCAATTACAAATCTAGGAGTCGCAGTATATGTTCATCAAGTTCATTCTCATGCATTGTATGGAATAAAATTTACATGAGCTAATTTTCATTCTAAAAGTTTTCATAATTCATGAGCAAGTTTTATATTATCATTTACTCAATTTATCATTATATATTCATAAAATATTCTTTTGTTTGTTTTTTCAACATATTCATCTAATGTTTTCATCAATTCATCTAGAGAATAAGTATGATCTACTGGCATTATTTGTTTTCTTATTTCATCATTTGGTGCATGAAGACTTATTGCCAAACTAGTTTGTGGAAAATCAGAAGTAAATTTTTTAATTCATGGAACTATTCAACAAGTTGAAACTGTTACTCTTCTATTTGCTAGATCAAATTTCTTTTGATTATTGGCAATATTTATAGTTTCTTTTACTACTTCATAATTAAGCATTGGCTCTCACATACCCATATAAACTATATTTCTAAGTTTATCACCTTCATCATTTAAAAGTTTTGCAGAATAATATATTTGTTCAATAACTTCATAAGTAGTTAGATTTTTTAAAAGTCATAATTTTCAAGTTGCACAAAAAGTACATCACATAGGACAACCTGCTTGACATGAAATACAAAGAGTTACTCTTCAAGTAAGATGTCTCATTATTACAGCTTCAATAAATTCTCAAGTTTCAGTTTTAAATAAAATTTTTGTAGTTTGTCAGTTTGTGCTTGTTTTTTGTTCATCTACAATAAGTGAATTAAAAAAACAATTTTCTTTTAATAAATCTCTTATTTTTAAAGATAAAGTATTCATTTCATCGAAATTTGTAACAAAATTTTTATATATAGCATTTTCAATTTGACTATATCTAAAAGCTTTTTCTCAGTTTGCTTCAAGTAGTTCTTTTACTTTTTTTTCATCATGTATAGAAAATTTTTGCATTTATTTTTTTAATTATTATATTTAAAGTAATTTCAATTATAATTTACTTTATTTTTCTCTTTTGTAAAATGAAAAAATCAAAAATGGCAACTACAATCGCTGAAGCTATGGTAGTAACACTAATTATAGTAATGTGATTAACTTGAGTTTATAGTATATATTCTGCATCTACAAAAGTAACTAATAATGTAGAAACAAAAATAAAAGCAATTCAAATAGCTAGAGAATGAATTGAAGCAATGACAAATATAAGAGATACAAATTGGTTGATTTTTTCTTATGACAAAAAAAATTGTTGGAAAACATTTAATTATACTTCTGGATGTATTTGAAATACAGCACCAAACAACATAGAAGATAATTGAAATTATAAAATATATAGAGATGTAGATAATAGATGGATTTTACAAGAAGCATTACCATTTACAGATAATTATACAGATTCTTCATATAGAAATTTTTACGAAATATGATTAGATTTAAATTGATTATATACCCAAACTTGAACTATTACTAAAATTAATAATAATTTCACTAGACAAATAAAAACAACATATTTTACACCAACTGGTTGATCTGTAAATGATTGATTAGAAGTAAAAAGTATTGTTAGATGGGTAGATTCAACTACTACAAATTATCATGAAATAGAGCTAAAAACTATACTCACAAATCATAAATAAAAAATAAAACCTTTATATTAATATAAAGGTTTTATTTTTTATTTATGAAGCATTTTCATTAACTCTTGATTTTACATCATTTAAAATAGAATCAAATACTCATTTTTCAATAACTTCTGCTTTTCTTCAAGATAATATATTATCTACAACTTTGTCTAATATTTTATCTCATTTTCAATCATCTAAAATTAATCATGGTGAAAGTTTTGAAAAGTCTTTTAAATTTAATCACCAATCATTAAAATCAATTCAGGTTTCAGTAGTTAATAAATTATAAGAATCTAGCACTTCTGGACGAGATCAACTTAAATCAATTATTGATGAAACTAATTCTCTCAATATTTGTCTTAAATAAGTTTTTTTATATTTTTCATCTAAAATTGGATCATCACTAAATATTTTATCTTTTGTTTTTTTTATATCATTTGAAATTTCAAGCCACATTTTCGGTGCAACTTCTTTTTCATGAAATCATCAACCAGGATTTTTTGAAAAATATTTTGAAACTATTTTTCATACATTTAATCAAGAAACTCATGCATCTCAACATGCATCATCCATAAAATCTTTTTTGAATATATTACCTTCAGTAGTTTTATTTCTTATTTGTTTATAATATTCTCATAATATTAGATTTTCTTCTTTTTTTAAAAAAACTATTTTATCTGTTTTAGAGTATGTTATATCATCAGTATTTGACATATTTAATGCTCTTGATAAAACTTTACCATAATCCTTCCAAAATTCTTGAGCTCTTTTTAATCTATCTTTTTCATCTCATTTTCATGAATGAGCATCATTAAATAAAGATTCCGCTCTTTGTGCTATTTTTGGAAATTTATTTCAATATGCTTTTTGAATTTCTTTAGATAATTCTAAAACAGTATTATTGAAAATCTTCATTTCAGGTATAGTAGAACAAAATCTAGTCATTACAATAGGCATACCTTCACCATCCCATAATCATTTTATTTGTAAAAAAGTTTTTTGATCTAAATTATATATAGCACCAGAATATAGTAAACAGAAAAACCCCTCACTCATATCCTCCAAAGTTCATCATCTCTCAACTGCTTTCTTAAACCATCAGATAGCATTAGATGTTGTTCATCAAGTTGCTTCATCCATACCTCACTTAACCATTGCATCAGCCTTTCTTTTTTTTCCAGCATCCTTATATCATTTTTCAAATTCTTCATTTATACCAGCAGCCCATTTTCATTCATACTCTTTATGTAATCTAGATCTTCTTTTAATACCATTATATGGTTCAGATTTACATTGTTTTTTTAATAACATATGTAAAAGATATTCTTCTGAAAATGTAATTCATCAATCTAGTGCTTCCTTTTTAATTTCTTTATATAATTCATCTCATATCTTTCAACCAAAAGCTTCATACCAAAAAAATTTTCCTCTATATTCATACAAGGCTCATTTTGCACATAAGTGTCAATATTTAGAAAGCATAAACATAAGTCATGCTTCTTTTTTATATTCTGGAGTATTTTTATCTTGTAACCAATCCTTTATTCTTCCTACAGCTATTGGAGAATCTACTTTTCATAATCAATCTAATGCTTTATCCATAGAATCCGCTTCCTCTCTTTCAACTTTTATTTGAAGTTCTGCTCTCAGTTCTTCAGGAAGAAACTTTCACATAGCCAATGCCGCTCTAGCAGCTTTTAAATCATTTCATTTTTTTAAAGTTTCAGTAATAGAATCTAAAAGCATTTTTCATCAAGCAAGTATATCTGCTACAGAACTAGCATTAAAAATTCTAGTAACTAAACTTGATTTAAAATTATTATTTCACTTATCAGTTTTTTCTTTTTTGTTTCAAACTGAAAAATCTGGTCTAAATTTATATTTTTTATCTCATAATATAGAATTTTTAAATTCATTTAA
>CAYQAV010000134.1:0-21363 GCA_964415565.1 uncultured Candidatus Peribacteria bacterium
TCTTTTAGTAATATTCTTATTTCATATATTTCTCATTCTGTTATTTGTTTTATTCATTTTTTCATATCACGAAAATTAGTTATATTCATTTAGATTATATATCTATTTTTCTAAAAGTTGCATTTCGTGTTAGATTCTATCTTTTTATTTTTGACAATGGTATTATTTTTATTAAAATTATTTTAATATTCTATTATTTATATAATTATGAAAATTACTACTATATTTTTATTGAT
The DNA here is from genome assembly GCA_964415565.1 of uncultured Candidatus Peribacteria bacterium. Lineage (GTDB taxonomy): Bacteria > Patescibacteriota > Gracilibacteria > BD1-5 > UBA6164 > JABWCI01. The sequence continues at coordinate 237 of CAYQAV010000134.1, forward strand.
ATCTTTTTTAATTATTACAAGTTGTTGATCTGAATGAAATAAAACACTTAGTTCAACTCAAGGTTTTTCTATAGTTTATCCTTCAAGTTTTTCTGCAGGTAAGGATACATCAAATTGAATTGCTCTTTTAGAAAAATGAACTAATGCAATAATTATAGTAAATAAGACATTAATTATTGAAAATAAAACTGATGATGAAATCATAAAATTTTATAGTGAAAATTCAGTTATAGATTTATCGTGAGAATTTATTATAGATTGAAAAAAATGAGCATTTGTAGAATTTACTAATAAATATTGAAATATATGAAAATACCATAAAGATATATGGTTAAATGATTGAATAAATATATATGGTATTTCATGCACAGTTAAAGAAGAAGAAAAAGAAAAAATTAAAAATGTATGTAATAGTATTGCAAAATCTTTAATTATAAAAAATAATAAATAAAAAGAATATCAAATCTATATTGATTTGATATTCTTTTTTGAATAAGCATTTTTATGAATATAAAATCACCATAATATAGCTATAATCATTAATAACATTCATATATAATGAACAATAATACCTAACAGAAAATCATAATCTAGAAGCCCAGTCATTGTAAGAAGATTCCACCAATCATGAGATTCTTTACTAAGTCAACCTATAAGTGGAAGTGAGCGTTCAGAAGCATCATAAATATAGAGTGCTATATCTGTAAGATTTTCTCATAACCACCATAATCATATACTTGCTCAAAATGGATTATATTCTCTGAATAAAAAAACTCATATTACAATTATTGGTACTAAACATTGAAATATACTTCATCAAAGAATAGTAATAAATTTTCCAAAAGGTAGAAATATAAAATGACCTGCTTCATGAAATATAAGATTTGCTCAATGAATATAATTATTCATTACTTCTTTATTTATTCAAAATGAAAAAAATTTTAATGAATAAAATATAAGAAAAATCCAAAATATAATTCTTATAAATGAATAATCATCTTTTTTAGGATTTTGTATTAGTATATCTTTAATCATATTATATTTATAAAAAATTTAAATTATTTTAAATTATGAAGTTTTTATTTTATATCTAAGATTATCTATATCTCATGCTCACATAAGAATTATAATTGCATCTTTATTTTTACTATCAAAATCTTTTATTAATTTTAAAGTATTATCAAATCATTTTCAATCAACTTTATTTTTGTGATTTATTTTTGAAACTAAAATCTTAGAATTTATTTTTTTCTTATCTTCTTCACTATCTCTTGATTCATATATATTTGGTATAACAAGATAATCTGTATTTGAAAAACTGTCTACAAATCAATCCAATAATTCAAGAGTTCTATTATATTGGTGTGGTTGAAAAACTGTCATTATTTGTTTATCATAATACTTTGTCTTTATTGCCTCAAGTGTCAATTTTATCTCTGTTGGATGATGTCCATAATCACTTATTACAATATTTCAATTAATTGTATTTCATAAAATTTCCATTCTCCTCCATACTCAATTATAATTTTTATAAGTACCGACTATAGTATTTTCGCTTATATTACATAATTTTCATAATACATATGTAAGTTTTGCATCATAGACAATATGTTGTCATGGTATTTTTAATTCTATTTTTGGAAAATATATTTTTTGTCAATCTTGTAAGTAATAATCTTTATAGACAAGTATATATTTTATATCTTGTCTAAGTCAAACAAGTGTTAAACTATTTTTTTCTTGTCAATCAAGTATTACATATCATCCAGTTTTAACATTGTCTATTAACTGTCTATATGCTAAAATATAATCTTCTAAATCTCTATAATAATCAAGATGGTCAATTTCTATATTTGTAATAATTGCAATATTTGGTTTATATTTTAAGAAACTTCTTTTATATTCACAAGCTTCAATTATAAAATAATTGTCACTATTTTTATTATTATTTCTATGGAAAAAATTTTTACCATCAAATTCTTTTAATAAAGTTCAAACTACACTAGTTATATTTTTATCACTGTTTTTAAAAATTATTGAAGCAAGTGAAGTTGTTGTAGATTTTCAATGTGTTCAAGAAATAGTAATTAATTTTTTATTATTTGCTATATTTGCTAAAGATTCTGGATAAGTTAAAATTTCAGCATTTTTTGTTCTTGCTTTTTTTAGTTCACTTTGATTTTCAGGAATTGCTTCTGTATATATTATTTTTTCAAAACTATTATCTATAAAATCTGCTCTTTCTCATATGATTATATCAATTCATTCACTTATTAGTTTATGAATTAATTCACTATTATATTTATCACTTCAAAAAACATTGTATCATAATTCATTATAATATCTTGCTATCGCTGATATTCATATTCATCATATTCAAATTAAGTATACTTTTTTCTCCATATTAAAATTTTTCTATTAATAAATTATTTGTATTTTTAAATACTTCATTGTCTAAATCAATTAGTTCTTCTTCACTAAACTTAGATAATACCCAATCACTAACTTCAAATTTATTATCAAAACCTATTCATATTTTTATTCTTTTAAACTTATCTCAAAAAAAATGAATTATATTTTTAATTCAATTATGTCATCCGGCACTTCAAGTTTCTCTAAATCTTATCTTAGAAAAATCCATACTTAAATCATCATATATAACTAAAAAATCACTTATATCTACTTTATAAAAATTGCTAATTAATACTAAACTTTCTCAACTTAGATTCATAAAAGTTTGTGGTTTTATAAGAAGAGTTTTTTCTCATTTATATAATCATATGCTTATTTCAGCTTTAAATTTTGATTCAAAATTAAAATCACTAAATTTATTTATTTTTTTAAAGTAGTCTAAAAACATAAATCAAACGTTGTGTTTTGTGCTATTATATGCATTTCAAGGATTTCAAAGTCAGATTATTAATTTCATATGAATAATTATTTTTTTAAATAAAATTTAGTTTCTAAATTTTATTTAAAAAATTTAGAATGAACATCTTTTAATTTCTTATTTGTAACATGAGTATAAACTTGAGTTGTTGTTATACTTGCATGTCATAGCATTTCTTGAATTGCTCTTAAATCAGCTCAATTGCTAAGTAGAGTAGTAGCAAAACTATGTCTTAGAGTATGTGCTGATATATCTTTTAAAATATATGCTTTTAAAGCATATTTTTTAACCATATTTGTTATAAAAAACCTAGTTAGTCTAACACTTTCATTATTTAGACCACTTATATCATCTTTTTTAGTATTATGTCTTATAAAAAGAGGAGATAATCAATCATTTCTTTTTTCTAAGTAATTTCAAATTAATTTTGCTGCATTTTTTGTAAGATAAACTACTCTTACTTTTCTTCATTTTCATCTTACTGCAAATTCTCTTCTATTTAAGTTTATATCATTTACATTTAAATTTGTAAGTTCAGAAATTCTTAATCCTGTTGAATAAATACATTCCATTATTGATAAATCTCTAGTTCATATTATAGTATTTATATTAGGTGATGCAAAAAGTCTTTCCAATTCTTCAGGATTTAAAAATTCTACATGTCTTTCTTCTGCTTTTATTAAGTCAATTGCAGTTGCACTTAAACTTTTTAATCATTTTTTTTCTAAAAATTTTAAAAAACTTCTAATTGTAATCATATATGCATTAGCAGTTTTTATAGAAATATTCCTTCTTTTTTCATATAAATAACTTCTAAATCATTCTGTATTTTCTAGGTTTATGTTTTCTATTTCAAAAATATCAAAATTTTTAAATTTTTCATCTATATATTCACTAAATTTTCTTAAATGTCTATCATATTGTTCAACAGTTTTAGGTGATTTATTTTTGATAACTTCTAAATAATTAAGAAATTTAAAATGTGCTTCTTTTAATAGCATAATTATATTAATATAATAAATATTATGTTAAGTATTATATGATTTTAATATTTTTTTCAAATAAAATTTGAAATATTTTATTAATTAATTAAAATAAATTTTTATTATTATTTAATTATATTTTAAATGATTGAAAAACCTGGGTGATTGTTACCATCTAAAAGTTTTGTTCCTAATAATTTAAATTCTAGATTAGAACAAAATGGACAAAATAATCCAAAAAAACAAACATGATGGCCTATATGATATACATTAGCAGAAGTAGAAGCAATATTAAAAAAACAAAGGTTAAAAAAAAAATAGATTTTAAAATCTATTTTTTTTTAAATTATTATTTCAGGGTCTCAATTAGTTACTAAAATAGTGTGTTCATATTGACAACCTAAACTACCATCTTTTATATATATTTCCCAATCTCAATCATCTTCTATTTCTCAGCTAGTTTCTCATACAATTGGCTCAATTGCAAGAGTCATACCAGCTTTTAATTTAACTCATGAACCAGGGGTTCAGTAATTATATATATATGGTTTTTCATGAAGCTTTTTTCAAATTGCATGACCAGTTAAATCTTTAACAACTTTAAATCAAGCTTTTTCTATTTCATTTTGGATAGCAAATCATATATCTCAAGTTGTATTTCAAACTCTTGCTGCATTTATTCAAGCATAAAGGGCAGTTTTATTTGCTTCTATAAGTTTAGCTCAAATAGGATTTTTATCATTTCAACCTATTATAATAGAAAATGCAGCATCAGTATTTATACCATTTTTTTTATCTTTTATTCAAAAATCAAAAGTTACTAAATCTCCATTTCTAAAAATTACTCATTCTCTAACTCTTCAATGTACAACAACATTATTTATACTTATGCATATATTATCTGGGAAATTATAAATTCATTTAAATCAGCAAAGTACATTGTTTTCTCTGGCTATTTTTGAACATAATTCATTTATTTCTATAGCAGTAGTTCAATCTTTTACTATTTTTTTTATTTCATCAAATACTTTTTTGTGTACTTTTGCATTTTGTCTCATTATATTTAATTCATCTTTATTTAACATATTTTTTATTAATTATTAATTACATTTTCAACAATCTCATTTTAAAGAATTTTGTTGTTTACAAACTTTAACTGAATTAGCACATATTCACTCAAGTATATTTATAGAATTTGATAAGTCAAAATGTGTATTTAAAATTCTACTTCTTAAATTAGCAGTATTTGTTTCAGAATCTGCACTTAAATTTAATAATTCTAAATATTGTTTATCTATATCTTCTTTTATTTTATTTGTGTCAGTAGAGTTTTTTTGAGCACTAATTGTAGATTCTATACTAACTGAATCTCATGTTTTTTTCTTAAAAAAATCTCATATAACCTCATTTTTAAAGGCTCTTAATTTTTTTTCTAATTTTACTCTTGTATTATTAAATGTATTTTTAATAAAATTATTATCTTTAGAAAGTCATTCATTATTGTATTTTTCAAGCGAATCAAGCATATTTGATTGAGAATCTCAACTTATTCATTGTTTAGAGAGTTCATTTTTTAATACTCTTTTTTCAGTATCACTGTATTTTTCATTTGTAGTATCATTTCATAACATTAAATCAATAGCATCTTTCCATTTTTGGATTCAATCTTTTCATTCTTTATTTAATTCTCAAATTTCTTGAATTTTTGTTGAAATTGTTTCAAAAAATCATCATTTTTCTTCACTACATTTGCTATATGCTACTATACCATAATTTGTTTGGATTTCTAATTCAAAATTATTATTTATTAGAGTTAGTTTAGTTGGATTTTTATATATTTCTCAAATTACAGCGTTTCTAAATAAATCCATAACAGCTTCATTATTTGCTGTAAGTTTTCATATAATTTCAGCAGCTGTCATTTCTTCAGAAAAGTCACAATTTACTGTTATATCTTTACAAATATTTTTTATAACTAGTTCAGATTTTCAATTTTTTACTATCTGATTAAGATAATATTTTATTCATTTTCATTCACTTTCAAGTAATCTATAATCTCTTTTAACTTCTTTTGGAACTTCATTTGATATAGGGAAAGTTGCAAAATAGCTAAAATATGAATAATAAGAATCAAAATTAAATATTTGATTGTATATTTTAAGTCAACTACTCTTAGTTTTATTGTATTCATCATCTATATTTTTTGATAAACTTTCTTTTGTAGTATATTCACTTAATTGATTAGAAATAGTTTTAATTATTTTTCTATTATTTTCAATATACTCTAATAAAGCAGGAGATGATTTATCTTTTATCACACAGCCTGCTGCATAGGTATTATTTATAAGGGTTATAAATACAAAAAATGTAATTACTATTTTTCTCATTTAGTTATTAGTACTGTTAGGAATTTTTAACATATTTGAAACTATTTTATCTAGGTTTAATATATAATTTTTTATTCATCAATTAAATCATTCAATTTCTTTGAATTGAATTTCAAAGTTATCCATTATTCAAATCTTAGTTTCATTTTCAATTAATTTATTCATTACTCATTGTTGTTCTATTTTTTGAGATTGATATTGATTATAATCTTGGATTCTTTCTAAATATAATTGAGTTGGCATCATTCATGAATTTAGAGCTATTTGTTTATCTATGTCAACTTTTTTAAATAATGATAAATCATTTCTTCTTTTATATTCTAGTCAATAAGATTCATAATAAAATTTTAATTGATTTTCATTAGAATATATATTATCATCTTTCTTTTCTTTTTTTTCTATATTTAATATAGGTACAGGTTTTTTAGTTACTTGTATTCAAATATGAAATATGTCAGCTAAATTTAAATCTTTTAATCATAATTCAAAATTATTTATTGTCATTTTAGATCAAACAAGTGAAGTATTTGTGAATTTTTTTAAATGTTCATTTGATCTATTTATTAAATATTCTATAGTAATATCTTGAAATCATCAACCTAACAAATTATGATTATAAGTTATAAATTGTATATCTATACAGAAAAAACTTTCACAAGGTAATTCATTATTATCAGTTACTTTTTTATAATCACTTTTAGGATTTTGTATAGCTTCCTCTGCTAATTTATCTTTATTATTTGTTCATGAATTTGATAATGCTCCTGAATTTGAAGGTGTTATATTTAAATTTGTATTATTTAATTTTATATCAGAATTTAAGAAATTTAAACTATTTTCATTTAATCAAGAATCACTATTATCTATACTACATAAATATTCACTATAAACACTACTTGAATTTATATTAGTATATGTTTTTAAATTATTAAATTCATTATTTGAATTATTTTTTAAATTTACTGTGTTATAATAACTAATTTCTGTTTTATTATTTTTATCTGATTCTCAAAGTAAATTTAAAATTTCTGCATCTAAATTTATATCAGTATTTCATTCATATATAGTAGACTCTTCCATAAAAATTATAGAATCTATATCTTGTAAATCTTTTATTAAATCAAATGGAGCATTTCATTCTATTCAATCTGAATAAATTCAAGTACTTCATAAATTGAAAATTTGACTTGTTTTTTCAGCTGCTTTATTTTTATATTCTTCATCTATTTTTCTAACTGCATCAATTATAGAAGTTAATGTATTATTATTTAATGATCAATTTTCCATGCATGAAGAATCAATTTTTTTGATTATTAATCATATATTTCAATTTTGAGTAATATAATTTATTTCTCAAACAGATAGATTATCTTTTAAACAATTATTTCAAGTTATTTTATTTATTTTATCCATTGTTCATTCTTTTCAGACTAAATCAATCTTATATAAATCTGATTCCATTTTATCCATTGAATCTGCTATACTACTATAAAAACCTTTTCAATTTAAATCAACTCAAAAAGCAAATATTGTTTTTGAGTTTAGAAAGAAAAATGTAATCAAAAATAATATAAAAATTATTTTTTTCATTAGAATAGGTCGTAAATAGTTATTCAAAAAAATTATATGTAAAAAATAATTTTTATCAACAAAAAAGCTTGTTTTAGAACAAGCTTTTTTGGATTTTATTTTATATTTAATTTATCTTTTTCTATTATTAATTCAAAAATATTAGAATGATTAGAATTAATTATTTTTTCAGCAATTAAATCTTCTATATTATCAATTATATATCTTCTTACTTCCCTAGCTCAAAAATCAGGATTATATACAGTTTTTGTTATAAAATTAACTACTTTTAAGTCATATTTAATTGAAAAACTTTTTTTTGCTAGTCTAGATTCTAAATCTTTTAATCAAATAGTAACAATCTTTTTAATTTGATTCTTGTCAAGTGGATTAAATACAATTATTTTATCAATTCTATTTATAAATTCTGGAGAGAAATAATCTGTTAAATTAGCTTTTATATTTTCAGCTGCTTTTTTATAATCAGAAATAACTTTAACTTCATCACTTTCTTTTATATCAAATCAAATAGTTGCAGCTTTTTTTGTAAATTCTTCTTGACCAATATTACTAGTCATAACTATAATTGTATTTTTGAAATTTACTTTTTTACCTCTATTATCTGTTAAAATTCACTCTTCAAGTATTTGTAAAAGTAAATTATATACTTCAAAATCTCATTTTTCAATTTCATCAAAAAGTATAACACTGTATGGTTTTTTTCTTACTTTTTCAGTTAACATTCAACCTTCTTCATATCATACATATCAAGCATTTGAACCAATAAGTTTATTTACAGAAGTTTTATCTGAAAATTCACTCATATCAATCTTGATAAGTGCATCTTTATCATCATAATAATATTTTGCTAAAACTTTTACAAGTTCAGTTTTTCAAACTCAGGTAGGCCCTAAAAATAAGAAACTTCAAAGTGGTCTATTTGGATTTCAAATTCCAGCTTTACTTCTCATAATAGATTTTATAACTGAAGTTACAGCATCTTCTTGTCAAACGATATCGTTTTTAATATTTTTTGATAAATCTTTTAATTTTTGAATTTCGTTCTTGCTTAAACTAGAAATAGGAATTCAAGTTGCAATACTAAGTATCTTTTGTACATCACTAATATCAACATTCATCCTTTTTTCTTTTGGAACTTGAAATTTTTGTTTTAGTTCAGATATTTTTTGTTCTAATTCTAATTGAGTTTCTTTTAATTTGTATGCTTTTTTATATTGTTGAGAAACAACTGCATCTTCAATCATTTTATTGTTTTTTGCTATTCTTTCTCTCAATTTTTTAGTTTCACTTTCATCAAAATTGTATTTCATTGATTTTAAACTACAAGCTTCATCAATTAAATCTATAGCTTTATCTGGTAAATATCTATCAGTAATATATCTAGTAGATAATTCAACAGCTTCTTCTATTGCTTCATCACTTATATTTAAATTATGATAATTTTCAAATGATTCTTTTAATCAACTTAAGATTAATTTAGCAGTTTTTCTATCTGGTTCTCAAACTGTAATTGGTTGAAATCTTCTCTCTAGAGCAGAATCTTTTTCTATGTATTTTTTGTATTCATTGTAAGTTGTAGCTCAAATAACTCTTATTTTTCATCTACCCATTGCTGGTTTTAAAATATTTGAAGCATCAAGTGACCCCTCTCAAGATCAAGCTCAAATTATAGTATGTATCTCATCTATAAATAGTATAATTTCATTTTCAACTTTAGAAGCTTCATCAATTACTTGTTTTATTCTAGATTCAAATTCTCATCTATATTTAGTTCAAGCAACTAGGGAAGACATATCAAGAGATAATATTCTTTTATCTTTCATAGAAAAAGGTACATCTCAAGATGCAATTCTCAAAGCTAATCATTCTGCAATTGCAGTCTTACCAACTCAAGGTTCTCAAATTAAGACAGGATTATTTTTTGTTTTTCTATTTAATATAGAAATAAGTCTTTCAACTTCAGTATCTCTACCTATAATTTTATCTATTTTTCAATCAATAGCATCTTTTGTCAAATCATTTGAAAAGAAATCCAGAGCTGGAGTTGTGGATTCTATAGATTTATTATTTTTTTGTTCCTTATTCATATCAAATGGAGTAGATTCTTGATTTTGTCACATTATATTTTGACTAATTGCTCAAAGTATTTTATTTATTGATTCTTCATCTTTTATTTCAAATTCAGAAAGACTTCATTCTAAATTTATACCAGTTTTTATTCAATCAATAGTTCAAAGGTTACTCAAATCTATTATATTTTTTTCTATATCTTTTGGAGTTATTCAAATATAGTCCAAAAAGCTGTTTATCCAAGAATCATTTCTAATAATTGATAATAAGAAATCTTCAATACTTGCTTTTTGTTTAGAAAATGAAGCTGCAATCTTTACACTTCATAAAATAGCATTTTTTAATCTAGTGCTCATTCCAGAATAAACACCTCTTCTTTTTTCAAATTTTTCATTAAAAATTCATTTATTGATTATTTCAATTGTTAATTTTTCATTTATTCAATATAAATTAAAAATTTCTTTTATTCAACCATTTGCAGATTTAACAATTTCAATAAAAATATCTTCTATTGTTAATTCTTTTATTCAAATTTCTTTTAATTTATTCTCAGCATTTATAAGTGCTTTTTTGTATCAATCAGAAAAATTGTTATAAGACATTTTTTATTTTGTTAATAATTAATTTTTTGCAAAAATATTTAAATTTTATATAATATATTATATCATAAAAAAGGATAGCACAAAGTTTTGTAGTTTATTTTATGTTAAAAACTATTAGACTTTTTGTTATAACATTTTTTAGTTAATTTTTAACCAAAACAATTATGTCTAAAAAAAATATATTTTTACTAGCTGCTTGATATATTGCAGGTTGAATTATAGCTTCAATTTACAATAAAAAGAAACCAGAACAATTAAAAAAAGAATTATTAAAGGCAAAAGAAACTTGAGAGGGGAGTTTTAAAATACTTCTTGATAATTTTGTAGAAACTCAAACAAATTTGATAGAAGATTTAAAAAAGGAAGTTTTAAGTGAAAAAAACATAAAACTTTTCAATGATCATAAAGATGAAGTTTTGAAAATAATCGATACATATAAGGAAAATGGTAATTCTTTACTTAAAGAGTTAAAAGAAAATGGTAAAGATTATTTGGTTGTTATTTCTGAAAAATTAGAAAAACTTTATAATGAAAAAATTTCTGAGATTGAATCTCTAAAATGAATGGCACCAGAAAAAGTGGAAGAATTAAAAAGTAAACTTCTTTCAACTTATGATGAATTAAAAAAAGAAATTAAAAAAATTAAAAAATAAAAAATATACCAATCTAATTTTAGATTGGTATATTTTTTATTTTTTTAATGCTTCTTCAACTTCTCAAGCTATTTTTATACTTGGAGTAAGAGTTTTACTTCAAACTGACCATTTAGCTGGACATGCAGTACCTGGGTGACTTCTCATAAATTGTAATGCTTCAATCTTTCTAATTAATTCATCACTATTTCTTCAAAGTGGACCACTCGTAACTTCAATACCTCTAACTATTCCATCTGGATCGATTATAAAAGTACCTCTTCAAGCTATTCCTGATTCTTCATCAAGTAAATTATACATATATGATACTTCTGTAGAGTGATCAGCAAGCATTTTATATGGAAAATTTTTCATTAATCATTCATGTTTAACCCATGCTCTATGTGAAAAAACAGTATCAGTAGATGCTGATAATATTTCAACTCATAACTCTTTAAATTTAGCTTCTTGATCTGCCATATCTTTTAATTCAGTTGGGCAAACAAATGTAAAGTCAGCTGGATAATAAAATAAAACTAGCCATTTTCATTTTAAATCTGTTAAAGAAATTTTTTCTTCTTCATCAGTTTTTGGATTGTATGCAGGTAATTCAAAACTTGGAGCTTCATTATCTATTTTTACAAATCTTGGTAAATCATAATTTTCCATTTTTATATATTGTTAGAAATTAATTTTGAGATTTTTTATCTCATAAATTAAGAATATTCAAACTAAAATAAAAGTCAAATTAAAATAAGAATTATTCTCATTTTAATTTGACTTAATATTATTTTTTAAGTATTTCTAAATTTATATCATTTGAAAATTTATTTCAAGATGTGTCAGTAGCTTCAATTTTTATGTTGTGATTTCATAAAGATATATTTTTTTCTAAATTTATAGGAATATCTATTCTTCTAATATCTCATAAATTTTTATATTCTATTCAATCTATATAAATTATAACTGTTATTTTTGAATTATCATAAATATTTGCTTTTAGATTAAAAAAGTCAGTATCATATAATTTTATTTTACTATCAATAGGATTTTCCATTGTTATAATAGGTAAAATATCATCTTTATTTCAAATATTTATATTATTTATTTCAGATTTAGAGTAATAATTTGAATCAACAGCTCTTATTTCTAAACTTACTATTTGATTTTTATACATTCAAGGTAAAAATATATTTCATACATAAATTCATTCTTTTTTTCATTCTGTATCAATTGTTTGAACCGTGATTCAATTTATAAGTACTTCTAAGGATTTAATTATATTATCACTTCTATAAGCAATTTCTACATAATTTTCTCATATAAAATAATTTCAATTATTTATAATATTTGATTTTATTATTGTATTTCAGCTTGATCAATTTCTTTCACAAACTTCATTATTTGTGCTTGTAACTAGATTTTCAATATTTCAATATCTTTCTTTAGCAGAATCAGATCTAGCCCATATTTGAACTGGTAACTCCCAACTTGCATTTTCAGGTTGAAGAGAATGAAATTCTATAAGTGTAGCATTTTTTATAGCTGCTGGTGGAGTATTTTCATTTACAGCTCAATTACATAAAATATCTATTTGAGTTGTATTAAAACTATTATCATATTTAGTTGGTTTATTAACAAACAATGATTTTACAAGTAGATTTGCTTGAGCATTTTCAGGATTAGGTAATAATCCTGTTATTTCTGATATATTTATTTCATATAGTCATTTGGGCTTGGACCAAGATTTTACAGGTAGATTTTTATGTGCATATTCCATAAAATCTCTCCATATTGGTCCTGCAGCATTTAATCAATCTCAACTCATATTTGTAGCTGATCAATCAGTATTTCATGCCCAAACTACTGTAGTAATTTGTGGAGTGTATCATATAGTCCATAGATTTGATGGATATATTTCTTTTTTACTATATTGTTTTGTAGAAGTTCAAGTTTTTGCAGCAACAATTCTATCTTTTAAACTTATAAAATTATTCCAACTACTTGGACGAGTACTCGTATCACTAAGAATTGAATTTATTATATAACTTTGCTCAGCACTAATTACATTTATTTTTTTAGTATCTTTTTTTTCTTCAATTATATTTCATTTTGAATCAACTATTTTTAATATTGGACTTACTTCAACTTTATCTCACAAATTAGCAAATACAGTATATGCTGAAGCTAATTCTAATGGTGTGATTTCTCAAGTTCATAGAGCTAATGGTGCTCAATAATTTCAGTTTGAATTCAATGATTTTACTCATAATTTTCCCATAAAACTTACTATACTAGATTCTCATCATGCCATATAATACATCTTTATTGCTGGAATATTTCTAGAATAGTTTAGTGCAGTTGAAATATTCATTTTTCACATAAATTTTCAGTCGAAGTTTTTTGGTGAATAATTTCAAGGAAAAGTTGTCTCAACATCATAAATAGGTGTTTTTGAACCTATTTCTTTGTTAAAAATTCATAATGCATACACAAATGGTTTAAATGATGAACCTGGTTGTAATTTAGATGTGATTATATTAACATTTCATTTATTTTCAGTATCAAAATAATCAACTCATCAAACCATAGCAAGTATACCTCAATTTTCATTATCTATACTTATCAATCATGCATTTGTTGCATTAAACCTTGTAGTATTTGATGCTACTTGTTTTTTTAATATTTCTTCAGCTTTTTCTTGAAGTTTTCAATCTAGAGTTGTGTATATTTGAAGTCATCAAATTGAAATTATTTCTTTTCAATATTTTTCTTCTAAATATTCTTTTATATAAAACACAAAATGTGGAGCTTTTATATTTTCTTTATCTTGATTAAATAAATATCATAGAGAACCAGATATTGCATTTTTATAATCCTCAAAATTTATATATCAATCTTCAAGCATTCTTCATAAAATAAAGTCTTTTCTTCAAGTTTGGTATTCTATAAAGGTATCATCACTTTTAATTTTTATATTATTTAATAAGTTTAGTAAATCACTATATTTTAATACTAAACATCATTCATTATCTATATCATAATTTACTTTGAATTGATCTTTAGATACTCAGCACATAACTATTTTATCTGTTTCAGCAATTCCATTTCATTTTAGATTATCAATGAAATTTTTAAAAATATCTACATATTTTTTATTTGTTTCAACATCTTTTTGAGTCAAGATTTCAGTTATATCTTCTGTATTATCTTCTTTATATACATATGGGTAACCAAGTAATCTGTCAGGATGATTATATGGTGAATAATAAGTTGGTCATTTAGGAATTGAAGCTAAAATTGAAGATTCAAGTACATTCAAATCTTTTGCAGATTTAGAAAAATATGTTTTCGCAGCTTCTTCAATACCAAAAGCATTGTTACCAAAAGATATTTTATTTAAGTATAATTCAAGTATTTTTTCTTTTGAAACTCAAGCTGTAAGCTTATATGCTAAATAAATTTCTTTAACTTTTCTTTCTAAACTTCTTTCGTTTGTAAGGATTGTATTTCTAATTAATTGTTGTGTTAAAGTAGAAGTTCATTTAACTCAACCATCACTTTTTCATAATACAAAATAAACTCATGCTCTAGTTATTCATATAATATCTACTCAAGGATTTTCCCAATATCTTTTGTCTTCTCATGCAACAATTGCATTTACCATATTTTTAGATATCTCTGAAAAACCTACATAAGTTCTTTTTTCTTTAAAAATTTTATATAAAATATTTCAATCTTTATCATAAATAACTGATGATTCAGCAATTTCCATATTTTCAAGTTCTGAAATTTTTGGTAAATCTTTTATATATTTTGCATATAAAACTAATCAAATCAAAAAACCAAGTGCTATAAAAAATCAAATAATATATATAATTATTTTTCATATACTTTTTTCACCTATTTTTTTAGAATAAGAAAATTTCTTTGTATAATTTGTTTTAAGTTTTCTTCTTGTAGGTTTATTTAAATTCATTTTTTAATTTTAAAAGTTAAAAACCTTATCTTTTCATGTATAGTCTTTTCAAATAATTATTTCTATATTTGCATTTTCAGTTGAGTATTTAGGTGTTTCTATTTCTATAAAATCTCAATTAAAAAATGTTTTTAATGCATTTATCGTATCTGAATTTTCTGAAATATTGTTATAATAAATAATTGTTTTTTCATGTATATCATTTGTATTTCAAATTGATTTTTGTTTAGGAATTATAAATCAATATTTTTTTAAATTATTTCATAATTCAGATGCTAAATTTCATATTTTAATAGAATTAAAAATATTTATTTTTGCATTTTCTTTTTCTATTAATGAGTAATTTAAAATTATATTAGAATATTTTATAGATTCTTCATAATTTGATAAATTTCAAATTTCATTTCAATTTATAAGTAAGACTGCCATTCATGAAAAAAGTTCTCTATCTGGAGTATATAATATTCATCATTTTTCACAGTTATCACTTCCATAAAAACAAGAATCATTAATATTTGAAGACAATATTTTATATTCTTCTTTTGTTGAAATAGAATAAGCAATTTTAATCATTTTAGTTAATGATAAATCTGATTTTACATTATTAATAAATACTTGATATAATTCTTTTATCTTTAGTGGAGAAGTTAAAAAATAACTTCATGTCAATTTATCTTTTATTGCACTTATAATTTGTTGTTGTCTTATTGATCTATCAAAATCACTTGTAGAATGTCTACTTCTAGTATATTTTAAAGCATTTTCTCAATCAAATAACCATGTTCATTTTTTAAAAACTAAAGTTGTATATCATCAGTTTCAATCAGGATATTGGTAATCAACGAAATTTTCAGAAACATCTATATTTATTCATCAAATTGTATCAATTATTTTTTTAAATCATGAGAAATCTACATTTATGAAATAATCAAATTTTTCTCATGTAATTTCAGTTATTTTAGTTTCAAGCATTTGCATTCAATATGTTGTATCATTTTTTTGATGCATATATCTAGAGTATATTCAATTTATTCTACCGTAATAGTTATCATTTCAAGGATATTTTACATATAGATCTCTAGGAATAGATAACATACTTATTATCTTATTTTCTGAATTTATTTTTGTAACTATTATAGTATCTGTTAAGTCTGGAGCATCATGATTTCATCATCATATTCAAACTATTAATATATTTATATTGTTTTCACTATCTACTAAAGATTTTTTGTTTAATCACAAAATTTTTTCTATCATAGATCTTTCATTTTCTTGTTTTGTAACATTTTCTTTTATAATATTTTGTTCATCAATTTTTATTTTTATAAAATTAATGTTTTTAACTATGATTAATGCAACTATAAATATGATTCAGATTGATACTATTCAAATTATATTTAATATGTTATTATTTTTTTTAATTATACTTGTTTTTTTAAAATTCATCACTTACTTTTATGTCTCTAAATATTTGTTATATTTTAATTAAAAAAATATTTATTTCAATACTTTTTATTTTTATTTGTATAAAATAAAAAAGGCTATAAATAGCCTTTTTATTTTATACCTGGTAATCATCCAAGCATATCTCACATTCACATTTTTCACATTACTCATTGCATTTTTTCAGCAGCAACTTCTTGTGATTTTTTTATTCATTTATTTACTGAATCACTAATAGCTTTTTCAAGTGCTTTTTTTTGTTCTGGAGTTAATCCAGGAATTAATTTATCACTTTCAAATTCAGTTTTTTCAACTTTCATTTCACCATTTACAGTTATAACTAAACCTTCAACTTCAGATTCAATATAAGTATTTTCTAATTCTTTTTTAATTTTCATTGCTTCTTGTTGAAGTTTCATTAATTCTCATGCCTTTGAAAAGTCCATTTTTTTAATTTTAAGATTTAAATTTGTATCAGGATTATATAAATAAAAATTAAATTATCAAATTTTTGCAATTATTTTTTATTTATGATATTATTTTTATATATTAAAATTAACAATTTAAAAATGGCTTGAACAACAAATGATGATGATTTATTAATTTTATCAGATGATACTGATTCTTGAACTGATTTTGTTTTAGATGATACTATTATTACTGATAATGAAAACTCATCAAATTCAGAAGATTTAATTTCATTTGATACTGATTTAGCAGATTTTTGAAACAATGAAATTAAAATTGAAGAAACTGTAAATGATAACTCTTCAGATTGATTTTCTCTAGATTTTTCTGATTCAAATATTACTGATACTGAATTACCTATTATTGAGAAAGAAGAAATAATCGAGGAATTACCTCAAAATAATACAAATTCTGAAGATAGTTTTTCATTTTGAATGAATGAAACATCTGAAACTAATATTGATATAGTTTTAGAACCAGAAAAAAAAGAAGAAGTAATAGAAAAAGATTGATTTGTATTTTGAGTAGCTAGTTCTAAAGATGTTAAAACAACTAGTATTTGAACTATGACAGATATACTTGATGATACAATTGCTAAATTTTCAAAAAGGGAAGAAATGATTTGAAATGATATAAAATCAAGAGAAGAACATGTATTATCTCTAAAATCTGAAATTGCTGAATTAGAATGAAAAGTTACTTCAGAAAATGAAGAAGTATCAAAATTGAATTCAGAAAAACAAGCAATTGTTAAAAATAGAAAATCTTTAGAAAAGATGAAAAATGATATGACTAATGCTCCTACATTAAAATAATAAATTTTTCAAAAACCTTAATAAAAAGCCAAAACCCAAAACAAAAAGATATAGCATTAACTATATCTTTTTGTTTTTGTATTTAATTTAAATTTAAGATTGACAATAAAGATTATTATTTTATATTATATTTAATGATTTTATTATCTTTTTTATAAAAATATGGTAAATGCTTCTATTAAATATTTAGGATGAATTGAATCTGGAGATGTTTCTAGTCCAGAATATGTTACTTTAACTTGAAGTTCAACACTTGTTAAATTTGAATCAGATTTAAAAAATATATCTGTTTTGATTGATTATTGAATGTTTCAATGATGAAAAGCTGATAAAAAATATAATGAAAAAATTGATACTGAAGCTTTGAAAGCAGATTTTTTGGTTTTGACACATGCTCATTTAGATCATTGTGGTAGAATCCCACTTTTGGTTAAAAATGGTTTTTCAAATCCTATTTATATGACTAAATTGACTTCATTACAAGTAGAACAAATTCTTCTAGATACGGTTAAAATTGCTAAGAGAAAAATAGAGGAAATAACTGAGCAAAATGAAAAACAAGAATGATTAATGAAATATAATTTATTTATAGTTAATTCTTATAATAGATTAAAATGAAAGTTATCTAAAGAAGATAGAATCAAAATTAATTCATCAATTTCTAAAATAATTTGAAATGAAACTTCATTGGATAATGCTTTTATAAAGGCAAAAAAATTTTGTAATGATAATAAAATATATTCTTATGAAGATATAAGTAAAAAATTAATAGAAGTCCCAGTGCTTCTTTATGATGATATTGATGTTTACAATATGTTATCTCTTGTTCATTTAATTGATATTTGAGATGAAGAAGTATTAAATGATTTTTTCTATATTGATAAATATAATAAAAAAACACTAGATTATATTTTAGATAAAGTTTTAAAATGATAT
Source organism: uncultured Candidatus Peribacteria bacterium (assembly GCA_964415565.1). Classification (GTDB taxonomy): domain Bacteria; phylum Patescibacteriota; class Gracilibacteria; order BD1-5; family UBA6164; genus JABWCI01. Next base: position 19,032 of record CAYQAV010000134.1, read on the forward strand.
AATGAAGAAATATTTATTGATAACTCAGTATTTAATAAAATAAAAGAAGAAATATCTGAAAGAATATTAAAAACAAAAGAAATATTAAAAGAGAATCAAAGAATTAAGAATGAAAATGAAGAATTAGCTGAAAGACTTGATGAATCATTAACTTTTATTACTCATGTTGATGAGGAACAATCTAAAGATTTATATAGACAACATTATAGTTTTTTGAAAAAATATGGTGTTGAAGTTTATTCTGATATAGATGATGTACTTGAAAAACCTTATGAAATAAAATATAATATAGAACTATTACATAAAGTTTCGAAATTACTTAAGGTTAGAGTAAAAACAAATGATGAAAAAAATAAAAAAATAATTGATAGTATAAAATTAAAGTTCCTTGATGCAGGTCATATAGAATGAAGTATACAAGCACTTATTACAGTTGTTACTGAAAATGTAAATACAACATTAAAAAGTAAAAATAAATCAAATTGATTCGATAAAAAAACAAAAAAACATACAAATCTTTTATTTTCATGAGATTTATGAAGAATAAATGATCCAAATCTTTCCTGAAGTCCTCAAGTTTCAGAGTTTAAACTTGATTATGCTCAATATGAAACTACTTATGCATGAAGACTACATCCAGATAGAGCAGATACAGAAAGAGAATTTTTAGATAAATTATCAATTGCTAACAGAAAAGTTTTAATTCCAACTTTTTCTATGCAAAGAACTCAAGAAATACTTATGTTATTACTTGATGATATGTATAAACATAGATTAGATAAAGACGAATTAGAAAAATTAAAAGTAGAATTAAAAGAATTTAGTGATGAATATGATCTAATTGAAAATAAAGATTCAGTAAAAGCTAAGCAATTATTTAGAACTATTGAAATATTAAAAGATGATATAAAGTCAGTTAAAAAATCTAGTTTCTTTTTTAATATAGTTTTAGATTCACCACTTAGTGAAAAAATTACAAATATATATTTAAATAGTTTAGATGATAAGTATAATTTACTTAATCCAGAAGTTCAAGAAAAATTATTTTGAAGAAAAGTTATAACTTATATTTGAAATAAAAAAGAACAAAATGAATTATATAAATGAAAAAGAGCTTATAGAAAAGAAATAATTATTTCTTCTTCTGGTATGTGTGAATGATGAGCAGTTGTTTCACATCTAGAACATAATCTTGAAAATCCAAAGTCAACAGTTGTTTTTGTTTGATATACTCCACCAAATAGTAGATGATGAAAGATAAAAGCAAAAGAAGATGTAGTTATAGAATTAGATACATATAAAGTTTTATGTAATGTAATTGATATAAAATGATTTTCATGACATATAGATGAAGCAGAGTTATTACAATTAATATCTAAAACAAGTATAAATAGATGAGCTACAGTTGCTCTTACTCATTGAACAGAATCTCGTTTAGTATTATCTGAAAAAATAAGAAAAGAAATATTTAAAACAAGAAAAAATATAGATATTTTAGTACCAAAATTATGAGATACTATAGAAATAAAAATCTAAAAAAAATCGCCTTAGGCGATTTTTTTTAGATTTGGCTCAGTTTGATTATCTATCATTTCTACTAATATAATTTCAAGTTCTGTTCATAAAAAATCTTCTATTAAACTTTTATTTTCTATAAAATATTCTGGTTTATCTTCATAAATCAGTATTTTTTTAGGTATAAATCAGATATTTTCAACTACATATCTAATTGTTTCATATATCTTTTTTTCAGCTTCATCAACTACTATATAGTTATAAATATGAAGATTTGTTGCTTTAAGTTTTGCATCTTGAAGTTCTTGTAATCAAGCTGTTAAAATCAAATCTTTTCATATTTTCATAGAGTTTATTATATTTTTTGGAATTTTTTTTCAAATATAATGCTCATTTATAAAATTATCTAATCAAATAATATTCATAATAACTTCATTTCATTTTTTTCATCTATTTTCTCTAAGTAAACTAGATATTTTCAATTGTTCTTTTCTACAAAATAGAGTATCATCAAAATCAGAAATAATCAATATCTCTTCTTTTTTTTCTAAACTATTTTTTAATTTTTCTAATTTTTTTAATTGTTTAGTTAAATCAAGCATATTGTTTATTTTAAAACCTAATATATTCGTAATATACTTTTATAATCAGATTTTTCAAATAAAAAGTTACCAAAATTGATCTGCCACCTAAAAAGTAGATTTTTTAAAAAAGGACTTATAAATCTTCAAGATGATTTCTGTATTGAACAGGAGTCATCTTTTTTTTGTTCCATTGGAAACGATTATTATTGTAATAGAATATATAATTTTTAATG
>CAYQAV010000135.1:0-5058 GCA_964415565.1 uncultured Candidatus Peribacteria bacterium
TCAAACTTCAAATTGTGGTTTAAATAAGAGTATGGAAATAGTATCAGTATTCATATGATTTATAATACTATCCAAAATCATTTCTAAGCTTATAAAACTAACATCACAAGTTATTAAATCTATGTTTTTATCTAGTTTTTCTAGTTTTCTTATATCAGTATTTTCTTTTACTACTATTTTATTGTTATTTCTCACTATATCATGAAGTTGGCTAGTACCAACATCAACTGCAAAGATAGTATTCACATCATTTTCAAGCAATATTTGACAAAATCATCAAGTACTACTTCAAATATCTAAGCAAATAAAGTCATTTAAAAATAAATCTAAATCATCTAAAAATCATTTTAATTTTATAGCACTTCTTGCTACATATTTTGTTTCATCAAGTTCATTTATGACTACATCCATACTATCTTTTACCTCAAATCATGTTTTTATAATTTTTTCTCAGTTTACAAAAACATTTCAATTTTTTATTATTGCTTGTGACTTATTACGAGTAACTTGTAGTTTTTCAGTTATATATTGATCTAGTCTCATGTTTTTTATATAGTTTCATCTAAAATAATTCTTTTTTCAAATCATCATAATTTTGCTTTTTTATTTTGTCTTGATAATTCTACTTGATCTTCTGTAATTTTATTTAAAAGCATAATATCTAAAATAACGAGTATTCTTTTATTTATATCTTGATATATTTCTTTTTCTAATATCCATGGTTTTATTTGCAAAATTGATAAAATTACTTCCTTGAAATCTCATATTTCTTCTATTAATTTATCATTACTTACATTAATCACTTCATTATATTCTTCATTAGCTTTTGTAATTAATTTTTCATAATATTCAATATCATCGGCTATATGATGTATAGAAATTTCTCAATTTGCTATAATTTTATCTGGTATTCTATCACGTACCAATTTATTATATTTCATTTTTTAAAAATTAATTCAGCTTTTATATAAATTATTTATTTTATACATAAAAATATATAAAAATCAAATATCTTTTAACATGAAAAAGAAAACTTGCTTGAAAAAGCATTTTTTTTTAGTAACTTAGATGTAATAATATTAAATATAAAAAATGCATTTAAATACAAAGCAAGAAGAAGCAAAAAATAAAATAGACTGAGCACTTTTGATTATAGCATGAGCATGAAGTTGAAAAACAGCAACTCTAACTGCTAGAGTAGAGTATATGATAAGAGAAAAAAATATACCTTCAAAAAGTATAATGATGGTAACTTTTACCAATAAAGCTGCAACAGAAATGAGAGAAAGAGTTGCTAGTGTTTTATGAGTTGAAAAACCTAGAAGTATCTATGCTGCTTGAAATTTCCCGCTTATTTGAACATTTCACTCAATTTGAATTTTTATATTAAAAGAAGTATTACTTAAGTATTCTAGTGAGGAATTACAAATTTGATTAAGAAAAGATTTTATAATCTACGATGAGCAAGATAAAATAAGTGTTTTAAAAAATATTTTAAAAAATAGATTAAATCTAGATGAAAAAGAATTTCCTGCAAGACAAATAGCATTTTACATAAGTAATGCAAAAAATAATCTAATAACTGCAAAATGATATGAAAAAGAAATTGATAGCAATATAAAAGAAGTTGTTTACAAAGCATATTTAGAATATGAAAAGGATTTAATCAGTAATAATGCGATAGATTTTGATGATATACTTATCAAAACTTATGCAGTTTTAAGAATTTGAAGAATCCTAGAATATTATCAAGAAAAATATAAGTATTTAATGGTTGATGAGTATCAGGATACAAACTTAGTTCAATATGAAATGGTTAGACTTTTGGCTTCAAAATACTGAAATTTAGCTGTAGTTTGAGATGATAGTCAATCAATTTATAGTTGGAGATGAGCTGATATGAGAAATATAATTAATTTTAAAAAAGATTATAATGATGCTTTAGTCATAAAATTGGAACAAAATTATAGATCAACAAAAAAAATAATTGCTTGAGCAAATTCTGTTATTGCAAAAAATACTAGTGGTATAAAAAAAGAACTCTGGACTGAAAATGATGAGTGAGATCATATACAATACATAGAAGCACCAGATGACAAGATAGAAGCTAGTATTATTACTCAAATAATAAAAGAAAAAGAGTGAGATTATAAAGATAATCTAATTCTTTATAGAACAAATGCACAATCAAGAAAAATAGAAGAATCACTTTTGATGGCAAATATTCCGTATAGAGTAATATGATGAATGAAATTTTATGATAGAGCTGAAATCAAAGACTTATTATGATATTTAAAGGTTATACATAATCCAAATGATACAGTTGCAATGAAAAGGATTATAAATACTCCAACAAGAAAAATATGAGCTAAATCAATTGAAATAATGGATAATTACAAAGAAAATTTTTCTCTGACTTATCCGCAAATTATGGAAAATATAGATGATGTAGAAGAACTTAATAATTGAGCGAAAAATTCAATTAAAATTTTTAATCAACTTTTTGAAGATTTAGTTTTAAAATCAAACAAAATTGTTGTTTCAGAATTAATAAGAGAAATCGTAAAAATTACAAATTATGAAGAATATATAACTTCTTGATTAAGCGGGGAAGAAAAAGATTCTAAACTTGAAAATATAGATGAACTTGTAAATGTAGCAACAGAATACAATGGTATGGAACCAAGAGAAAGTTTAGCTATATTTTTAGAAGAAGTTTCTCTTATAACTGATATGGACACAAAAGACGAAAGAAGTGATTATGTAACTCTTATGACTATTCATACTAGTAAATGACTTGAACAAAAAAGAATATTTTTAACTGGTTTAGAAGAGTGATTATTTCCAAGTTTTAGAAGTATTTGAGATATAGCTTCACTAGAAGAGGAAAGGAGACTTATGTATGTAGCAATGACTAGAGCAAGGGAAGAATTATATATAAGCAGAGCAAGTGAAAGATTTAATTTTTGAGATTATGTAAGAAATCCAGAAAGTAGATTTTTAAAAGAAATAAATAAAGAATATCTAGAGAATTATGATTTATGAAATTTTGTAAGTAAATGAAATAGTTATTTTAGTAAAAATCTTTCTTGAAATAGTGATTGATTTTCTTGATTTTGATCTAGTTTTTGATGAGAAACATTTTCAAAACCAAAAATTAAGGTTGCAGACAATGATATAAGTCAATTTTGATTATGAGATAGAGTTAATCATCCAAAATTTTGAAATGGTATAATTACAAGTTTAAGTTGAGAGCTTGCAACTATTGCTTTTACTTGAAAATGAGCAGTAAAAATGAATATAAAAATTGCTCCAGTAAGAAAATTATAAATTATATTTTAATTATTTCATAATAAAAAAAATATTATAGAATTAAAACATTATTTTAATAACTTATAAGTTTAATAATATGATTAATAAAAGGGGATTTACTTTTGTAGAATTAATTGTAGTTATAACTATACTTTCAATTCTTTGAACAATTGCGTTTATAAACCTAAACTCATATAGTATATGAGCTAGAGATACAAAAAGGTTATCAGATATAAATAATGTATTAAGAAAAATTGAACTTGAGCAAATTAAATGAGAAATTGCTTCTGATTACATTGATAATAAAGTCACAAATACATGAATAATAAATAATATAGTTACTACAATTATACAGTGAGTTCCTAATTTTAAATTACTAAAAGAAGATTGAGTTAAATTTAAAGATCCAAAAACAAAATGAGATTATATTCTATAATATGCAGAGTGATCTACAGATTTTTTTGATTATAAATTTACTCAAATAGCAACTGTAAGTGAAGAAACAAACCTTGCTATTGTAATATGAAATTATAACAAAATTAATATTGATAATGATAGTCCTAGTATAATTAAAAGCTCTACTTGATTATTTATTGTTAATTGAGATATAAATTTACCTTATGATATTTCCGATCCTATAATTAATATAGAACCAATTATTATAGCACTTGATAAACCAGATTGACTTTTTTCAAATTTACAAACAGATACAGGTATAAGTTTTTTATGGAATTCATTAACTTGAGCAACTCAATATTGATTATATTTAAATTGAACATTACTTTGATATACTAGTTTAACTTGAGCAACAATAAATTGATTAACTGCAAATACAAACTATGATTTATCAATTACTTGAAAAAATAGTTGAAATGAATCAGTATTAAGTGATGTTTTAACTTCTAGAACCGCTCCTCCACCACCGACTATAGTTAATTGACTTTGATCAAATGAAAGTCAAATATGAATTTCATGGCCATCAAGTCCAGAAGCAACATTATATGCAATATATAATAATTGAGTTCTATTATGAACACTTGCATGATTATCGGCTACTATTAATTTATTACCATCTAATACTATTCAAAATATTAGTGTATCATCTATTAGATGAACAACGGCAATTTCTGCTCCATCAACTGGATTAGCTTTTTCAACTTCACCTGCAATTCTAACTAATATCGTAAAAACTCATACTTCAAATAATTCTATATCATTATCATGGGATTCAATTCCATGAGCGACTAGTTATGCAGTTTATATATGAGCATCCTATATATGAAGTATTAATACAAACTTCTTTCATTTAGAATGATTTATTGCAAATAATACTTATTCTTTTAGGGTACGTTCAATTATGTCAGCTAATCAAATTTCTAATTATCCAGCTATATATAATGTATTAACTGCACCTACAACTCTTTGAAATATAACAAATTTAACAGTAACTTCTGTTTGAACATGAAGTGTTACAATGACTTGGGATATAATGCCAACTGCATCTAAATATTATGCATATATGTGATGAATGTTTATGTGAGAATCATTAAATAATACAGAAAATATTTTTACAAGTTCTTGATTATTACAAAATACAACATATCCATTTAGAATAGTATGAGTAACATGAAGTTGAAGTTTTTGAAATTTTTCTTGACCATTTTGATGAGTTACATGATTTTGAGTTAAAAATGCTAAAAATGTAACAACATTACCATAATTTAATTTATTATAATTATATATGAA
>CAYQAV010000136.1:0-4365 GCA_964415565.1 uncultured Candidatus Peribacteria bacterium
TACTAGAATTTTGATAACTTGCCATAATTACTGACATCATTAACAATCATGGAAATATAAAATCTATATAATTAACTCAGTCAACAATAGAAATTTGACTACCAATAAATTTTCAAAAAATAAGTAAATATAAAACTGTTGTTACTATTGGTGGTAACATAGTTTGTTTCCATACTCTTAAAAATCTGGAAACTTCTTTATTTACTAGAGTTATTAAGTCAGTCATAATCTTATTTTTTTATTAATTTCATAAATAATGCTTCAAGTCTATTAGTTTTATTTCTAAAACTTTTTATTGTAATATTTTGTTTTGTTAATTCTGAAAATATATCATTTAAATTCATATTTTCATAAATAGTCATTTCTATTTCATTATCATCAAGCAATTTTATATCATATTTTTTTATAAAATCTTGTTCTAATTTTACCTCATTTTCTGAACTTAAAATAATAGTTTCTTCTTTTAATTTTGATAATAGATTTTTTACAGTTGTATTTTCTATTAGTTCTCACTTATCTAATATTGCAACTTTTTTACAAAGAGCTTCAACTTCTTCTAAATAATGAGTTGTTAATAAAATAGTTATTCAAGAAGCATTTAATTCATTTATAAATTCCCACATACTTTTTCTTAAATCAACATCAACTCATGCAGTTGGTTCATCAAGAATTAGTATTTTTGGTTCGTGAATTAATGCTCTAACAATCATTAATCTTCTTTTCATTCATCAACTTAGTTCTTTTGCTTTTGCATCTCTTTTTTCCCATAATCATAGTTTTTTCAGCATAATTTCAGTTTTTTCTGTAGCTGTTTTTTTATCTATTCAATAATATCAAGCCTGAATAACAGGTATATTTTTTACTTTTTCAAATACATCAAAATTAAACTCTTGAGGAACTACTCATATAAGTTTTCTAGCATTTTCAAAGTTCTCATCTATATCAATTCATCAGATCTTAATATTTCATGAATTCTTTGTTACTAAATTTGTAAGTATGTTTATAATAGTGCTTTTTCATGCTCAATTATGTCATAATAATGCGAAAAACTCTCAGGATTCTATATCTAAATTTATAGACTTTAGAACTTCATTATTATTGTATTTTTTTGTAAGATTTTTAATTTCTATTATATTTTTTGTCATATATTATTTTATTAACTATATATTTTATAGTAATATTTTTTTATAAAAAATCAACTACTAATTTATAAAAAAATCAGTAATATATAAAAAATAATATTTAACATTTAAAATATGTCTCTAGTTAAGATTGCAACATTAGTCTCTACACTTACTGCTTTAATTCTTATGATAATTAAACTTACCATATGAATTATAAGTTGATCAATTGCTGTATTATCAAGTGCAATTGATTCTATGCTTGATATGTTTGTATCTGTTTTTAATTATTTTGCAGTAAGTAATTCTGAAATGGATCCAGATAAAAAATTTAATTATGGAAGATGAAAAATTGAGGCAATTGCAGCACTTTTTGAATGATTAGTTATTACTTTATCTTGATTATATATCTTATACGAATCAGTTATAAAAATAATAAATAATGAAAAAATATCATACTTATGAGTATGATTAGTAGTTATGTTAGTTTCAGTTTTTGTTACTTTTTGATTGGTTACTTTTTTAGATTATGTTGCTAAAAAAACTAATAATTTAGTTATAAAATCAGATTCACTTCATTATAAAACAGATTTGTATTCAAATGCTTGAATCCTTGTATGATTAGTCTTAATTTATTATACTTGAATAAATTATATTGACTGAATTATCTGAATATTTATTGCAATTTATATAATATATAGTGCTTATACTTTAATAAAAAAATGATTTTTATTATTGTTAGATATTGCTCTTGAAAAAGAAGAAGTTGATAAGATAAAAGAAATTATTAAATCTCAAAAACTTGTTACATGATTTCATGAATTAAAAACTAGACAATCTTGAAATACAAAATTTGTAGAAGTTCATATAGTTTTTAATCCAGAGATAAAACTTGTTGATGCACATAGGATTTCTGACCATATAGAGTATACAATTCCAAAAATTGATACAATGCATATTCGGGAAATACTTGTTCATATGGATCCATATGATGATTGTAAAGATTGTGAAAAAAAATAAAAATACTTTACAAAATATTAAAAAAATATATAATTTTAGCACTTAAACTTTTTAAGTGCTATTTTTAAAATTTAAAATTTAATTTTAGGATATATGTCAAAACACAATTTCGAAGCTGAAACAGGTAGAATTTTAGAATTATTAACACACAGTATTTATTCAAACAAAGAGATATTTCTTAGAGAATTGATTTCTAATTGTGCCGATGCTATAGACAAAGCTAGATTAAAATCATTAACTGATACTACTTTTCTATGAGATGATTCTGAGTTTAAAATTACTGTAGAAGCAGATAAAAATAATAAAACAATTACAATTACAGACAATGGTATAGGTATGACAGGTGAAGAACTTATTTCTCATCTTTGAACTATTGCTAAATCTTGAACAAAAGAATTTATTGATAAATTAAAAAAAGCAAAAGAGGATTCTGCTCATAATTTAATTGGTCAATTTTGAGTTGGTTTTTATAGCTCTTTTATGGTTGCTAATAGTGTTGATGTAGAAAGTAAATCATGACTTGATACAAAAGCTCACAGATGGACAAGTGATTGAAAATCTGATTATGATATAGTTGAGATAGAAAAAGAAACTAGATGAACAAGGATTATACTTCATATAAATGAAGCAAATATATCATTACTTGATGATTGGAAATTAAAAGAACTTATCAAAAAATACTCTAATTATGTATGATTTCCAATAATGATGAGAGCTTATGATTCTAGAACTGATGATGAAAAAGCAAAAGAACCAAAAATTATGGATTTTGAACAAGTAAATGAGACAAAACCAATTTGGAAAAAAGATAAAAAAGATATAACAAAGGAAGAATACAAAAATTTCTATCAAAGCATAAGTAATGATTGGAATGAACCACTTTTTACTATTCATAACAATGTTGAATGAATGGTAAGTTATAAATCTATACTTTTTGCTCCAAGTGATTTAAATATGTATAAAAATCTATCTGATCCAAATCAAGAGTTTGGTCCTAGATTATATGTACAAAATGTACTTATTTTGGAAAATGCAAAAGAGTTAATTCCAGTTTGGTTAAGATTTATTTCATGAGTTGTTGAAACTTCAGATTTACCACTAAATATAAGTAGGGAAATGCTTCAAGAAAACACAATTCTTGATAAGATTAAAAAATGACTTACAAAAAAAGTAATTTCTGAGTTTGAAAATACACTAAAAAATAAAAAAGAAGATTATATAAAATTTTGGTCAAATTATTGAAAAGTTGTAAAAGAATGAATCCATTATGAATATGATTTAAAACAAGAAATTGCTTGAATTAGTTTATTTAAATGAATTAATAATAGTGAGTTAATAACTCTTGATGAGTATTTAGAAAAAGCTCCTGCAAAAAAAGAAGAAGTTGAAATTGAAGGGAAAAAAGAGTATAAGGAAATAAAAACAATTTATTATATAATTGCAAAAAGTGAAAATGAAGCTCTAGCTTCACCATATATTTCTCAATTCAAAGAAAAAAATATAGATGTTTTAGTTTTTACAGATGCAATTGATTCATTTTTAGTTCAATCCTTTAATGAATTTAAAGAAGCAAAACTTGTTTCTATAACTTCAAATGATATAGAATTAGAAGAAAAAACTCCAGAAAATAAAAAACAAGAAGAAGAGAAAAAAGTAGAATTTAAATCACTTTTTGAATTAATAAAATCAACTATTTGAGATGAAAAAATCGAAGAAGTAGTTTTAAATGATAAACTTTGAACTGCACTTTGAGCTCTTAAAACTCCTAAAAATGGTATTGATCCACAATTAGAAAAAATGATGAAAGCTATGGGGCAAGAAGTACCAAAACAAAAAAGAATTCTTGAATTAAATTCAAAAAATTCTTTGGTTGATATAATGAAAAAAGAATTTGATAGTGATGTAAAATCTGAAAAATTATCAGATACTATAAAATATGCTTATTATCAAGCTATTTTACTTGAATGATGAGAGGTTGAAAATATAAAAGAATTTGTAGAATTGACAAATAAATTTGCAAGTTCATATTTGAAATAAAAAAACTAGATTTTTCTAGTTTTTTTTGCTCTTATATGTTATTATAAAATTAGTTATATATTAAATTAAAATATGAAAAGTTTTTTAGATTATATGTACTAATCTAGTAGGTTGTGTAGGAAGATTTAATAAAATTCACTACGTATAAAATGACTATATACAAACTTTATTTTTCTCCAAAAGATTT
>CAYQAV010000137.1:0-5763 GCA_964415565.1 uncultured Candidatus Peribacteria bacterium
CGGCGTGCGGTTTTTGCTGATCATCATCAAGGTGGGCACGCTGTTTTCACCGCTCAAGCTGTTTTTGCCAGTGAGCGCCGGGTTTTTTGTGACCGGCTTGTGCTATTACTTGTACACCTACTTGAGCGCCGGGCGCTTTACCAATATGAGTGCGCTACTCTTGATTTCTGCTGTGTTCACGTTTTTGATTGGCATTGTGAGCGAGCAGATTTCGGCGCTGCATTACAAAAATATTGACACTCAGGATCCCGCAGGTGACTAGCTTGAAGGTGTTGATGAGCAGCACGTCTTACCCCAAAGACTTGCAAGATTGGCAAGGGCGCTTCATTGCCAACATGGCTGCTGCATTGGCGCGGCGCGATGACGTGCGCTTGTCGCTGTGGGCACCACCGGGCGATTTGCCCCCGCATGTGAACGACGCCGCCACAGCAAACGATGCACGTTGGCTGCAACAGTTGGCGCGGCAGGGCGGCATGGCACACCAGTTGCGCACACGCAAAGCGCTGGCGCTGGGTACGGTGCTGGGTTTGTTGCTGCGCCTTGGCCGCGCCTACCGCCAAGCCAAGCCAGATGTGGCGCACGTGAACTGGTTGCAAAACGCGCTGCCGCTTTTGGGCACACGCACCCCCGCCCTGATCAACGTGCTGGGCACCGACTTTGCCCTGCTGAAGCTGCCGGGCATGAGGCTGCTGCTGCGCACCATGCTGCGCCAGCGCCGTGCCCTGCTGGCTCCCAACGCCGACTGGATGCGCCCCGCTTTAACACAAGCGTTTGGCGACCTGGCCGAGATTCGCACCCTTGCGTTTGGTGTAGACAACACTTGGTTTGCCGTAAAACGCAATGCTTTTGATAGCGAAGAGCGCAACTGGATTGCCGTCACTCGGCTGACTGAGCACAAAATTGGCGACTTGTTCAAATGGGGTGAAGGTTTGTTTGACCCGACCCGGCCGCTGCACCTGTTTGGCCCTATGCAGGAGCCAATGGTGCTACCGCCCTGGGTGCATTACCACGGCCCAACCCACCCGGCAGAACTGTTGAACGAATGGTTTCCCAAAGCCTGCGGCTTGATCACCCTGAGCCGCCATGACGAAGGCCGCCCGCAGGTGATGCTGGAAGCCATGGCCGCAGGCTTGCCGATTGTGGCCACCGATTTGCCCGCGCACCACGACATGCTGCAACACCGCCGCACCGGCTGGCTGGCGGCCAGCCGATCTGACTTGGTTGAAGGCCTGGCATGGCTGGAAGACCCCGCCAACAACGCCGCGACCGGCCAAGCGGCGCGCCAGTGGATCAAAGACACGGTGGGCACCTGGGACGACTGCGCTAACCGCTATGCGACGGCTTACCGCGATTTGTTGGCGCCCAAACCATGAGCCGGGATGCCGTTTTGTTGCTGGGCGGCCAGGGGTTCATTGGCAGCGCCTTGGCCCAGCGATTGCAACTTGAAGGCGTGCCAAGCCATGTGATGGGACGGCAAAACCTGGCAGACTTGGCCATGCTGCTGCCCCATTGCGGCACGGTGCTGCACTTGGCCAGCGCCACCACGCCCGGCTCATCCGCCCGCCACCCCGAGCTGGAAGCAGCCAACCTGAACCTGACGCTGCACCTGCTGGAACTGCTGCAGACCCAGCCGCCAACACATGTGATCTTTTTCTCTTCAGGCGGCACAGTGTATGGCAACCATGCTACAAACCCTGTAGCAGAGGATAGCGCGCTTGTGCCACTGTCACATCACGGTGCAGGCAAGGCAGCGCAAGAAATCCTGTGCAACACGCTCATCACGCAGGGCCATGCGGTGACGGTGCTGCGCCCGTCCAATGCCTATGGCCCCGGCCAAAATCTGCGCCAAGGTTTTGGCCTGATCCGCACCATGCTGCAACATGCCCAGGCGGGCACCACGCTGGAAATTTGGGGCGACGGCGAAACCGTGCGCGACTACGTCTACATCAACGACGTGGTGCAAGCCACAGTGCGGCTGATTGGCCTGCCCGACGATTGCGGCATCTACAACCTGGGCAGCGGCGTGGGTTACAGCATCAACCAGGTGAAGGAAATGGTTGAAGCCACCTGCGGCACGCTGCTGAACACCGTGTACCGCCCGTCACGCGGCATGGACGTGCGCAGTGTGGTTCTGGATACCACCCGCTTGCGCTTGCGGTTGGGATGGGAGCCAGAAGTTGGGCTGGCGCAGGGGGTAGCAGAGACCTGGCGGTGGCTGAACGCCAAAGCTGCTTGCGTTAATGATCCAACGGTAGCGTCGTCCAAAGCGGCACTCACAGCCCATAGATCTGAAAAAAAGTCTTGGCCCTTGAGATGAACCAGACGACACCCACAGTCTCGGTTTGCATAGCCAACTACAACGGCATGGGCGTGATTGACGACTGCCTGCGCTCGGTGCTGGCGCAGCAAGGCGACATCAGCGTGGAAATTCTGGTGCATGACGACGCGTCAACGGACGGATCGGTAGCCCATATCCGTGACAACTATCCGAATGTCACCCTGATAGAAAGTGCTGAAAATGTTGGTTTTTGTATAGCAAACAACCGAATGGTGACAAGGGCTAGAGGGCAATTTTTCATACAATTTGACGATGGTGAGCGAGCATTATGATAGACCAGCGTACTGCGCCCCCATCAGCCACAAACGTCTGCGCTTTGGTTGTGGCTTATTACCCGGATGATGGGTTTGAAGCCAGGCTGGTGCCAATCCTTCCGCAGGTGGCCATGTTGCTTATCGTTGATAACACACCTGATGCACTCCCTTTATCTCAACACTTTCAAGAAAAATGGGATGGCACACTCTTCACTATTAAAAACAATGGAAATAAAGGTATAGCAAAGGCTTTGAACCAAGGATTAAGTTTTGCATCGGAAAGAGGGTTTCCTTGGCTTCTCACGCTCGATCAGGATACCAACATTTATTCGGATATTGTGAGGACTCTTTCGAATACCTATGTGGAATGTGAACCTGCTCCCGCTGTAATCGGTGCCAACTATATTGATCGACAGAATAAGCGGATCAAGGTGAAACCACAGAATCGTATGGGGTACGTTGTGCAAAAAACCGTCATAACCTCTGGCTCTCTAATTGACGTGACAGTTGCCATGCATATCAGCGGTTTCAGTGAAGATTATTTGATTGATCAGGTAGACCACGAATTTTGTCTCCGTGTGCGTGCCAATGGTGGTCGCGTCGTAATCAGCCGCAAACCAACTATGGAACACAGCGTTGGAGAAACAGGGGGGGCATGGTTACCCTTGCTTGGCCATTTACCTAGTCATCCACCACTGCGAAAGTACTACATCGCGCGCAACTCGCTGGTCACGATCACCCGCTACTGGCGCAGCGAGCCAACCTGGTGTCTGCGGCGCGCCCTCCGGCTTCTTCTCGGTTTGCCGCTGATGGCCGTGCTCGAGCGGCAGCGCGTATCCAAGGTGCGAGCCTTCTGTGCCGGCATTGCCGACGGCTGGTGCGGCCGCATGGGGCCGTGCGGGCGGGAATGGCTGACCGAATCAACCGGCTAGCCAGGGCTTCTGGATGCGGGGATCGGCACCCTGCCGAGGTCGTTTGTCGTCTAAAGAGAGGTTTGGGTTGAAGGCTGGGTCGTTTTTCATGAATTGTGGCCAGCGCGTGCGCATATAGGTCCGTTCCTTACGAACGCGCTGCAGCTTTGCAGGGCTGTCCTCGGGGCCGCGGCTGGCCGACTCATGGTGGTAGAGCTCGGCAAAGGGTGTCCATAGGTTGCGATAGCCGAGTTCGATCACACGCAGGCAGAAATCGACATCGTTGAAGGAGACCGGCAGGTGCTCGGAATCGAAGCCGCCAACTGCGTCGAAAATCTCCTTACGAATCACCAGACAGGCCGCCGTCACTGCCGAAAAATTCTGCACTAGACAGACGCGCCCCATCATGCCGGTGGTGCCGCGCGGCGAACCGGCATAAAGGTGATCTGCGCAACCGCTCAGGCCGACGATAGTGCCAGCATGCTGGATGGTGTCGTCGGGGTAGTACAGCAGGGCACCGACCGCACCGATTTCAGGACGAACCGCCTGGCTGACCATCTCACCAAGCCAGTCTTCCCCGATGACTTCGATGTCATTGTTAAGCAAGCACAGCAGGCTGCCATGGGCTTGGCGCGCGGCATAGTTGTTGATCGCCGAGTAGTTGAACGGGGCGTCGTATTTCAGGACTCGCGCGATGCCGGACGAGGCAAGCTCATCGAGATAGGCCAGTGTGGTCAGATCGTTGCTCTGATTGTCGATGACGATAATCTCGTAGTGGGTATGGGCGGTCCGCTCGATGAGACTGTCGATGCAGCGGCGAAGCAATTGCATACCGTTACGCGTGGGGACGAGGATCGAGACCAGCGGCGGCGGTTTGGGTGGGGCGCGGTGCACGCGTAGACCAGCCGTGCCGACGAGATTCAGTTCGGCTCGAGTACGGGTCCGAGTCAAGTACTCGCCGACCGCAGCCATGCCGGCTACCAGGGAAGCCGCGTCTTCTGCAGTGGCATCCGCGTGACGGTGATACAACACATAGGGCAGGTGGCTGATGCGCTCCGGGGGAATCATCTCTGCGATTCGCAGCGCGAGGTCCCATTCCTGTGCGCCTCCAAAAGCCGGTCGTAGACCGCCGACCGCGCGCATCAGGCTAGTGCGGTAGGCTCCGAGATGGCACACGAAATTATGCGACAGGAAAAGGTCGGGGTTCCAGTCAGGTTTGAATGACGGCGCGTCGTGCCGCCCTGTGGCATCGATACTGTCCTCGTCGCTGTAGAGCATATCGAGGGCTGGATCGTGCTCCAGCGCAGCGGCGACCAGGTACAGGGCATGTTCAGCCAACGCGTCGCGGGGATCAAGCAGCATGAAGAACTCGCCGGTGACAGATTGTGGGTCGGTGTTGGCGACGATGCGGATGCGTTCGTCCTGCCGGCAGAACTCCAGGAGCATTGCGTTCGCCTGTGCCGTGGCTGCAAGGTCGTGGACTATGCAGAGTTCCCAGTGCGGGTATATCTGCGCGGCCACTGAGTTTAGCGCGCGCCGCAACAAGACTGGTTCAATGCCGCAAGTCGGTATCAGGATCGACAGCCGCGGCAGCTGCGCGAAAGCGCCGATGTGACGCCGGATGATCACCCTGTCTTCCTGCCGCAGCCTGCCGAAGTCGCGGAACCAGTTGAGATAACTCAGATAGCGATAGTCACGCGCGATCTGTCTCAGCGCGCGCACGACGCCGGGTAGGCTTTCCCTGCGCCAGAGCCGCAGAGCTTTGACGATCAAAGTGCGCAGACCTCGACGCGCCACCATCTCGAGAAGTCCGTCAATAAAGGTGAAGTCGAAATCGATGCGACTCATCGATCAAATCGCCATGACCGTCGTAGCGTATTCCAGATAGCGCGCAAAGGAGCGGTGATGCGCCAGGAAACAGTGTTCTTGATGCGATGAATCTCATTCAATTGAGCCGCCGATCGCAATCGGTGCATTCTGGACTGCAGGAGGTCCTCGCGGGCAAGCGAGGCGCAGAAGGCTATCACCTGTTGCCATTGTTCCGATGGTGAAGCGCTAGCAGCCGCGACATTTGTGTAGATGTCAAGCAGGCGTGGAAGATTGGCTGCAAGCCCATGCCCGGCTAGCGCTCGCTTGCGCAGTTCAACGCCGTATGCCGAGCGGTATTTGTCAAACTCGCCGACCAAGTCGGCGATCGTGTACTCGTGGCGCAGACTGCGTCCGGAAAAGTTGCAGCGCCGCAGCAGATCGAAGTTCTCCG
>CAYQAV010000138.1:0-15812 GCA_964415565.1 uncultured Candidatus Peribacteria bacterium
AATGATTATTTTGACATATTAAACCTAAAATTAGTTTTCATAGAGGATTAAAAAAAGAGAGAAAAATTAAACTAATTTTATCTCTCTTATATGGGAAAATTTAATCATCTCAGCCACACACTTTTTACAATTAAGCCGAAATTTTTGAAATGGTAAAAAGAATTATTTTGAGTAAATAAAAAAAGAGTTAGACAATTTTACAAATTGTCTAACTCTTTTTCTAATTTTTTTATTTCTAACTCTTCTAGTTTTAACTCTCAAGAATTTTCTGCTTCATCTAGCTTTTTTTGAGCTTCTTTTCTAGCTTCTTCCATGTCTTTTATATATTTTCTAACTTGAGCTTTTGTCATTCTTGGATTTGATCAAGCTGGTGCAAATTCTGTCATAAGATTTTTATTTAAAAATTAAACCTCCTTCCTTTCTTTTAATGCATTTACAAGTGTTATATTGTCTGCATATTCTATATATCAGCTAGATAATCATCTAGAAAGTCTAGTTATCTTTGTTTTGTATTTTAGTTTTCTTTTTTCGATTTCTTCAGTTATATAGTTACTTGTTGCTTCTCACTCTATGTTTGGATTTGTTGCAAGGATTATTTCTATATAATCATCACTTTCATTTATCCTTTTAAATAATTGTTCAAATTTCAAATCTCAAATAAAAACTCAATTTATAGGAGATATTGCTCAACCAAGTACATGATAAACTCACTTAAATCATCAAGTTTCTTCAATCGTAAGCATATCAAGATATTCTTCTACAATTGCTATCAAGTTTCTGTTTCTAGAGCTTGATTCGCAAATTTTGCATAGTTTTTGTCATTTATCACATAGGGAATTACAGTTTTCACAAAAACCAATCTTATCTTTTATGTTTTTTAAGTTTTCACTTAGATTTTCTATATAATTTTTATTTGCATTTAGTAAGAAAAAAGCGAGTTTTGTGGCTCTATTTTCTCAAATTCAAGGCAGATAATTTATAGCATTTATCAATTGTTTTAAGCTTTCAGGCATTTCTTCTTATTATTAATATTTTTTTTAAGTTTATTAATATTTTTCAAAAAGTAAATAAAAAAATACCCTCTCCCTTTGGGAGAGGGATAGGGTGAGGGCTTAACTTAATGGTGTTGGGGTGAGGTCTAATAATTATATACATATTGAACATCATCTTTTATAACTAGATAATCAGGATCTTCAATTTTTTCCATATTTTTTAAATCTGTATCTGTCATTATGTTTGACAAACTTTCAAGTTCAGCTATTTTTACATCCAATTTTTCTTTTTCCATCAATAGATTTTTTTTCTCTATTTCTAATTGTCTAATATTGTATCATTTTGTCGCATTTACATTTAGTATCCAAACATAATATAAAAGTAATATAGAGATGATAGACAATAGTGCTATATAAGTTGAATTTACTCAGAAAGTAAATTTTTCTTTTTCTTTTTTTCTTTTTGAAAAATAATTTTGACTAAAGTCTTTTGTTACTACCTTTGTATTCACTATTTTATATATTATGAAATAATGCTTATATTATTTTTTTTGCAACTCTAGCTTTTGCACTTCTGCTTCTAGGATTCATTTTTATTTCTTCGTCTGTTGGAAGAATTGGTTTTTTATTTAATACTTTTAAACTTTTCTTGTGTCCACAACTACAAATTATATCATCACATATACAATCTCTTGTTTCATCTCTAAATATATTTTTTGTTATCCTATCTTCAAGTGAATGAAAACTTATAACAAATACTGTTCAATCTTTTTTAAGTAATTCAATTGAATCTTTCAATGATTTTTCAAGCATTTCTAATTCTCAGTTTACTTCTATTCTTATTGCTTGAAATATTCTTGATTTAGCTTTTGGTCATCAAGTGATGATTTCAGATAAATCAGAAGTTGTTTCAAATCTTTTTTTTCTTCTTAATTCTACTATATTTTTTGCTATCTTGTTACTTTGAGGTTCTTCTCAATATTTTAGGAATATGTCTCTAAGTTCTGAATCTTTGTAAGAATTTACTATATCTGATGCAGTTCTTCATCTAGTTTTATCAAGTCTCATATCAAGTGGACCATTTAACATAAAACTAAATCATCTATCAGCTTCGTCTAAATGTAAACTAGACAATCATAAATCATAATAGATTCAAGTTATTTCTTTTATTCATATTTTTTCAAGCTCTTCTTTTAAGTTTCAAAAGTTAGAGTTAATTAAATACAGATTTACTTTTTTATTTTTGTTTATTTCTTCTAGTCTAATTCTTGCCAAATCTAGATTTTTTATATCAGCATCAAATCAGATAAAAGTATCTCAAGTGTTCATTTTTTCTATAATCTTGCTAGCATGTCATCACATACCTAGAGTAGCGTCTACTATAACATTTTTTTTATCATTTTTAATTTCTATAGCTTCAACTAATTCATTTAGAAGTACAGAAATATGCTTTTTTTCAATTTCTTTTATATTGTCCATTTACTCAAAATGTTAAAAAAATGTTAATTTTCTAAAAACCAGCTCTTATATAAGCAAAACTTATATATATTTTTATTCTTTTTTTAACTATTGTCAAAACATCTATATATAAACAACTAGACAAATTGTCTAAAATGAGTTCTTGATTACAATGCTATTAAAAGATAGTTTTTAACATTTTATTTACATTGTCTATATTAAAACAAAGTATATATTTAGAGTATAAAAAAAAATTTGCATAATTATAAAATATTACTAAAATAGTAATGTTTTATAATTAAAGAATTAATAATGATAAAAATAGAAAACTTAAAAGTTTGAGTTTGAGAAAAAGAGATATTGAAGTGAGTGAGTTTAAATTTTGAGTTATGAAAAAACTATTGTTTACTTTGAAAAAATTGAAGTGGTAAATCTACTTTGTCATCATTTTTAATGTGACATCCAAATTATAAGCATCTTTCATGAGAGGTTTCTCTTGATTGAAAAGATTTATTAAAATTAAGTGCAGAAGATAGAAGTAAGGCAGGTTTGTTTTTATCATTTCAAAATGTACCTGAAATACAAGGAGTTAAGTTAAGTGAATTTCTTAGAATAATATATAATATAAGTTTAAAAAATATAAATCCAGAGCAAAAAGATATTTCACCATTTATATTTAAAAGACATATTACAAAATTTTTAGAAGAATTACATATAAGTGAAACTTTTTTAGATAGAGATTTAAATGTATGATTTAGTTGATGAGAAAAAAGAAAGATTGAAATCCTTCAAATGAAACTTATCTGACCAAAATACATAATACTTGATGAAATAGATAGTTGACTTGATTTAGATGCTTTTAGAGCAGTTTCAAGTATGCTAAAAAATATAAGTAATGAACATAATTCACTTATTATAATTACTCATTATTTTAAGATTTTAGAATATATAGATGTAGATAAAGTTTATGTTATGAAAAATTGATTAGTTGAAAGAAGTGGTTGATTGGAAATGATAAATGAAATAATGGAAAAAGGTTTTGAATAAAAAATAATAATATAGGAAAATGGCAAAAGATAATTTAAAAAATATGAGTATATCTGATTCTTGGGGTTTCCAAGATGAGGTTTTATATTCAAACGAAATTTTAAAATGAATAAGTGAAGAAGTTGTTAGACAAATTTCAGCTTGAAACAATGAACCTTTTTGGATGCTTGAATTTAGACTAAAGGCATTAAAAATATTTGAGTGAAAAGAAATGCCTAAATGGTGACCTGATTTATCAAAACTTGATTTGAATGAAATTCATTATTATGCAAAACCAGAATGAGCTTGAGCTAAAAAGTCTTGGGATGATGTGCCTGAAAATATTAAAAATACATTTGATAGATTAGGTATTCCGGAAGCCGAAAAAAAATCTCTTTCTTGAGTTTGAGCACAATATGATAGCGAAGTAGTTTACCACTCTTTAAAACAAGAGCTTGTAGATGCTTGAGTTATTTTTGATGATACTTCTGTTGCTGTAAACAAATACCCAGAATTAATCAAAAAATATTTTTCTAAGTGTATTCCAATAAGTGATCACAAATTTGCATCTCTTCATTATGCTGTTTGGTCGTGAGGAACTTTTATGTATATTCCAAAGTGAGTTAAATTAAAAGAACCATTGCAATCATATTTTAGAATGAATAAAAAAAGTTGAGGTCAGTTTGAACATACTATAATCATAGTTGAAGATGAAGCTGAAGCACATTATATAGAATGATGTTCTGCACCAAAATATGATGAAAATAGTTTACATGCTGGTTGAGTTGAAATATTTGTCTGAAAAAATGCTCATATGAGATATAGTTCAGTTGAAAATTGGAGTATTGATACTTACAATTTAAATACAAAGAGAGCTATAGTTCAGGAAAATGCATATATGGAATGGGTTTGAGGAAATATGTGAAGTTGAGTAACAATGCTTTACCCTTGTAGTGTTTTACTTTGAGATAATTCAAAAACTGATATGCTTTGACTTGCATTTGCAAATAAAAATCAAAATCAAGATGTTTGATCAAAGGTTATACATATTTGAAAAAATACAACTTCAAATATTATATCAAAATCACTAAGTAAATGAGGTTGAATAAGTACTTATAGATGACTTGTAGATATAAAACCAAGTGCAATTTGATCAGTTTCAAAGATAGATTGTGAAGCTTTACTTTTAGATGAATTTTCTGTTAGTGATACAGTTCCAAATATAATTGTTTGAAATAGTAGTTCTATAGTAGCTCATGAAGCAAGTGCTTGAAAGATAAACGAAGCTGATTTATTTTACTTGAAAAGTAGATGAATAAAGGAAGATGAAGCAAAAGGTATGATAGTAAATTGATTTATTTCAGATATAGTAAAGGAATTACCACTTGAATATGCTAGTGAAATGAATGTACTTATAAGTATGGAATTTGAATGAGGATTTTAGTCTTCAATATATTATTAATTTTGAAAGTTAATATAAATTAAATATGAAATTAGATAAAAATACAGTTCTTGATTTAATAGAAAGAAAAGTTGAAAAGATATTTGTTTATTTTTATGATGCTTGATGTTCTTGAGTTAAAGTTGATATAAAGGAAGACTTTGAAATAACTGACTTATTAGAAAAATTAGAATTAAGCAGTAGTCCTTTTTTAGTTTATGTAGAAAAAAAAGATAAAGAAAAATTTAAAAATTCTATTATTACAAAAACAATTAGTGCTGATCATACATGAAAAGAAAAAGTTCGTTATATATTTAACAATGAACAAGTAAAGGATAGATGTGGTTGTGGAAGTAGTTTTTCTTTTGAAGATAAAAAACCAAAACTTGATTTAGGTAAACTAAAAGATTTAAAAAGTAATTTTAAAAAATAATGATAATTGATAAAAGTTGATTTTATGATATATCTAATATTTTAGATACTGAAATTATAATTAATGAAAATTTAGTAGTAAGTATTTATGATGCTTGAATATATACTAGAAAAATATATTTGTGATTTAATTCTATAGTAGAATATTTTTGATTTATTTATAATTCTCAAATTAATAATATTGAATTTTATCAAAATGAGGAGAATTCAAATTTAAAAGTTAAATATTTACATTATTCAGTCGATAATAAAAAAATTAAATCTAGAATTTACTCAAATATAAAAAGTAATAAATCAAAAAGTGATGTAAAAATACTTTCAATTATTGGTGAAAATTGAGATATAGATTTAGATTGAATTATAGAAATATCAAAGTGATATGAGAAAATAGTATGAAATTTAATTGAAGAAAATTTATTTTTGTGAGAATCATGAAAAATAAAATGAATTCCAACTTTACTTGTAAGAAGTGATGATGTTGAAGCTAGTCATGCTTGTAAGATTGAAAAAATAAGTAATGATAAATTATTTTATTTAAAAAGTAGATGAGTTGAAGAAAAATCCGCACTTATGCTTTTACTTGAAGCAAATATAAAATCTATTTTTTCTTGTCTTTCTATGTTAGATAATGATTTTTATACTAATTTAATATTGAAAATTACTGATATTATCAATAAAAAATAAATTTAAAATTCTTTGATTTATAAATTTTAAAATGTATAATCTACATCATAATTTATAAAAGTAAAATATTGCAGATGAAAAAAATTAAATATTTATTTATTATGTTATTAGTATTAGTTTCATTTACATGAAATCTATATGCTGAAGATTCTATTTTTCAAGATTCAAACACTTGATTTTTTGCAACTTGAAGTTTATCTGAAACATTATTTTTGACTTGAAGTGTAGTTAATAATTTAGAAGAAAGTTCATATATATACTATTATTGACAATGATGTCCACATTGTGCAAATCTTGATAATTATATAAATTGAGTAGATTGATATGAAAAGTTAAATATTGTAAAAAAAGAAGTATATTTTGATGATAAAAATAGACAAGATATGCTATATGATGGGAAAAAATTATGACTAGAAGAATCAGAAATTTGATTACCATTTTTTGTTATAAATAAAGCTTGAGTTGAATCTCCAATGGTTTGAGATTGACCAATTATAGATTATTTGAAAACTATTTTATGAGAAGTTCCAGAAAATAAAAATAAGACAATTGTTCTTGCTATATTAAGTATTCTTGCAATTATTATTCCAATTTTTTTAATTAAATTAGCAAATAAAAATTAGTATGAAAAAAATATTTTTAATTATATTTTGATTTTTGATTTTTTGATGAATTACTTACGCTTCACAAGATATTGAAAATGTAATTTGATTACCTGATAGATTAAAATTTTTTGGAATATTGATTCCGGCAGCTATTTGAGATAGTATAAATCCATGTGCTTTTGCAGTTATGTTTATATTATTATCATCTATTCTTAGAGAACAATGAAATAAAAAAACAGTTCTACTTGCTTGAGCTTTATTCACACTTTCAGTTTTTATTAGTTATATGGCTATGTGACTTTGATTATATAGAGCGTTAGCTACAACTAGTAGTATTTTTTATTTAAAACTTATTGTTTGAATTATTTGAATTTTAGTTTGATTAGCTAATTTAAAAGATTATTTTTGGTATTGAAAATTATTTAAGATGGAAGTTCCAGATATTTGGAGACCAAAAATGTGGAGTTTACTTAAAAAAGTAGTATCGCCAAGTTGAGCATTTGTAGTCTGATTTTTAATATCATTATTTTTACTACCTTGTACATCATGACCTTATTTAGTTGTATTATGATATTTAGCATCAGAATCAGAAATAATTAATACTTGGTGATATATTTATATATTGATATATAACCTTATATTTATATTACCTATGATTGCAATTACATTTATTGTGTGAACAGGTTATAAAAATATTTCAGACCTTAGAGAATATAAGGAAGCAAATACTGAAATATTACATTTGATTACAGGTATTATAATGCTTTTATTGTGAATTTATATTTTATTTGATATTTTGGTTTAATTTATGTATAATGAAACTATAACATTTTATAGTAAAAGTCCACCTAATAAATGAGTACTTGAAAATTTTGATATTAAACATTTTGAAGATAATAGTATTTGTTGAGATGATTTAGAGGTATATTTAAAAATTGATGATGATAAGGTTAGTGATTTCAGTTTTTCTTGAGAAACAGCAATCATTACAACTGCATGTGCTTCAATATTTTGAGAATCAATTATTGGTATGGATATAAATGAAATTGTTGAAAAAAAATATGATTATATAGAAGAGTTAGTTTGAATGCCTATTTCTCCTAGAAGAAAACAAGCTTCAGTATTGTGATTATTGACTACTATTAATGCAATTTATAAGTATTTATGAAGTGATAAGACTTTAGATTTTGATGATTTAATAGATTAAAAATGATAAAATTATCAATAAAATGAGACTATGCAATAAAAACAATTATTTATTTATTAAAAAATGATAATTGTTTAGTAAAGATTTCTGAAATTTCTACAAGTCAAAAAATATCAGAATCGCTTTTAAGAAGAGTAGTTGCTGCTATGGAAAGAAGTTCTATTATAGAAACTATCAAATGAAGAAATTGATGAATAAAAATTTCAAAACCATTAAACAGTATATCTTTATATGATGTATTATATTCTGTGTGAGAAGAATTATGAATTTCTGATTGTACTAAGTGAATTTCTTGTAGTAATCAAGATAATTGTCAAACAACTGATTTATATAATATTTTACAGAAATGATTTAATTGAGTTTTAAAATTATATACTTTAGATAAGATACAAAAAAAAGAAAGCTAAGCTTTCTTTTTTTATTATATAGTAGTGTCAATTTTAATTGAAGGTCCCATAGCATTACATATGAAAATAGTATTTATATATTTTCATTTAGCTCATACTGGTTTTACTTCATTTATAACTTTTAAGAAGTGATTTAAATTTTCTTCTAACTTTTTAGTACCAAATGATAATTTACCAAAAATTGAATGAACATTACCTTGTTTATCAGTTTTAAATTCAAATTTACCTGCAGCAATTTCTTTAATTGTAGCTAATAAATCAGGATTAACGGTTCATGCTTTTGGATTTGGCATTAAACCTTTAGGTCCTAAAACTCTAGCGATTTTACCTAAATTTCTCATCATTGTTGGAGTAGCAATACAAACATCAAAATCAAGAGCAACAGATCCTTTTTCGATTTCTTCGATTAATTCTTGTCCACCAGCAACCATAGCACCTGCTTTTTTTAATTCAGCAGCATCACCTTCAGTAAATGCACATATTTTTGATACTTTACCTGATCAATTTGGAAGAGTAATAGTAGTTCTAATCATTTGATCAGCATATTTTGGATCTAATTCTAAATTGAAGTGAACTTCAACAGTAGGATCAAATTTAACTGTGTTAGTTTTTTCTAGTAATTCTACAGCTTCTTTAACTGAGTAAGCAGGTGAAGTTATTAATTCAACAGCTTTATTATATTTTTTTCATCTTGCCATTTTTCTTTTTTAATAAATAAAGGTATAACGAACTATTTTTCAAGTTCTTCCTTGAAAGGCCCGTAAATTATATATAAAAAAACAAAAAAGTAAAATTATTTTTTACTTTTTGTCCACTGGATCATATCATCATTTATTCCAAGGCATACATCTAAAAATCCTTCAAGTTCATTTTATAATTCATAAAAATGCTCATTTTTTTTCTACTGATTCTATCATATACTGACTACATGTTGGTATATGTTTACAATATGGCAGATTATTTCTAGCTTTTGCTATAATACTATGGTCAGGTGATAAATACTTTTGATATAGTTTTAGAGTATCAATAATTATTTTTTTCATAATATATTATAAAAATTATTATGCTCTCATTGTACTATTATTACTATGTTTTTCAACTATTGATTTTATTCTATCGCAAAACTCTCTATAATCACAAGATCATAGATGATTTATTTCTTCAGGAGTTACTTTAACTGAAATTACATCTGAAACTCTTTTTCTGAAATCTCAGAAATTATTTTGTTCAAAATATGCTTCATATCTATTGTGTCAAAGTTCAGGTCAAGTAACCAATATTTCTTTTGTTACCATATAATTATAGTTAAAAAATTAAAAAAAATAAGAACTAAAAAAGTTCTTATTTTACAAATTCTACTACTCAAGAGAAAACTTTTGGATTAGAAATAGCTAAGTTTGATAAAACTTTTCTATCTAAAGCTACATTTTTTTTGTATAGAGCATTGATGAATTTAGAATAACTTAATCCATTTTCTCTAGAAGCGATGTTAATTCTAACATTCCATAATCTTCTAAAATCTCTTTTCTTTCTTCTTCTACCAATATAAGCATTAGTACCAGCTTTCATCCAAGCATTTTTAGCATTAGTAAAAGATCTAGATCTTAACATTCTATATCATTTACAAGCTTTTAAGATTTTACTGTGTCTTTTTTTAGTCATAAGACCTCTTTTAACTCTAACCATCTTAATTTATTAATTATTAATTTAATATAATTCCTACATATGAGGTAATTGTTGTTTTATTTTTTTAGATTCAGTACCTGAAACTATTAATCCATATTTATTTCTACCTTTTGATTTTTTAGATTTATCAGAAAGTAAATGCTTTTTCCAAGCTTTTCCAAGTTTAAATTTACCTTTTCAAGTAACTTTAACTCTCTTTTTTACTCAACTTCTAGTTTTTAGAGTCATATTTTTTAAATTATAATTGTAAAAATTATTTAATTGTTTTTAACATTGCAATAAATGTGTTTCAATTTTTTTTAATAGGGGAATCTAGTTTATAAAATTCACTTAAACTATTTACAAAGAAGTTCATTTTATCACTAGCAATATTTTCATATTGATTTTCTCTTCACTTTAACATTAAGCTAACTTTCAGAGGATGTCATCATTTAGAAAAAGCTTCAGCTTGATTTCTTCTTACCTCTAAATCGTGATCTCAAATTTTGAATGTAATTCTTAAACTTTTTAAATCAGGTGCTTTTCATTTTTGCTTACTTTTTTGTTCTTGTTTTTTTTGTCTATATAGAAATTTACCATAATCAAGTATTTTGATTATACTTAAATCTCATTTAGCTCACATCTCCATTAAGTCAAGTTCCATTGATTTAGCCTTTTCTCTGGCTTCATCCATAGTCATTTCTCATAGATTTTCTCATTCATCATTTATAAGCTGAATTTTAGTTGCCCTTATTTCATCATTTAAAAGTCTTCTTTTCTCTTTCAAGATTTGTATTTTTAGGAATTAAGATATAGCTTTTAACATTTTAACAAATTTTGCTTTTTTTCTAGCACCATTGTTAGCATGAATTATATTCTTTTTTACTAATTTATCAATTATTGATTGTAAACCTGATTTTGTATTTTTACCATCTTTATCTTTTAGATTTGTAAAAATAGATTTAGCAGCTTCAACATCTTTAACTTTAATAGCTTTTTCAAAAGCTACTCTTGCTTCTCTATAAAGTGATCTAAAATGATCGTTTCTAGATTTTCTTTTTTGATTTTGTCTCAATTGTTTTTTTGCAGACTCTATTATTGGCATAAAAAAAAATTTATATAAATATAAAACTAAATATTTGTTTGTTGTGATTAAATAACCAAAATTTGAGGATTGGGCTATAAAATCGGTCTCTTTTGTCCGGCAATTATATAAGAAACTAGATAAAAGTCAAAAGATTTTTATACAAAAAACTAGATTTTATAATCTAGTTTTTTACCTTAATTCTCATCAAATTTTGGCAACATTTTTAATTATTTCATTTATTAATTCTGCTTTATCTTTATCATCAAGAGTTTTGTGTATTGATTGGATAAAAATCTTGTATGTGAAGCTTCTTTTCCCAGGTAATTTATCTTCATTTTCGTATATATCTACAAGCTCAACCTTGTTTATAATTTCCTTGTTTGTTTTTTCTATAGCTATCTTGATCTTATTACCAGAAATTGATTTATCAATTACAAAATTTAAATCAAAATTGTTTTCTTGAAAACTTGAAATATCTTTTGCTTTAATTGTTTGGTAAAGTGCTGGTTCTAATTTTTCAATATTTATTTCAAAAAATCAAACTCTAGAATTTATATCAAAATTCTTAGTTACTTTTGGATGTATTTCTCAAATATATCAAACACTTACTCATCTAACTATTATAACTCAAGTTCTTCATTTATGAGAAAAATTTGGTGAAATATCTGAATTTTCAAATGAAAAATTAAATACTCAAATACTTTTTAAGAAGTTTGAAACTGTATTTTGAATATCATAATATGCAATTTCTTTATTTAATATTTCTACTCAAGCTAGATTATAATTTTCAATTATATTTCAATCATTTAAATTAAAAACTTTTTCAATTTCAAATAATTTAATTGAATCATATTCGTTTATATTTTTTTCAAGAGCTAACATCAAATTTGGAATCAAGCTTCATCTTAGGTGAGTTAATTCTTCACTTAATGCATTTTTCATTGGAATTAGGTTTGCAGTATTACTTAAACATTTTTCCATTAATTGTTCATTTACAAATGAGTAAGTAAACATATCATAATATCAAATACTTGAAAAATAATTTTTTGTATCATTCTTAACTTTGTATATATTGTTTTGAATAACTGCTCACATATATATTTCAGGAATTGTTGAAACTATGTTGTCATATCATGAAATTCTAGCTAATTCTTCAGCAATATCTGCTTTAAAATTTAAATCTTTTCTCCAAAATGGAACCAATAATTTATTGTCTATTTTTTTAATTCATAAATTATCTAGTATTTTTATTGCACTTTCTTCGCTGTATGAAGTTCCAAGTATTTTGTTATAAAATTTTAAGTCAAAATCAGTTTTTACTTCTTTTTGTTTATTTGGATAAATATCTGAAAAAGAAACAATTTTTATATCTTTTAAATTTTTTTCAAGTTCAGAAACAATAAGAGATAATCAAGCTTCTTGCATACCATTTACTATATCTTTTTCAAAAACATTTAGTGCATCTGTCCTAATTCATAATTTTTTTCATGTTTTTCTAATAGTGGCTTGATCAAAGTTAGCAGATTCAATTATTATATTTTTTGTATTTTTTGAAACAGCAGAGCTTTTTCCTCATATAATTCAAGCAAGTGCAAGCACTTTTTTATTATCAGCAATTACTATATCTTCACTAGATAATTCATATTCACTATCATTTAAAGCAACGAATTTTTCTCAGACTCTAGCATATCTAATAGTTATATTTCATTCTATTTTATCTGCATCAAAACAATGAGTTGGTTGACCATAAAGGTATAGAGAATAGTTTGATAAATCTATTAATAATCATTTAGATGCTATATCACTACTAGCCAAAACTTGTTTTATATAATCTGGACTTTCTATATTGGATACATTTTCAACTTTTAATCACATATATCTAGAAACAACTTCTGTTATTTCATTTTTTATTCATAAATCTTTAATTCATGAAAAATCTTTAATTTCATAATCAAAATCAAATTTTTCTCAATTAATAGCATATATTTCTCTAATTATTCAAATATGAGAAAATAAATCAGGTCTATGATTTATAGCCTTATTATCTATTTCTAGTATTTCATCATCTTTTCAAACAATTTCATCAATTTGAGTTCAGTTTTTTGCATTTGTAAATGATAGGTCAAGAATTTCTTTTTCGCTTCAAGCAGGGAATTCTTTTGATAATCCTATTTCTTCAGAAGCACAAATCATACCGCTAGATTCTACTCATCTAATAGCGGTTTTCTTCATTATAACTGGTTCTCATTGACCATGCCATAAAACACTTGCTCATATTTTAGCAACTGCAACTGCTTGTCAAACTTCTAAATTTGAACCTCAACAAACAATTTGAACATCTTCGTTTTCTCATGTATCAACGTTGCAAACTTTTAAACTATCTGCATCAGGATGTTTTTCTATTTTTTTAATTCTACCTAAAACTATATTTTCATATGCATTTTTTTCAGAATGAATATCTTCTACTTCAGCAGTATGCATAACTAAATCTTTTGCAACATCTGTAGCTGATTTAATATTTTTTATATATTTTTGTAAAACTTTATAAGAAATTTTCATTTTTTATTTAATAACAATCTAAATTTATATTATTTGAAATATATGTAAAAAATAGAAAAAGGCAAGGAAAAAAGAGCCGTAGGCTCTTTTTTATAAACTATTTTTTATTACTTGTTCTATTTCAACTGCAAGAGCTGGATTTTCTCTTAAGAAATTTTTAGAATTTTCTCTACCTTGTCCTAATTTAGTTTCTCAGTAAGAATAAAATGCACCGGATTTCTTTATAACTCAACTTTCAGAACCAATATCAAGGATTTCTCAAACCTTAGATATTCATTCATTAAACATTACATCAAAACTTGCTTCTTTAAAAGGAGGAGCAATTTTGTTTTTTATTACCTTTACAACAGTTTCACTACCCATAACTTCTTTATCCATTCAAGCTCAAGTTTCTATCTTTGCTTTTCTTCTTATATCCAGTCTTTGAGATGCATAAAATTTCAATGCATTACCTCAAGTAGTAGTTTCAGGACTACCAAACATAATTCAAATCTTCATTCTTATTTGATTGATAAAAATAACCGTACAATTTGTTCTATTAATTGCTCAAGTTATTTTTCTAAGTGCTTGACTCATAAGTCTAGCTTGTAATCACATATGACTATCTCACATTTCTCACTCAATTTCTGCTTTTGGTGTTAGAGCTGCAACAGAGTCAATAATTATAAGATCAACAGCTCATGAATTAACTAATTTTTCAGTTATTTCTAATGCTTGTTCACCATAATCAGGTTGAGAAATAATTAAATTATCAGTATCTACTCAAATTTTTCTAGCATATTCAGGATCTAGAGCATGTTCTGCATCTATAAATGCCGCTACTCATCAAGCTTTTTGTATTTCAGCAATTGCATGAAGGGTAAGTGTTGTTTTACCTGAAGATTCTGGTCAGTATATTTCTACAATTCTTCATTTTGCGTATCAACCTCATAATGCTAAATCAAGTGTAAGTGATCATGAAGAAAATGTTTCAACTTTTTGTTTCATTCCTTCATCTCATAATCTCATAATAGATCATTTCCCAAATTGTTTTTCTATCATTGCTAATGCATTGTTTAAAGCTTCTTGTTTGTCCATAATAATAGAGTTAAATATAATGTATACCTAAATAGTATATAATTAGTATATAAGAGTATACAATTTTGTCAAAACTTTTTATTAATTTTCTTTTATTTTATAATTTGTTTTTAGTCATTCATATGTTCAAATAACAATATTTATTCAAGAGCAAATATTGCATGTAAATTTATATCAATTTGGATCAATTCTGTTTGTTTCAACTATTTTTCTGCAATCTTTACAATAAAATGCAACTTCTCATCTATCTTTTTTGAAGTTATCTCTCTTATCAAATTCTTCTATATTTACTAAATCTGAAAAACTAGACATATTTTTATATTTAATTAATAATATTTAAAAAAGACTCATTACTTCATCTTTACTTTTTTCAATTTTTATAATTTTTTTATTTAACAATTCTACAAAACATCTTAGAGTTGCTTCTACATCTACCATTGCATCGTGTGCTCAAATGAAATATTCTCAAAACAATATTTTATGTAATTCTCATAATTTAGGATATTTAAACCTATTTCAATTTCATTCTATTTTACAAAAATCAACTGTTGATTTCATAGTACATACTTTTTGTTTTGGTTTGTATTTATATTCCATATTTAATCTTTTTAATTCTAGCTTGATCATATCTTCATCATATTCTATATTATGTCATATTATGATATCTGGTCAATTTATGTTTCAAATTATATCTTCAATTACATCTTCTATAAATGAAGCATTTTTTACATCTATATCATAAATATGGTGAACTTGACTTGATACATAGGGAATTGATATTTTAGGATTTATGAGAATATTTATTCTTTTTTCTTCTATAAATTTTGAATCTTTTATTTCTCAGATTATTCAAGCAAATTGAATAATTTTAGGTTGTTTATCAAGGTCAGTTTCTTTTTTATTTATAAATCAGGTTGTTTCAGTATCAAACACAAATATTTTCATTACAATTTTATTAGGTTTTATTATATTATATAATATAAATTAGATAATTTTTGTAAAGTTATAAAATAAAAAAGTCTCTTTTTATGATTGATATGAACCCCAAAAAGTAGAATGTAAAAAAAAGACATTCTACTTTTTTTAGTGTAAAAAATAAATATACTAAAATATATTAATTAAAAAAATAACAAATATGGCTTGAATAAAGTATAATAAGACTCAAATAGAAG
>CAYQAV010000139.1:0-5221 GCA_964415565.1 uncultured Candidatus Peribacteria bacterium
GTTGAGAATTTAACTCAATTTTTAAAGAAAATTTATCCAGTTTATTAAATAATAAAATCCAAATAATTAGATAATAGTTATGCTAAGATTTCTAAATGTTTTTAGTATAATAGTAATATTAAGATTTTTTTTAATTAATCAAGTATTTTAAATTGACTTTATATAAATAATATTTTTGCTAATAATTACAATTAAATAAGTATTGAGAAAATTTAAAAAAATAGTAAAATAATATATATAATTTAATTAAAAATAATGCTTTTAGTAAATCTATCACTTGATAAATCAAAAATTAATAAATACTTATCAAATTCTCTATTAAAAGAAATTGATAATTGTATTATTAACAATAAAAAAGTTATTCTATATTTAAATAAAAGATGAGAATATTCGTCTTTGATATGCTCAAAATGCCACAAATTATATAAATGTGATAATTGTGATAATTCTTTTAGTATACATAACGAAAATATGATTTGTCATATATGTAACATGACAAAAAAAGTACCACAAAATTGTTATGTATGCAATAGCTTAGAACTACAAAAAGTTTGAGTTTGAACTATTCAGATAGAAGATATTTTAAAAGAAACATATGCTAACATAAATATTTTTAGACTTGATACAGATGTAGTAAAAAATAAGAAAGAAAAAGAATTAGCACTTGATATGCTTAAAAATGCTCAAATAATCATAGGAACAAAGATGATAACTACTGGTTTTAACTTCGACTGAGTATGATTAATATGAGTTTTGCTAATAGAACAAGAACTTCAAATTCCAAAATATAACACAACTGAAAAAGTTTATTCAAATATAAAACAATTATTTTGAAGATGATGAAGAGTTTGAGAAAAAACTAAGTTTATAATTCAAACTTTTATAAGTGAAAATGAACTTATAAAAGATATAGTTTATGATAATTATAAAGAATTTTTTATTAAATCTATAAATGAAAGAAAATTATTTAATTATCCTCCTTTTTGTGAACTTGCAACTATAGAATACAGAAATACAGATGCTGAAAAATGATTGAAATACATAAAAAAAATAAAAGAAAAACTAGATTTAAATAATAAATATAACAAAATAAACATAATACAAAATCCTAATTATTCAAAAAAATACAACCAATATTATTATAAAATAATCTTAAAATGAGATAATTTGAGACAATTTTTAGATTGTGTAAAAACTGATATTTTTAAAGATAGTAATTTAATAGTTATTTTTGATTAAATAAACATTTAAGCTGTATAAAAGTTTTTAACAAAAAAAAATATTTATCCTTGATTTTTTAGTCTTTTTTTTGATAATTAAAATATAAATTACTCTTCCTAATAATAAAAATATGAAATTTACTATATCAACACAAAATTTAAAAAAATGATTAGATATTGTTAATCATGCTACTGCTTCTATTTCTACAACTCCTATCTTAGAAAATATATTATTAAAAGTTAACTATAAAAACATAGTTCTAACTTCAAATAATTTAGAAATGGCTATCGAATATGTAATTTCAGAAGACATAAGTATAGAAAATGAAGGAGCTTTTTGTATACCTAGTAAACTTTTTACAAATTATATAAATTTAGTTACTGATGACACTGTAAAAATAGAATTATTAAGCGATAGTAGCTTAAAAATAAGTACTTCTAGTTGAAAACTAAAAATAAAATGATTAGAAGCATCTGAATTTCCTTTAATTCCTTCAATTAGAGAAGAAGTTAGTTTAAATATTTCTTGAAAAATAATAAAAAAAGCTATTGATAAAACTTTATTTTCAAGTGCAGAATGAAATATCAGACCAACTCTTGCTTGATTATATGTAAATATAAAAAATAATGCTGTTATTTTTGCATCTACTGATAGTTTCAGATTATCAGAATACAAAACTATACTTAAAGAAGCTATAAGTAATGATTTTTCTCAAATAATTCCAAGCAAAACTTGTAATCAAATCAAATCAATTCTTGAAGATGACTGCGAGGTAAAAATTGTTTCATGAGATAACCAAGTTGCATTTTTAACTTGAAATATAAAAATTTATTCTAGATTATTAAATGGAAAATTCCCTGATTATGTTTGATTCTTCCCAACAACTTATACTACAAAAGCAGAAGTAAATAGAATAGATTTAATATGAGCACTTAGGAAAATAAATTTAGTAAGTCGCGAAAATAATTACTCAATAAAAATGAGTTTAAGTAACGAAAGATGAATAGAACTTGAAACATCAGAAACTCAAATTTGAGAATGAGATGTTACACTAGTTTGAGTTGTAGAATGAGAAAACAATATAGTATGAATAAATTCTACTTATTTTTTAGAAGTATTAGGAGTAATTGAAACTACTCATATAAGTATTAGTTTTGAAAATCCACTTTCACCTATACTTATATCACCTATTGCAGATCCTGAAAAAGAATTAAAAGACAGTTTTAAACATATTATAATGCCTTTAAAAATATAAAAGTACAAAATGGATAAAATAAAAAATATAATCTTAGAAATAGAAAAATTAAAATTAGAACAAAAATTTACAAAAGCTATTGAAATAGTTGAAAAAAATCTAATTTTATATAATTGAGATTATAGATTATATGAAGAATTAGCAGATATATATTTATACAAATGAGAATTAGATAAAGCTTTAAAATCAGTAAATTTTTGACTAGAATTAAATCCTCTATCAGCAACTGGTAACTATTTAAAATGATTTATTTTGCTTTCAAAAGACAAAACAAAAGAATCTATTGAATTTCTTGAAAAATCAAATAGTTTAATGTGAAATAATTCAGAAGTATTAAGAAATCTAGGTTGGGCATATACTATGCTTTGAGAAACTGATAAATGAATAGCTATACTAAAAAGAGCTTTAGTTATAGCTCCAAATGATGAATTAATTACTGAAGATTTAGCTATGGCTTTAATATGAATTTGAGAAGTTTCAGAATGAAATGGATTACTTAAAAAGATATGAAAGAAAAATATTTCATAAGTTATAAAAATAGTGACTTTTAATAGAAAAGAAATAGAAGCAAAATATATCTGAATAATAGATATTTGAACATATAAATCTAGAGTTTGAATATGTAAGATACTTAACAGAAATGTTGAGTTGATTTGATATTGAGAAAAAAGACAAGATATAAATGACATAGATTTACTTGAAATAATAAATCTTGAAAATGTATGTATCAACATATGACAAGCTATAAATAAAGCTGAAATTGATGCAAAAATGAAGATTTCTGATTTTATAATAAATGTAATTTCACCTAATTTATTTTTTGAATCAAGTAAGATAAATTTTGTCAGAGAAAATGATAATATTATAGATGAAAAAGAAGCTTACAATATATTAAAAGATCTAGAAAATCAGGCTTTTAGAAATCATTATAAAAGAATTAAAAATTCTACTTGATATAATAAAAGTGATCTAAAATTAATTATTAGTGATGTATTAAATTTAACTATTGATGATGATATTAATGCTAAAAATATAGTTTGAACTAATCCAAAAAGTATAAATTTATCTATATTAAATATATTTATAACTGAAAATAAGTTTGAACTTAAAAACTATATTTGAAAAGCTTTAAAGAAAAATATAACAAATATAATTCCTACTGAATTTGCTCTACTTTCTCTATTTCATGATAAAAAAGATGTAATAATAATTGATTTATGAAATAGTCATACATCAATCATAGTTAAAAAAGATAATTTTGTATTATGAGCAAAAAAACTATCTTTTTGAATAAATGATTTAATAAAAAGAATCAGACAAAATTATAATCTAACAAAAATAGATATAATTAATAAGATTGAAGAAGATAATTTTCAATTGGAAAAAACAGAATTTTTAGAGATATTTAAAGATGTTTTAGCCATAAGTTTAGAAGATATTTTAAAAACTGAAATCTGTCCTGAAAGTTTTTTTATGGTTTGATGATGAGCTAATAAATTTATTAAAAATTATTTAGAAGAAACAAATTTCAATAGTTATAATTTGAAAATATCAAAATATATCAAATTTATAACACCAAAAATAGATTTTATAGATAATAAAATAACTGAAAATCCTGAATGGATTGATTGAGTAAAATCAAATATAAATATATATGCTATGATTAAAACAACCCTTGATTTTATAAAAAAAGATAAAAATAAAATAGAAAGGACTTTAAAAGAGATAATAAAAGAAATAAATTAAAAGAACACTTTTTTAAAAGTGTTCTTTTAATTTATTTCTTCAGTAACTTTTTCTATAAAGAAATCTTCTAAACTTCATTTTATATCTTTTACTTCTTTATCTTCAACTATTATTTTTCATTTATTTATAATACTTATCTTGTCACATATAGCTTCAACATCAGCTAATATATGAGTATTAAAAAATACTGTTGTTCACTCTTTATTAAGTGAAACTATCAAATCTTTTACCATCTTTCTTCAAATTGGATCAAGTCAACTCATAGGTTCATCTAAAAATAAAAGTTTAGGATTATTAATTATAGATTGAGCTAATCAAACCCTTTGAAGCATTCATTTTGAATAATCCTTTAAATATTTATTTCAAGCATCTTCTAATCAAACCCTTTTTAACAATTCTTCTACTTTTTTATCAAGTTTTTTACCATGTAGTCAAAAAAATTTACCATTAAAATTTAAAAATTCCCTTCCTGTTAGATGTTTATACAAATAAGTATTTTCTGGCATAAATCAGATTTTTTTCTTTCATTCTAGAGTTAATCATTTTTCTCAAAATATTTTAATTTCTCAACTTTCAGCTTCTATAAGTCACAATATAGTTTTCATAGTCGTAGTTTTTCAAGCTCAATTTGGACCTAAAAATCAATATATTTCTCACTCTTTAACACTAAAATTTACATCAAACAAAACTTGTTTTTTTGATAGATTTTTATTTATTTTTTTAACTTCTAATATTTTCATTTACTTTTTTTAAAAATTAACAAAATTATGAAAATATATTATTAAAAATATAAATAAAGTAAAGAAAAATTAATAAAAAATCAAATCTACAATTGTAGATTTGATTTTTTATTAATTAGTAGATCATAAATATTATGTTTATTTTAACAATTCACTCTCTAAATAAGATTTTTCTATATCTTGATCTAATTTTTTTTGATTTTCTAAATAAGATTTTTCTATATCTTGATCTAATTTTTTTTGATTTTCTAAATAAGAT
>CAYQAV010000140.1:0-4863 GCA_964415565.1 uncultured Candidatus Peribacteria bacterium
TTCTATTTGAGTCTTATTATACTTTATTCAAGCCATATTTGTTATTTTTTTAATTAATATATTTTAGTATATTTATTTTTTACACTAAAAAAAGTAGAATGTCTTTTTTTTACATTCTACTTTTTGGGGTTCATATCAAAAAACTAGCTTTTTATTTATTTTTATATAAGATATAAAAAAACAATAACTTAAATAAAAAAATATGCAAGAAATAATAGATATGATAGTACAAATAGTTTGAAATATGTGATATACTTGAATTTTTATAATGATGGTATTGGAATCTAGTTTTTTTCCATTTCCTAGTGAAGTTGCAATGATACCAGCTTGATATCTAGCAAGTACTTGAGTTATGAGTTTTCCAATTGCATTAATAGTATGAACTCTATGAGCTCTAGTTTGAGCAAGTATAAATTATGTGTTATGATATTATTTATGAGATAAAATAATTAAAAAACTTATAAATAAATACTGAAAATACTTGTTCATAAAAATAGAACATTACGAAAAATCAGAAAGATATTTCAAAGAACACTGAATTGTAACTACTTTTTTAGCTAGATTTATAACTGTAGTTAGACAATTAATCAGTTTACCAGCATGAGTTTTCAAAATAAATATAGCTAAATTCTTATTATATACTTGATTATGAGCTTGAATATGGAATTTAATGCTTATGTTGATATGATATGTAGCATGAGAAAATAGGGAATTAATATGAAAATATAGCAAAGAGCTAATTATATCTGGATTGATTTTTGTTATAATAATTTGAGTAATTTACTACTACATTCACAAGAATAAAAAATGAAAATAAACAATTTAAATACATTTAAAAATAAAAAGATAGTAATTTTAGGTTATTGATTAGAAGGGAAGTCTACCCTATCTTTTTTGATGAAATTATGAATTACTGATATAACTATACTTGATAAAAAAGATATAACAGAAAAGAATATATACATAAATTATATAACTTGAGAATCTTATTTAGAAAATTTAGATCAATTTGATTTAATAATTAAAGCTCCTTGAATATCTCCGTATACTAATAATTTACTGAAATATAGTGAAAAAATAACAACTCAAACTGAGATTTTTACAAATCTTTATAATTGAAAAATCATTTGAATCACAGGAACAAAGTGAAAATCTACAATATCAACATTACTATATCTTACATTACAAAATGCTTGATATAAAGTAAAACTTGTATGAAATATATGACTTCCAGTACTAGATGAAATAGATATAATAAATAATGAAAAATATGATTATATAATATATGAAATGTCATCATATATGCTAGAATGAATAGAACCTAAATTATATATATGATTTGTAAATAATATATATAATTGCCATTTAGATTGGCATAATTGAATGTGAAATTATAGCAATGCAAAGATAAATATAATTAAAAATTCAAAACATAAGGTAGTTAATATAGAAGCCAAAGATTTTGTTAAAAATATAGAAAATATAGAGTTTTTTTGATGTAGTACAAATTATTTATACATTGATAAAAAATTTTATATTGATTGAGTAAAAGTATTAGATGATGAATGATTTTTATTACAATGAGATCATAATAGATTAAATATTGTTTGAATATTAACTATTTTAAAGCAAATAAAAAAGGATAAATTTTGTTCACCTTGGATACTTTCAAGACTTATAAATTGACTTAAAACTAGTTTAGAAATATTTAAATGATTACCACATAGACTTGAAGAAGTCTGAATATATAAAGATATATTGTTTATAGATGATGCTATAGCAACAACACCTGAATCAACAATTGCTGCAATAAAAACATATGAACACAAAATTTGAACATTGTTTTTATGATGATTTGATTATGGTTTCGAATTCGAAGAATTAGTAAAAACTATTAAAAAATATGAAATTAAAAATTTGGTTTTATTTCCAGAATCTGGTGAGAAAATTCTTTGAGATTTAAGTAATTATAATTATGAAACTAAATTTAAATTTAATCATAATTGATTTGGATTTAATTTATTAAAAACTAAATCTATGGAACAAGCAATTATTTTTGCATACAAAAATACTCCAGCTTGAAAAATATGTTTATTATCAAATGCATCTGCAAGTTATGGATTATGGTCTTGATATATAGAAAAATGAAATCAATTTCAATACTTTGTTAAAAAGTATAGTTTATAAAAAATATTTTCAGGTAATCTAAATAGCAAAATATATTAAAATTGCTTAAAACGCAAAATTTCAATATTTATCCTATAAATGGCTTATATAAGCCATTTATTTTTTTAATTTAAGTGAATATTAATATATATTCTAAAACTAATATTTATTGATATTTTTTCAATACAAAAGGATATACTAGAATGTATTATTGTTTTTAAAAAATAAAAAAACAATAAATATTATTTTAAAATAATATTTATTGTAAATTATAATTAATATATTTAAATTTTAAAAAGAATTAGAGTAGTACTTTGTGAAATATTTATTAGGTCACATAATGTAACTTATGTGTATAAATTATTTTATTTTATTTCAATATAATAAGCTTTTCAGTCTGTAAAAAATTTATCTCCAGAAAAATTTTTTCATTCAAATGCTTTTTCTAATTGTAATAAATCATAATTTTTTATATCATAATTATTCATAAATGTAGAAAATATATATTCTCTCTCTTTATCAATATCTGAATCTATTTTATGAGTAATTCACCATTTTAGTCAATTATCATAAACTCAACATCAAACATATATATAATTTTCTCATATTTTATAATTTGTTTTCCAAATTCTGATATGGTGTCTAATTTTTATAGTATTTTTATCTGTAAATTTTTGAAATCAAAAATTTTGAATTTCTTTATTCCAGTAAAGTGGAGTTATTGGTGCATTATTATATAGTTCATTATTCAATAAGGCTTTTCATATATTTTTTATTGAATATCTACCTATTTTATCTGCCTCTTGCCATCAAGAATCATTAAATAATTTTAATAAATTATCATCATTTTTAGATAAAAATATAAAATTAATTGCCTCTGTTTCCCTTCAAGTAATAGTTTCTGTAAATTTTAAATGATTATTATTAAAAATCTCATTTATATTATCTAATGTTTTATATTTTTCATTTTTATAATCAGTAAAAACTATATTATTATAATAAATTTTATAATAAAAAATTGAAAAAATAATTCATAAAATGATAATTATGTAAGTTAAATAAATAGAATGTATTTTTAATAATTTTGACTTACTAATTATGATTTTATGATCAATATATCATATAATAGTTATTCAAAATATAAGTCATAATGTTCATAAAAACCATCAAGAAATTACATCGCTTAAATAATGAACATTTAAATATAATCTAGAAAATCATATAAAAAATGCAATAATTATTCATAAAAAATAAATATTAACTTTATTTTTCCATGATTTATGTTTTTTAGCTAAAAAATATACAATATATCAATAAAGTGATATTGCTATTGTAGCGTGAAAGCTGGGAAAACTATAATTATTTTCGATATAAACAGCTAATTCTGGTCTATTTCTCTCTATTAATAATTTTGAAGTTACAACTACAAATGTAGAAGTAAAAACAGATACTAATAATCAAATTATTTCTTGTTTTTTTCATCTAAAATACAGTACAGTTGTAGAAGTAAATATTACAAGTAATACTATTACTTTA
Source organism: uncultured Candidatus Peribacteria bacterium (assembly GCA_964415565.1). Taxonomy (GTDB): domain Bacteria; phylum Patescibacteriota; class Gracilibacteria; order BD1-5; family UBA6164; genus JABWCI01. The sequence goes on from CAYQAV010000140.1 coordinate 3,703, forward strand.
CTTCATAAATATGAAATTAGTAAAAAGAAATTAATTAATCTTTCATCTCTAAAATAATAGAAAAATTCAGATAGTCTAATATCAATTTGAGTAATCATTTCTCAGTCTAAAACTGAGTCAGTAAACAATATATACTCTATCATTATATAAATAAATAATAACATGAGTATTGTTAATGGTAGTCATGTAAAGGTGTTTTTTAATACTCTATTATTTAAAAATTTAACGATTCAATGGTTAGTGTTTATGTTAGTCTTTATTATTTTAATAGATAATATTTTTTGTTTTAAATATAAGAATAAATCTGTAAATAAATTTAAAAATATACTTCAATATTTTAAAAAAAGATATTTAATAAAAAATATACTTATAAATATAATTGATAAAATTAATAATATAAATCAAAATCTAGATATCCACATTTCAGCTATTATTAAGCTTGATGAAAAAAGATAACCAATTCACACTAATATAAAATTCCAAATAGATGCTCAAATTATATTATATATAATAAATTTATTTATATTTATTTTTAGAACTCAAGATATAAATGGTATATTCTCTTTTAATCAAGGAATTGCTCTTCAAAATAATATACTCTTCCCTCAATGGTTTTCAAAAAATAATTCTGCCTTTATAAAATATGATGGTTTTATAAATAAAAATCATTTTTCAAAAACTTTCACTCATATTTTTTTTCACAAATAATAGCTAAGTAAATTTCATAATATATTACCGATAGTAGAAAAAAATATAACATCTCAAAGATGATAATAACCATTTCAAGCTAATATTCAAAATATTAATATGATAGTTGATGCTGGTATAAAATATCAAATTATTATAAAACTTTCAATAAGTGCTACAAAAAATACAATAATATATCAAAATAATTTTAAATTTTCTAATGTTGGTATTAAATTTTGTAAAAAATCATTCATAAAAGGAAAAATAGTAAAATATATTTTAGATTATATTACACAAAAATATATATTTATCAATAAATTAAAAGAACCTAAATTTTGATATGAACCCCAAAAAGTAGAATGTAAAAAAAAGACATTCTACTTTTTTTAGTGTAAAAAATAAATATACTAAAATATATTAATTAAAAAAATAACAAATATGGCTTGAATAAAGTATAATAAGACTCAAATAGAA
>CAYQAV010000141.1:0-10402 GCA_964415565.1 uncultured Candidatus Peribacteria bacterium
CCTTTGTATGGTTCAGGTTTTTTCTTAGCTCTAACTTTAGAAGCAAATTCTCATACTAATTGTTTGTCAACTCATGATATATGTAATAAGTTTTTAGCTTTTTCATCAAGCTCAACAGTAAGTCCTTTAGGAACCTCTATATTCACTTTATGAGAATAACCAATACTTAAAACAAGAGTAGCTCATTGTACTTCAAATTTGTAACCAACTCAAATTATTTCTAAACTTTTTTTATAACCTTCAGTAACACCAACAACCATATTATTTAATATAGCCCTAGTTGTTCACCATAAAGCTTTAGCCTCTTCCCCCAAAGGGTTTACAATTAAATTGTTTTCTTCTTTAACTACTTCTACTACTTCTGAAAATGTAAAAGATAATTCTCAAAGAGGTCCTTTAACTTTAATATCTCTACCAACTAAAGTAACTTCTACTTTATCTGATAAGACAACAGGTAATTTACCAATTCTAGACATTTTTTAATTAATTATAATATAAATCGGATCAATGATTTCTCATTTCTCTTTTATATGAAATAGTGACTAGTATACTTCGCAAAGTAATTCACCACCTACATTTAAACTTCTAGCTTCGTAACCAGTAACAACACCTTTTGGAGTTGAAACTATAAAAATACCGTGACCATCTCTAGATTTTTTAATATCTTTTGACCCAACATATATTCTTTGTCCTGGTTTACTTATTCTTTTCAAAGTTGGAACGTATTTAGTAGTTCTAACATCGTTAAGAGTAAGCATAATAGATTTTTTATTATTTTCTTCTTCAATAACCTCAAAATCTGCTATGTATTTATTTTTCTTAAGAATTTTAGAAATATCTGCTTTAATTGCTGAATAAGGAAGTTTAACTTCTATAATTCTAGCCATATAAGCATTTCTAATTCTTGTTAATAAATCTCCAATAGGATCTATTATCATAACAATAAAATTAATAACTAAATTTATTTTTTTAACTAACTATTACCAACTTGATTTTCTAACACCTGGTAATTCTCAAGCATTAGCTTTTTCTCTAAAACATATTCTACAAATATCAAAAGCTCAAAGATAACCTCTAGTTCTTCAACATGCACCACAACAGTTAAAAACTTTTGTAGCCTCTTTTGGTTTTCTTCAATCTAGGATAGCTTGTAAAAAGCTTTTTTTAAGCTTGTTAGCTTTAGCGATTTTTGCTTTTCTAGCCATTTGTGTATATTTTTAATAAAGTAAACTTTTATTTAGAAAAAGGAAATCACATCATTGTTAATAATTCCTTTCAAGCTTCTTTGTTTTTTGCAGTAGTTTTAACAGTAATTTGAATACCGTGATTTTTAACTACATCATCATGAGGAACTTCTAGAAATATAGAATGTTCTTTGATTCAGAAATTGTAATTTCATTGTGTATCAAAACCATTCTTATTTATACCTCTAAAATCTCTCACTCTTGGTAAAACAGCATGTACTAATTTATCAAGAAAATCATACATTCTATCTCATCTTAAAGTAACACTAAGTCAAACTGGCATTCAAGCTCTTAATTTAAAGTTTGAAATTGCTTTTTTAGCATATCTAACTGTACAAGCTTGTCCAGCAATAAGAGTTAAGTGTTCTTGTAAAGAAGAAAAATCTTTATTTCCTGTTCTTACATATGTTCAAATTCACATATTTAAAACAACTTTTTCAATTTTAGGAATTTCCATAACATTTGAAATTTGTAGTTTTTCTTTAAGAGCAGGAGATATTTCTTTTAAATATTTATCCTTAAGCATTTGTCTCAAGTTTTACAAAATAAACTTTTTAACTATTTAATAATATATTTTTTAGCATCTCAACCTTTTTCAGCTAGTGCTTTTTTAGAAAATCTGAATTTCTTTGAAACTCATTTTTCTTCAATTTTTACGAATCCAACTCTAGTTGGTTTTTCAGTAAAAGGACAAATTAGCATAACGTTTGAAGCATCTATAGCTTTTTCCATTTTAACAATTTGTCATGGATTAGTACCTTGTCTTTTTAAATGTCTAGTTACAATATTAATATCTTTTACGATAATTTTGTTTGTATCTGGAAATACTTTTAAAACAGTAGAAACTTGTCCTCTATCTTTTTCTTTCCCTGACATAACTTGTACTTTATCTCAAGTTCTTATTTTCATAATTTGTTTCTTATAATAATTATAAAACTTCTGGAGCTAAACTCACTATTTTTTGATGTCCTAATGCTCTCAATTCTCTTGCAACAGGTCCGAAAATACGAGTTCCTCTTGGATTATTATTATCATCAACAATAACGCAAGCATTATCATCAAATCTTACATAAGATCCATCTTTTCTTCTAACTTCTTTAGATGTTCTAACAATTATAGCTTTTACTACTTTTTTCTTTTTTACTGTTCCATCTGGGGCAGCTTTTTTAACAGCGCAAACTATAACATCACCAATAGATGCATATCTTCTGTGAGAACCTCAAAGTACTTTAATACATAATACTTCTTTAGCTCAAGAATTGTCAGCAACAACTAATCTTGATTCTGTTTGTATCATACAATACGATTCTTAAAAGTTAAACTAATTTTTCTCAACAACCTCCCATCTTTTTAATTTTGATGTTGGTCTAGTTTCTTTAATAGTTACAATATCTCACTCTACACATGAATTTGTTTCATCATGAGCATAAAATTTACTTGTAACTCTAAATCTTTTCTTATATTTTGAGTCATTTTTATAAGCATGAACAGAAACTACAATAGTTTTATCCATCTTATTACTAGTAACTACACCTTTTTTTGTTCTCATAAATTTTAATATTTATTTAAAAATAATTAACATATATTTAAACCTTTTGAATTTGCAACAGTTTTAATTTGTGCAACATATCTTCTTAAAGATTTAATCAAATGAGTTTGTTTTAATTCACCTACTTCTTTTTTCATACTAAGTATGTAAAGAGTTTTAGAAGAAATAGATAATTCAGATTTTAAACCTTTTTCATCCAACTCATTTAATTTTTTAAGTTCTTTTAAGTTTAAGTCTTTAATTTCTTTCATTTTAAAAATGATTAATCAACTATTATTTTAGTTTTTATAGGTAATTTATATGCAGCAAGTCTAAAAGCTTCCCTAGCAATTTCTGGTGTTACTCATGTTATTTCAAATAACATTCTACCAGGTTTTACAGGGGCTCTATACATTTCAACAGATCATTTACCTCAACCCATTGGCACTTCTAATGGTTTAGTAGTGAATGGTCTATCTGGAAAAATTCTAATCCAGATTTTACCTCATCTTTTAACGAATCTAACCATAGCTCTTCTAGCAGATTCAATTTGTCTAGAAGTTATAAAACCTCTAGTCACGGCTTTTATTCAGTAATCACCGAAAGCCAAACTTGAACCCCTAACAGCAACTCATCTTAGTCTTCATCTATGGGCTTTTCTATATTTTGTTCTTTTTGGTTGTAACATTTTCTAGTACAATTAGTATATAAAAAAACATGAATTGTCAAGTTTTTATTTTTTATAGATATCTCATTTATATATCCATACTTTTAAACCAATAGTCCCATAAACTGTTTCAGCTCTAGTAGCAACATAATCTATGTCAGATCTAATAGTTTGAAGTGGAATAGCTCATTCTTTAAAAGTTTCTTTTCTAGCAATTTCGGCTCAATTTAATCTTCAACCTACTTTTACTTTGATTCATTTACCACCTTTTTCCATTGTTTTTGCAATGGCTTGTTTAATAGCTCTTTTGTAAGGCATTCTTTTTTCGATTTGATTCGCAATCATAAACCCTACAATTTTTGCATTTAAGTCTGGATTTTTAATATCTCTTACTTCAAGAGTTACTTTACCTCAAACTTTTTTACTTAATAAAGCAACTAAATTATCTTTATTTTCTCAAGTTTTCCCTAAAATAAGTGCTGATTTAGCTGTATATACAACTATTTCAATTACATCTTGATCTTTAGAAACTAATATATCACCTAATGGAATACCTTTTAATTCTTTATCCAAAAGTTGTCTAACTTTTATATCTAAACTTAAAGAGTTACTATAAGTTTTTTTATCTTCAAACCAAGTAGATTTCCAAGATTTAATATAAGGAGTTCTAAATGCTATCGGATTAACTTTATGTCCCATAATATAAATTATTTAATAATTATAATGAATAACTCTACTCTCAATGGAGCGGATATTATTTTACCTGTAATTCTAATTTTATATTAGATGTTCTTTTAAGAATTGGGTGCATTCTACCTCTTGAAACAGGATTTCATCTTTTGTATACTATTCCTTTCGAAATAATAAGAGAACTAATTTTCAAGTTTTCTAGTTTTTGAGAATCGTTATTTACGGCATTTGAAACTGCTGAAGCTAAAACTTTGTATAATAAATCTGCTCATTTTTTTGGAGCAAATTTTAAAAATTTTAAAGCTTCTTCTGCATCATTACCTCTAACAATTTCAGCAACAACTCTTAGTTTTTTCGGAGAAATTCTTATATTTTTTCCGTATGCTTTCATAGCTATTGTTGGCTAAATAAGTAAATTATTATACCCGTCTTTCAGGGATGGTTAGAATAAATCTAACTCGTGGGCCTTTCTATTTTTTATTTCATGCATGACCTCTGAATATTCTAGTCATTGAAAATTCTCATAATTTGTGTCATACCATATCTTCAGTAACGAATACTGGAGAATGAACTTTACCGTTATGAACACCAAAAGTATGTCATACAAATTCTGGAGCAACAGTACAAGCTCTTGACCAAGTTTTAATTACACCTTTTTTTCATGATGCATTCATAGCAACTACTTTTTTCATTACTCTATCATCTATATAAGGTCATTTTTTTAAACTTCTTGTCATAAGTTGTTTTTATAAAAATTTAAATTATACCATTAATTTACCTTTTCTTGTTCTTAATATCCATTTAGAAGTAGTATTTTTTCTACTTCTAGTTTTACCTCATAGAGCAATTTTACCCCATGGAGTTTTTGGTCATTTCATACCAATTGGATTATGACCTTCTCAACCTCCATGTGGATGGTCAACAGGGTTCATAGATTTACCAAGAACTGTAGGTCTTTTTCACATCCATCTTGATCTACCAGCTTTACCAATTACAACTTGGTTGTGGTCAGGATTAGAAACTTGTCAAATAGTAGCATAACATTTTTTGTGTACTAATCTAATTTCACCTGAAGGCATTTTTACTTGTGAGTATTCTCATTCTTGTGAATAAACTGTACCAAATGAACCTGCTGATCTAATTGAAGAAGCTCAACTTCAAACAATTAACTCTAGATTGTAAATTTGTACTCCTGTTGGAATATTTCAAATTTCCATTCTATTACCATTATCAAGTGATGTTTTTGTGTCAGCAACGATAATATTACCTACTTTCATATCTTTATGAGCGATAACATATCTTCTTTCACCATCTTTATAACAAACTAATGCGATAAATGCTGATCTATATGGATCGTATTCTATAGTTTCAACTTTAGCTTCGATTCATTTTTTATCAACTCAGTAAAAATCTACTAGTCTATATCTTTGTGCATGACCACCTCATTGGTGTCTCACTGTAATTGTTCAAGTATTATTTCTACCTGAATGTTTTTTTAATTTAACTGTAAGAGCTTTATAAGGAGAAGAAGTTGTAATTTCTTCATAAGTATTAACAGTCATTCATCTTCTACCTGGAGTAGTAGGTTTAAATTTTTTAATTCCCACTTTCTTATTTTTAAGAACTAAATTATTTTATAATTGAATAATCTATCTTAGCTTTTGTATCTTTTAAGGTAACATAAGCTTTTTTACTAGATCTTTTTCTTAATTGTACTCATTTTTTTGCATACTTGAATTTTTCTCTAGTATGTAAAACATTAACACTATCAACATCTACTCAATAGATTTCTTTAACAGCTTTCTTAATATCTATTTTAGTAGCACCTGATGAAACTTCGAATACATAAGTATTTTTTATTAAACTTAAGTTAGAAGTTTTTTCAGTTGTTATAGGTTTTTTTAATATTCTAAATAATCTCATATTTATAATTGTTTAGATTAAAATTATTTTGCTAAATTATCTAAGTTAGATAAAGAATCTTTTAATAAAACTAATGTTTTATATTTCAATAAATCTTTAACATTTAAATAATCAACTAGTATACTTTTAACATAAGGTAAATTTGAAGCTGATTTTTCAATCATTTCATTTTTTTCTGATAAAGCTAGTAAAACATTTTTTTCATAAGGTAAAGCTTTTAAAACTTTTTCCATATTTTTAGTTTTTACATCACTAAATTCAATTTTATCAATAATAATTAGTTCTTTATTAGCTAATTTTGATGATAAAACAACGAATAAAGCCTTTCTTCTTTCTTTTCTATTCATAGAAAGTTCGAAGTTTACAGTATTTCTTGGACCAAATGCAACTCAACCTTTCTTTCTGATAGGTGATCTATTTGAACCCATTCTCGCTCTACCTGTACCTTTTTGTTTATATATTTTTCTTGTAGAACCTCTTCTATCTCATCTAGTTTTAGTATGAGCAACTACCATTCTATTATTAGCTAGTTGATATACTAATGCTCTATGAACAAGACCTTCATTTAGTTCTAATCAAAACACTGAAGAATTTAATTCGATTTCTCAAATTGATTTTCATGCTTGATCAAATAAATTAGTTTTCATTCGATTTTAACATTAATAACTAAAAAATAATATTTACGTATGAATTTCTTCATCCTGGAACTCATCCTCTTACACCAATAACACCAATTTCTTTATTAACTAATTCAACTGGTATATTTTTAATTGTAAATTGCGTATCACCTAAATGACCATGCATTTTTTTACCTTTATGTGTTCTAGTAGGTTTTCTGTTACCAATAGAACCAAGAGCTCTATGGAATTTAGAACCATGACTAGCAGGTCCTCAATGAAAGTTATGCTTTTTCATAGCTCATGTAAATCATTTTCATTTTGAAAATCATTCAACACTTACTTTAACATCACCTTCTAATACATCTAATGAAACAGTATCTCAAACATTGTATCTTCCTTTTTCAGCTTCTGAAACTGGAAATTCTTTAATTCTTGAAAAAGCACTTTTATTCAATGTAACTTTTCCTTCAGCTAATTCTGCATTAGCTCCATTTATTAAAACTCAAATGATTATAGCTTCATAACCATCTTTTTCTAGAGTTTTAAATCATATTACTCTAAGTTCTGGAACTTGTAATAAAGTTATTGGGATAAATCTATCATCCTTAACAACTCTAGTCATTTCTAACTTAGTAGTTATAATTCAAGCCATATAAAATACAGTTTACAAATATAAAGTTAGAGGTTAAACGATCCCCGCAAGCGAGTAGTTTAACTTAACCTCTTTTAAAAAACTTTTCGTGATATTTCTAAAAAGCTCCGTGATTATATAAAAAAGTTAAAAAATGTCAAAAGAAATTTTAAAGTTTTTTAATTGTTATAATATATATAGGTAAAAGGTCTAGTTAAAATAAAAATATATGAAAATGTTACTTTCATATATTTTTTTATTAAAAATTTTATAATCATTGAACTATAAAAGGTGAAAGACTTGAGTTAGTTGTTCAATCTCATAATTGTCCTGCACTATTATCTCACCAACATTTTATATTTAAAGTACTATATAAAGCACAATTATAACCTCACATATTTCTAGACAAAGTCAATATATTAGATGCAGGAATAGGTGTTACTAAATTATTACTTGCTTCATAAGGTAATTGAGATCATCAATCAACTACAAATAAATCACTAGCATTTTTTATTATACTTGGACTATCTGTTACAGTATTATACATATAATAATTTCATTTTACTACTGCTTCATTTCTTTCTTCATTTATTGTTGCGATTTGCAAAAAATTATACGCTCATGTACTTGTTCATCATTTTGCATATGATAATATATAATCTGATTTTGTTGTTGGATCTTTAAAACTATTTCAGTCTTCTTTTAATTGTGAAAATTTTGGTGTTCATTGGATTGCATTTGTTGCTATTTCATTTATTATTACTGGTTTTGTTGATTGATTTTCTATTAATTCTCATCATGTTACTCATTTTATTTGTTCTACTGATACTTTTTTCAAAATATTACTTATATCACTTTCTCTTTTACTATCTCTTGCTGATCAACTATATCATTGTAAATTTATAAACGCTATTGTACCTAAAATTGCTAATATTGTTATTACAACAATTAGCTCAACTAGTGTAAAGGCTTGGGTTTGTTTTTTCATATTTTTCATAAATGTAATATTAATTATATGTACAAATTATATATGCAATGTTAGTATTGTAAAAAAATGTTTTTATTAACCTAATAATTAAACTTTTTTTTATTGACATTTTTATTTATATTTTTTAAATATATTTTTACTAACTTGACTAAAAAGTTATTTACTTATACTTATAATAAAAAAATAATATTAAACAAGCAAAATGATAAAAAAATTAATACGTATTGAAGAACTTATGCTAACTCTTGATGAAGATGAAAAACTCTTAGAATGAAAAATACTTAAGATATTAAACATACAAAAAACAGATTTATTAAAATTTGAAATAGTAAAAAAGGCTGTTGATTCTAGAGATAAAGGTAAAATACTTTTTGTTTATTCTCTAAATATAGATACTAAAGACAATGAAAAAATAATTACTTCAAAAAATCCTATTTTTCAAAAAAATGTAAAAAAACATAAGATTAGATTAATTGAACCCTTTATTTATACAATTGATAAAGTTGATACTTCTAAAGTTAAAAATCGTCCAGTTATAATTTGAAGTGGTCCTTCTTGATTACTTGCTTGAACTATCCTTGCAGAAGCTTGACTAAATCCAATAATTATAGAAAGATGAAGTGAGGTTAAACAAAGAGTTATTGATGTTCACAATTTATTTACAAAAAGAGAATTCAAAAAAAATAGTAATGTGCAATTTTGAGAATGATGAGCAGGAACTTTTTCTGATGGTAAATTATATACTCTTGTAAATGACCCTAGAAGTAAATATATATTTGAAGAATTTGTGGCAGCTTGAGCACCAGAAGAAATAATATATAGTGCAAGACCTCACATAGGTACAGATAGATTAAGATGAGTTGTTAGAAATATGAGAAAAAAAATCATTTCTTTAGGTTGAGAAGTTAGATTTGATACTCTTGTTACTGATTTAGAAATAGAAAATAATAAAATAAAAAATGTTATTTTAGAAAACTGAGAAAAAATAAGAACTGACGATTTAATAATAGCTATCGGTCATTCTGCTCGTGATACATATGAAATGTTATACAATAGATGAATTGAGATAAAACAAAAACCGTTTGCCGTTTGACTTAGAATTGAACATCCTAGAGAACTAATAAATAAATCTCAATATGGTGAATCTTGTCAACATATCAAGTTGTGAGCTGCTAGTTACAAATTGGTAAATCATGACGAATCTGAAAGGTCAGTTTATAGTTTTTGTATGTGTCCAGGCTGACATGTAGTACTTGCTGCATCTGAAGATTGAATGTTAACAGTAAATTGAATGAGTGAATATAACCAAGATTCAAAAAATTCAAATAGTGCATTACTTGTAAATGTAAATCCTAGTGATTTTTGAAGTGACCATCCACTTGCTTGAGTTGAATTTCAAAGAAAATGGGAAAAGGCAACATATGAATTATGAGGTTCAAATTTCAATGCACCAGCACAATTAGTATGAGATTTTTTAAATAGAAAACCTTCAACTAAATTATGAAAAATAGGCACTACATATAAACCAGAAATAACTCTTACTTCTCTTGATTCTTGTTTACCAGAATTTGTAATAGAAGCCATAAGAAAAGCAATTCCTATGCTTGATAAAAAGATAAAATGATTTGCTAATCCTGATGCACTTCTGATATGAATAGAAGCTAGAACTTCTTCAGTTATACGTATGTTTAGAAATGAAAATTGTGAATCAAATATATCTTGAATTTATCCAGCTTGAGAAGGAGCTTGATATGCTTGATGAATTACTTCTTCGGCAATTGATTGACTTGTTGTTTGAGAAAAAATTATAAATAAATACAAATAAAAAAAATCCACTTAAAGTGGATTTTTTTTAGCTAATTACTGGTTTTAAAGCTTTCTTTCTAAAAAAGATAATAGAAGCTAAAAATAAATTAAAAAAACAAGTTTCAATTACAAATCAAACAGTTAGAAAACTAATATTTTCCATAGCAAATATAGACATCAAATATCATTCTCAAGCTAAAAAATAAGCAACTTCAGTTTCTTCAAATGGTTTTTTTATACTTTTTAATATAGTTGGAATAAATCAAAAAATATCTACTAATATAAGTAATATAACAGAGAAAAAT
>CAYQAV010000142.1:0-6202 GCA_964415565.1 uncultured Candidatus Peribacteria bacterium
GTTTTTGTCTGACCTTGAGATTTATGAATACTTGTTGCATATGCGTGCTTTAAATTGTGATTTTTAGACAAATCAATGGTTGCTTGCTGTCCGTTATCCATAGATAGTTTCATCGCTGATGGTTCACCAGTTTTTGAATTCATAACAAAACCTATAAATTCGACTTGGTCTGAATTGTGAAGTTTTTTATTGGACAAGTCATCACTATTTTGGTTTTTAGTGAAAATTACTCTATCACCAATAGAAAAGCCTTTTTCACTTCCATCTTTTGATTTAACTATTACTTCTTGTTCAGGTAAAAACTTCATTAATTTAAGTTTCTCACGAACCTTTTCATTAATCATGTCAATATCATCATTAGTTGCTGCTAACATCATCTTATCTTTAACATCAACTTTTGACTCTGTTCTAACAAGATTGTCTTGAACTGAATCAATTGATTTAATCTCTACACCAAGTGTTTGTTCAAGTGCTTTTTTGATTGAATATTTGTCATAAGATTTTTTAGAATTAGCCATATCTAAAATTTCTTGATTAGAGAAATTCTTATTTTTGAATTGTGGTTCCTTTGGTGCTACTTCACCAGGCTTAACTTTGATTGGTTCACTGAAAGTTAAATGGCTTGTAGAGTGAGTTTTTACTTCACCATCAATAGTTTTGTAAGTGATAGTTATGTCACCAGTTATTTTTACTTCTTTGGCATTAATGTAGTCATCAACAATTTTTTCTAATCGTTGTTCTTCCTTTTTTGTGATAACAATATTTCCACTATCGTGAAGTGACCTTAAAGCCTTTTCTGAACGGCCAGAAGCAAAGTCTTCAACCATCTCTCTTTGCCATTCATATTGTTGTCTATTTATGTCTTGAACCTTAGTAGTTGTGAACTGTTCTCCAAGAATTTTGAACGAACCACCGGCTCCTATTGGTTGTAATTGTTCCTTTTCGCCTATTAAAACTAACTTTGCACCAGCAACATTTACGTGTTTAATAATTTCATAAAATGATTTTGTATCGGCCATTCCTGCCTCATCCCAAAACAAGACTGTCTTTTTATCAAATTTGATTTTTCCACTATCAAGTAATTTGATTAATTGAGTAGTGTTGTGAAATTCACCTTCTTTCATACCAGTGTCTTTTGCAAGAGTCATAGTTGCTGATGAAGAAGTAGATGTTCCAAATGTCTTAAACCCCTTTGAGTTGTAAAAATCCTTGGCTACTCGTACCAAAGTAGACTTACCGGCTCCAGCCCTTCCAGCGACATTAGAGACTGCACCTGGTTCAGTAGCAATCATCAAAATTGCTTCTCTTTGTCCTTTTGCAAACTTGAATGGCTTACCGTTAAAACCTTTTTGTTTGGATTCAAAATCAAGAATTGCTTTAGAAACTTCATTCTTGTCAAACATAAATGAAATTTCATCTTTTCTTTTCATCAAACTTTCAGAGATATATTTGTCTCGTTCAATAGTAGAAGTGTGAATAAATTTTGCTTCTCTTCCAAAACGAAGTTGCATTGATTGTTTAAGTGTTGCGTCTTCAATGGTATTTTCAAGTAAAGGTTTGAAATATTCCATTTGGTCTTTACTCATTGAAAGATTACAAGATTTCTCAAAAATTCTTGTTGCTTCTCTTTGTGCGTCATCAGAAGTCATACAAAACAATAATTGCTTGTGAATGTGTGCTTTGTATTGGTATTCTGTAAAAGCAACTTCTTTGTGATTTCTCAAAAATGAATCTTCAAGAATTTCATCACTTGGTGCAATTCGTTTTGGGTGATTTTTAGCCTTGTATGCTTCCATATCCTTGTCTGCTTGTTCAAGAGTCCAACCAAGTGAAGCAAAATCTGATTTCCATTTCGCTCTCAATTCTGATGGTGATTTATCTGTCTTATCATCTCTTGAAGCATGACGTGCAAGTTCCTTGGCTTCATAGCCTTTCTTACCAATTTTCTTTAACTCGGCTTCCATTTCTTTTTCACGAACTGAACGATATTCAAGGACATTTGCAGGAATAACTTCTTCTGGTAAATCAAAGGATACGGTTTTTCTTTCGTTGTCTTTTAAAAATTCATTTTCTAAATCTTCACTATGTTTAACTTCTACGAAAACAAAACCAAATTCTTTTTCCAATGCTTCTTTCATGTTGGACATAAAGATTGCGTCAATTGCTGAAGCATTCGCTCCTATCTCATCTGTGCAAAGTGAGTGAAGTTCACCGTCATAACCTCTTGCAACATTCATTAAATTAAAATGAAAATGGCTAAAAGGTTGCTCACTTCGATTTTCTTGGTGGAAAAATGGAACGGCTAAAATTTCTGCTGCTGCTTCGTAATCAACCCCATCTTTTCCTTTACGAATTCTTGCCATACTTAACATTTCAGGAACAATTTTTTCCTGAAATACTTTGTAGCAAATTTCTTGGAATTTCTTTTCAACACTTGGGTCTTGTGTGGCCATGAGGCCAATCCTGGTTGAAAGTCTTTCACCAAATACAAACATAAATTCTGTTCCTAAGCGAGTTTTAATATCGTCTTTTTTTGGAACTTCATAACTTCCATCAGGAAGAATATTTGTTGCTGTCTGTCTAAATTGAATCATTTTCCCCTTTGGGGTTTCAATTGCTTGCTTGGCAAGTTTAGGGTCTGTTGAACTTGTGACTGGACACCAACCATTAGATAAATCTCTCCACAAGTCAACTGATAAATATTTATCGTCTAAACCTAATGATGAATTTAGTTCCCCCATGAATTTAGGAACAAAAGCATTTCTTTCCAAAAACTGTTTATATTTAGGATTGTTGAAATCTGGATTTAAGTCATCAGGAAATTCTTGCTTAATTTCTGAAAGCAAGTTAGTCATGTTGTATGTTAATTGTTTCTCATGATAGGCTAAACTATTCATTGAAAGGTAATTTCTCATCATCATATTATTATTCTCCTAATGTATTATATATTATAATATATTTAAAACTTTAATCAAGTATATTTGTTAAATATTTAATATAACTTGCCTTGCCTTTTTATTTTGTTCAATAAGTAGCCTCATGGCTATTTAGCATATTTAGATATTGGCAAATTCCTCGCTTTGCGTTTTGAATCTATTCCATCCTCATATTCCCCTTAAAAGGCAGTCGCCTTCCTGCTATCGCAGTTCCACCTACGGACATTGGCTTTTCATCGTCTGTATTTGAGTTGTAGCCGTAGGCAAGGACAACCAGGAGGTTGGGAGTTCAGGGCGAAAGCCCTTTAAGGGGAAAATAAGTCTGCTCAAATCTCTATAAGGTGAAACCACTTGATAAATTTAATCAAATAGAGATAAAAAAAACTTTAGGTAGGTTTGTGTACCCCGTAGGGGGTAAAAGTGTGGATAAACACTAAAAGAATGAGTTGTATTGCCGTAGGCAATTTAACTAAATTTATAAAGAAAGAATAAAAATGGAAAAACGGAAAAAATGCTAGGGTTTAGCAATATTTGAAATTATTGGATTTTGATAAATAAATAAGAAATTAAATATATATCGGATAATATAATAGAAGAGGAAATAAAAAAGACAATGGTGGCCGGCTTCTTCAAAAAGTCAAAAAGTAGAAATCTACTAGAATCTAGTAGAAATCTACTAGAAAAAATAAAAGAAAAAGAGTTAATTGTCAAATATTGATTTATTAAATAAGTAAAAATTTACTAAAATAAAAATAAAAAAGTAGATAAATACTTGACTTTAATTTTATATGTATTATATTTATATTATAACAATAGAAAGTTTAATATGGATAGTTTTGCAATTGAAGACCAAATGGATATATTCTCTAATGAAAAGGCTGGAGAAGATGATTTTAACGAAATAAGTAAGATTCTTAATGTAAATAAGCACTATAAGCAGAGCCGAAATTATATTATTAAGAATGAAAAATATACAAATGAACAAAAAATTAGATTTTTTGAAATGTTGGATGTAATTTATAAAAAGAAAAACCCTGAAATTAGAACGTCTAATTACGAAAATAAGCCATACACTATGACTTTCATGAAAGATTTTTTATATTTCTTGGCAAACAATAATTTATCGCAAAATGAAATGAAATTATGTATGGCAATATATGTAATTCTTGATGAATCGAACACCTATGGAAATGTTCTTTTATCTGTGTCTAACTCTATATTTGCTGAAAAGACAAATATTGATGTGTCCAATATTTCAAAGACAATTAAATCTCTTTGTGAAAAAGGGATGATTAAGCGTCAAGATGGTGCAATTTATTTGAATTATCAATATTTCTATCGTGGAAGTAAGGTTGATTACGATAGATTTAAGAAGCAATTTGATAATATCTAAGTTTGTTTAATAATAAATTATATTAATCTAGTAGAAATCTACTAGATTTTTTATATTAAAGTAAAGTCTACTATTGAAAAGTTAAATTTACTAATCTAAATATGGAATAGCAATGTCTGGGTTCACTTTATAAATATTTGAAGTTCCTGCTTTGGAAATATCAATGAAATTATTTTTTGATAGGTAATTTATCGCTCTTAATACTGTTTGTCTGGAAGTATTAAGTAAAATTGCTATTGCTTCTTGGCTAATTTGTATTTCGTTATTTTTATTAATCATTTCAACTAGGACTAAAAACACTCTTTGTGAAGTGTTGTTTGAAATCTTGATTAATAGATTCAATCCAGTTTTTGAAAAACTAATACAAGTGTTGCTAGTTGGAATTATATATATTGTAAAAAATATATCTCTTTGTTTTAATTCAATATCTATATTGGTTTTTAATTCATCAACTGAAAAATCAAACCACTCAGTAGATTTATTTACTCTGCTATTTTTATAAAGATTCTTTATTGTCGATTCAATTCGCTTTGCATCATGACTATTTGTAAAAGTGTAAATATAATGAAATAGTGTGTTTGGATTGTGTGTCTTGTATGTTGAAAAACGCTTATTAATATTGTTCGTAATTCCAATTTTGCTGTATGTCCCATTGCTGATAATATATAGTTTGTCTTGGCTCATATTGTTTCTTTTGTTGTTGTAATTATAATATAACAGTAAAATATACAAAAGCAATATCAATCTAGTAGATTTCTACTAGAATTTAAAATAAACAAGTAAGTTCTACTAATTTTAGTAGATTCTACTTGTGACAACTCTTGACATAACTTATATAATATATTATATATAACAATATAACAATAAGGAATTATTATGAAAAAAATCGTGTTATCAGTTTTAGTTGCAATGTCTCTATTGGGTTGTTCTAGTGTGCCAAAAGAACCATCCTATTCCAAATTAGGAAGTGTCTCAAGTGCTACTCAATATGTTGTCTATGAACAGAATCCAAATTTGGTTGCTGGTGTAGTCGGTGCTGGTGTAGGTGGTGTTGTAGGCAATCAATTTGGTGCTGGTAGGGGTAAGACTGCAATGGCTGTCATTGGTTCAGTCATAGGCTCACAAGTAGGCTCCAACATGGCTAAGACTACAACTGCTCTAAATATGGTTGAAATTCGTGCATTGATGGATGATGGAACCAGTGTTAAGGTCTACTATCAAGATATTGGCTTTGTATCAGGGCAAAGAATTTCAATCAAGATGTTTGGTGATAAGGTTGTGATTGATAAGATTTAATAAAGAAGTCAACTAATTCATTTTGGTTAACTGTTAACCCAATCACGGAATACCATAGCAGTTTTTAAATCAAAGAACCATGAGTCACATGAGAAGTTCTTTCTTCTTATTCTTACTCTGTATTTAATTGAAACTCTATTAAATTTATTTATACATTTAACTTCAGTTATATTTCTTGGCATTTGTCTATGTTTCATTTATTTTCCCTCCATTTTATAAATATATCAAATTAAATTAAAAAAGCAATAAAAAAGCCAACTAGAATTAGTTGGCTCTATGGTTTAATGTAAAATAGAATTTTAAATTTTATTTCTTCTTGTTGGTCTTTGCTCTGCTTTCTGGCTTAACTTATTATTAAGTTGTTCTGCTAGACTTAGTGAATTATGTAGTTTTTCACATCCAACTAATTTAAGTGTTTTTATATCAGTTGAATTCAAATGTGTAGATACAATTTTTTCATAACTTTCACGGTATTCATTATTTCTTTCTTCTTTTAGATATGGTGGAACTTCCTTGCCAATGCTAGATACAAATAATAAGTCTGTTTTAAATTTATCATCTGCATATTTAATTGTTT